>NZ_JBFAKM010000039.1:0-67355 GCF_040655695.1 Polymorphospora sp. NPDC050346 | reverse complement strand
TCGACGACGTCGAGCACCGTGATCTGCTCCGCCGGCCGGGTGAGCACGTAGCCGCCGGCCCCCACCTTGCCGACAGCTCAGCTGATGACGAGGTCACCGCCGGAGGCGGTCAGGTTGATCTCCTCACTCACCGTGCCGTTCCAGTCGGACGAGAACAGCAGGCGCTCCCCGTCCCACACCGTGATCGACACGGTGTCGCGACGGCCGGGACCGCCGTTGTCGGTCGCGGCGACCCGCAGGGTCAGCCCGGTCGCGACCTCGACCGGGTTCTGCGGGGTGGACAGGTCGAACAGCGACACGTTGTAGCGTGCCTGCGCGACCCGGGAGGTCCGCCCCTTCTCCGCGCCGTAGGACAGCAGCTCGGAGCCCTGGAACTTGTACCGCTTGTCACCCGAGCGGTAGCCGACCAGGACCTTACCGACCAGCTTGCCGCTGGTGTTGTTGAACTTGGCGTCCAGGTTCAGCTCGATCCGGTGGTCGTCGTCGAGCGGGTAGGCGCCGGCCGTACGGCCGCCCTTGACGTAGCCCGTGCCGTTGAACAGGACCCCGCTCGGGGCCACGACCTTGACGGTGCCGGTGGCGGTGCCGTTGTAGCGGCCGGCGACCACCGCGGTCACCTCGGTCGTGCCGATCGGCAGCGTGGCCACGCAGCCGGCGGAGCCGCCGGTCACGTCGGACGCCACGAGCTTGACCTCGGTGCTGCACAGCGTGCTGTCGCCCGCCTTGAAGGTGGCGGGCGTACCGCGGACGTCACCGGACTCGCCGGTCACCTTCGCCTGGAGCATCACCTGGGCCGAGCCGGCCCCGTCGGTCGCGTACGCCAGCGTGTCGCCGGTGTAGGTGACCTCCGCCCCCTGGACCTGGTCGATGCGGATGTCCGCGTCGTTGAGGTCGAAGAAGACGTTGCCGATCGCCTCGATCTTGATCCGGGCGGTGGTCGTGGTGATGTTCGGCAGCGTCACGGTCGCGCTGCCGTTGTTGGCCGTCGACTCCGCCAGCACGTACGGGAAGGTCTTCGCGCCGTCGACCGACAGCGAGATCTTCACGTTGGCCGCGTTGACCGGGGCGGCGTTGGTGTTGGCCACGTCCCAGGTGATCGTCTGGGACGAGCCGCCGAGCAGGAACGACGGGGTCACCTGCGAGGTGACCAGGAACGGTCCGGCCTCCGGGGCGAGCACCAGCGCGGTCTGCGCGCTGCCGACACCGCCGCCACCCGGCCGGGTGTCCCGGGCGGTGAGCTTGAAGTGCATCGTCCGGTCGTTGTCGTAGCCGACCCAGTCCGCGGTCGGCAGGAACTCCGAGTAGCAGTCCACCAGCGCCGCCGGCACGTTCGAGGCGCTGCCACTGGCCGGCGGTGCCGGCGCGGCCGGGCAGGCGCCGGTCTTGGCGTTGGTGTTGTTGACCAGGATCTGCTTGACGTCGGGGAAGACCCGGGTCGGGTTGTTGTCGACCGCGTTCAGCCCCGGCGAGTGGTACTGCTGGGTGTCGGAGTCGCTGACGATGGCCGCCTCGCCGAAGACCCGGAACAGCGGGCCGTTGGTCTTGACGTTGTCGACCAGGCCGGTGCCGGCGCTGCTGCCACCGCTGATGCCGCCGCGGTCGTTCTGCTCCCACAGGTAGGTGAGGGCGTCGCCGTCGGCGTCGGTCGCGCTGCCGGTCAGGGCGAACGGCGTCCGGACCGGGATCGTGTACGTCTCCGGCACGGTGACGACCGGGGCGTGGTTGGCGGTCTCCTCGATCTTCCAGCCGCCGTTGTCGACCGGGCCGCCCTTGGCGGTCTCGCCGACGAAGCCGGTGACCCCGTTGAGGTTGCCCAGGGTCAGCGACGTCACGTTGGTCTGCGCCAGCGGGCCGCCGTTGAAGGTGACCTGGAAGCCGTAGTCGTTGAGCGCGCCGCTGCCGCCGAACGCCGCGACGGTGACGGTGGCGCCGGCCGGCCAGCTGGCGATGCCCTCGATCGCGGCCTTGATGCCGGCGGTCGTGTAGTTGGTGCCGCGCACGATCGGCGCCGAGAGCTGGTTGCGGTAGCGGATGCTGAACGAGTCGCCGTCGGTGTCGAAGTCCCGCAGCGAGACCGTCTGCACCTCGTTGATCGCCGGCCGGGCCGAGTTGATGAACGTGGTGATCTCGAAGAAGGTGCGCTGCGACCAGTACGGGTCGCTGTGCGGCTGCAGGTTGTCCTGCTGGCAGATGCCGGCGTACGCCATGATCGACGAACCGCTGCCCGGCTCGTACGAGTTCGTGGCGCTGCGGTTGCCGCCGGAGCAGTTCCACTGGGTGCCGTTGAAGGTGTGGTTACCGGCGAACTGGTGGCCGATCTCGTGCGCCACGTAGTCGACCGCGAAGTAGTCACCGATCGGGTTCGGCAGGCCGGTGCAGCCACGGGCCTTGCCGTCGCCGCCGACCACGCCGAGGCCGGCGACGCCGCCACCGGGCAGGCCGAAGCCGATGTGCCCGACGTCGTAGTTGCTGGCGCCGACGAGCTGGCCGAGGACGATCCGGTTGCGGTTCAGCGTGCCGCCGGTGCAGCCGGTCAGCTGCGCCTCGGTGTAGCACGGCGAGGCGCCACACGGCCCGTTCGGTCCGGCGGCCATCTCGACCGTGTTCAGGTTCGTCTTGTCGGTGTCGTTGATCAGCACGAGCCGGATCGCGGTCTCGTCCTCGTAGATCTGGGTCACCCGGTTGATCAGCGTCACCTTGGCGGCGGTCACGTTGTCCGCGCCGAAGTAGTTCGCGTACGACGGGTCGGTGACCAGGGCCAGCCGGTAGGTGCGCAGCTTCACCTTCGGCCCGACCTCGGAGTCCTGCTGGAGTCCGGTGATCTCGTCCTCGAGGTCGTGGTGCATGTGCCCGACGTCCTCGCGCTCGACCAGCGGGCCCTTGGTGTTGACCAGGTCGTGGGCGTAGTAGCTGGCGTAGACGCTCTGGTCCCGGAAGTACGGGTCGACGTACCAGGGGCCGTCCGACGAGCGGACCGACGCGTGGAAGCCGAGCGGCGTCAGGTCGGCGCGGATCGTCGCCGTCGCGTCGTCGAGACCCTTACCGGCGTACGTCTTGATGTCCGGGTGCTTGGCCGCCAGCCCCTCTTCCATGACCGGCGAGTCGACGACCTCGAACCGCTGCAGCTTGCCGTCGGGGGCGGGCACGGTCAGGACCAGCGGCGCCTGCTGCGTGGCGGCCCGGGCGGACTCGTCGGGTGCCCGCTCGAGCTGGCCGGCGATCATGTCGCGGTCGAGGGTGTACGCGGCCAGCTTCGTGGCCTGGATGTCGGCGGGCTGCCCGCCGCGGGCGGCGGCGGGCGCACCGTCCACCTTGTGCCACGGCCCGGTCGGGGCGGGCGGCGGCGCGGCGGTCGCCCCGGTCGGGCTCAGCGCCGGCAGCAGGGCCACCGCCAGTACGGCGGTCAGTGCGCCGGCGACCCGCCCGCGCCGGCCCCGGCCGGTAGGTGTCGGAGGGAATCTCAAGTTGTCGTCTCCTTCTGCCCCGGCGCGCGGCACACGCGCCGGTGTGGATCTTTCAGGGAGTCCTCCGACGCTAGGCCGCCCGTCATATCTGGCAACATCAGCCATACGGCCGGTACACAGGGGATTCACTCGATCGCTGACCGCCATTCATGATCGAATCGTTACAAGACCGCCTTCTTCGGGGCATGTATGGATGTCTCCTCCCCGCGAGCAGTCGCTCGGCCAGGTCCGAAGCGTCCCGGCGGCATACCCCTGTTGTGGCTGGCAGCGAATTCAGTGTGGATACGCCGAATTCGCTGTGGGCCACGACAGCAATACCTGCCCGGGCACCCAATCCGCGTGCGGCCCGGACACCGGTCCTGGCGGCCGTACCGGCACGGCTAGCCTCACGGCCATGACGTACCCGTGGGACGACTCGCGTCGGGCGTTCGCCGACGCGGCGGAGTGCTTCGTCCGTACCGCCGCCCTCGTCGGCGACCGGTGGGACCGGCCCGGGCTCGGCGAGTGGGACGTACGCGCCCTCGTCGGCCACACCAGCCGCTCCCTGCTGACGGTCGAGTCGTACCTCGCCAGACCGGCGGCGACCGTCGAGGTCGGCTCCGCCGCCGACTACTTCCGCGCCATCCGGACCGCCGCCGCCGGCCCGGACGTCGCGGCCCGGGGGCGTGACGCCGGGGCCGCCCTCGGTGCCGACCCGGCGGCCGCGGTGGCGGAGATCGCCGCCCGGGTGCTGCCGCTCGTCGAGGGATGCGACGGTACGGAACCGGTGACCACGATCGCCGGCGGCATGCGGCTCGGCGACTACCTGCCGACCCGTACGTTCGAGCTGACCGCCCACACGGCGGACCTCGCCACCGCACTGGACCTGCCGGCGGGGTTGCCCCCGGCGGCCGCCGCCCAGGCACTGCGCGTCGTCGCCGACATCGCCGCCACCGACGGGCTGGCCGGGCCGTTGCTGCTCGCCGCCACCGGCCGCTCCGGACTCCCGGCGGGCTTCTCGGTGCTCTGAGGTGGTGATCGTCTGCGGTTCAGGCAGTCCTGGTACGGCGTGTCGAGTGCCGGAACCGCAGACGATCGAGGCCGATCGTCTCGCGAGACGAGGGCGCGCCCGGCAGGATTCGAACCTGCGGCCTTGAGATTAGAAGTCTCCTGCTCTATCCGCTGAGCTACGGGCGCCTGTGCCGCGCCAGCAGGCTACCGCCCGCCGGCGGATGGCCGGTTACCGGTACGGCGAGGTGCTGGCCAGGTCATCCTAGGTTCCGGGCCGGCGGCAGACGAGCACAATCCGGCCTCGGCCGATCTCACACCCGCCCCGTCGACCGTGTGAAGAAAGCGTTACGGGCTCCGCACAGCGAAGGCGCGGAGTCCGAAACAGCCTGTTCTAAGCTTCGCGGTCACCAGATCCGGCGCTGGCCGGGTCGTCGACCACGGAGCAGCCATGGCCTTCCCGACCGCTGTCCGCCCCGACACGACCGACCGCACCCCGTCCCGCCGTACCGGCCGCTGGATCGACCACTGGGAGCCGGAAGATCCCGCATTCTGGGCATCGACCGGCCGGCGGGTCGCCCGCCGCAACCTCGTCCTGTCGATCTTCGCCGAGCACCTGGGTTTCTCGGTCTGGGTGATCTGGAGCATCGTCGCGGTCAACCTGAACAGCGTCGGGTTCGCGTTCACCGAGAGCCAACTGTTCTGGCTGGTCGCGATCCCGAACCTGGTCGGGGCGACGCTGCGGCTGCCGTACACGTTCGCGGTGCCGAAGTTCGGCGGCCGGAACTGGACGATCGTGTCCGCGCTGGTCCTGGTGGTGCCGTGCGTCGCGCTGGCGTTCGCGGTCTCCGACCCGGGTACGTCGTTCGGGACGATGCTGTTCGTCGCGGCACTGGCCGGCGTCGGCGGCGGCAACTTCGCCTCGTCGATGACGAACATCTCGTACTTCTATCCCGAAAAGGACAAGGGCTGGGCGCTCGGCCTGAACGCGGCCGGCGGCAACATCGGGGTGGCGGTGGTGCAGGCACCGTTCGTGGTGTCGGCGGTCGTGACCGCCGGGGCCGGCATCCACCTGGCCCGGGCCGGCTGGATGTGGGTGCCGCTCGCGCTGCTGTCCGCTTTCCTGGCCTGGCGCTACATGGACAACCTGTCGGTGGCCCGGACCGACTTCGGCTCCAGTGTCGTGGCGGCGAAGCGCCTGCACACTTGGGTGATGTCGTTCCTCTACATTGGCACATTCGGCTCGTTCATCGGCTACGCGGCCGCGTTCCCGCTGCTGATCAAGGGCCAGTTCCCCGAGGTGAACGTGACGACGTACGCGTTCCTGGGCGCCCTGGTCGGATCGCTGGTGCGGCCGATCGGCGGCCGGCTCGCCGACCGGGTCGGCGGCGGGGTGGTGACCGCCGCCAGCTTCCTGGCGATGGGGCTCGGCGTGCTCGGTGTGGTGGGCGCGCTGCGGGTGGGCAGCTTCGGGCTGTTCCTGGCCTGCTTCATGGTGCTGTTCCTGGCGACCGGGGTCGGCAACGGCTCGACGTACCGGATGATCCCGGCGATCTTCCGGCACGGTGTGGACCCGGCCGACGCCGCCGCCACCGCGACGATGAAACGCCAGGCCGCCGCAGCGATCGGGATCATCTCGGCGGTCGGCGCGTACGGCGGGTTCCTGGTGCCGAGGACGTACGGATGGTCGACGTCGGCGTTCGGGTCGATCGAGCCGGCCCTGTTCGTGTACGTCGGTATCTACGCGGTGATGATCGTCGTCACCTGGTGGTTCTACCTGCGCCGGAGCACCGAGATGGCGAAGGCGGGCGTGTGACCGGGCGCGGCGCCGTGACCGAGCGCGGCGAGGGCACTGAGACGCACTGTCCGTACTGCGCGCTCCAGTGCGCCCAGCGGCTGCACGGTGAGCCGCTGGCCGCCGAACCCCGGGCATTTCCCACCAACAACGGTGGAATGTGCCAGAAGGGGTGGACGAGCACCGAGCTGCTGCGGGTGCCGGACCGCCTCACGACACCACTGCGCCGCACCGCGTCGGGATTCGAGCCGGTCGGCTGGGACGAGGCACTGGACGACATCGCCGCCCGAGTCGGCGCGCTGCGCGCGACGTACGGCCCGGACGCCGTCGCCGTCTTCGGCGGCGGCGGGCTGACCAACGAGAAGGCGTACCAGCTCGGCAAGTTCGCCCGGCTGGCGTTGCGGACCCGGCTCATCGACTACAACGGACGGTTCTGCATGTCGTCGGCCGCGGCGGCCGGGAACCGGGCGCTCGGTGTCGACCGTGGACTGCCGTTCCCGCTGACCGATCTGCGCGACGCCGACGCCGTCCTGCTGCTCGGCAGCAACCTGGCCGACACCATGCCGCCCGCCGTCCAGCACCTCGGCCCGGTCCGCGAACGGGGCGGCCTCGTCGTCGTCGACCCGCGCCGCTCGTCGACCGCCCGGCTGACCGACGACGGCGCCGGCGAGCACCTGCAGCCCCGGCCCGGCACCGACCTCGTACTGCTGCTCGGGCTCCTGCACCTTGTGCTCGGGGGCGGGCTCGCCGACCTGGCCTACCTGCGGGACCGGGTCGACGGCCTCGACGGGGTACGCCGCAGTGTGGCCGAGTGGTGGCCGGAGCGGGTCGCGGACGTCACCGGCGTCGCCGAGCCGCAACTGCGCCGGGTCGCGGCGCTGCTCGCCGACGCCGCCGCCCACCGGGGCGGTCGCGGTGTCTTCGTGTTGACCGGGCGCGGTGTCGAGCAGCACGTCGACGGCACCGACACGGTCACCGCCGCGATCAACATCGCGCTGGCGCTCGGCGCCGTCGGGGCCGGGCGGGGCGGGTACGGCGCGATCACCGGCCAGGGCAACGGGCAGGGCGGCCGCGAACACGGCCAGAAGTCCGACCAGTTGCCCGGCTACCGGATGATCGACGACCCGGCGACCCGCACCCACGTGGCCCAGGTCTGGGGCGTCGACCCCGACCTGATCCCCGGCAAGGGCGTGCCGGCCGTCGAACTGCTGTCGATGCTCGGCGCCCCGGGCGGGCCACGGGCGCTGTTCGTGCACGGCAGCAACATCGTCGTCAGCGCGCCGGACGCCGCGGCGGTCCGCCGCCGGATCGAGGCGCTGGACCTCGTCGTCGTCTGCGACCTGGTGCCGTCGGAGACGGCCCGGCTCGCCCACTACGTCCTGCCGGTCACCCAGTGGGCCGAGGAGGAGGGCACCATGACCAACCTCGAAGGACGGGTGCTGCGCCGCCGCAAGGCCGTCGACCCGCCACCCGACGTACGCTCCGAACTGGAGATCTTCGCCGATCTGGCCGGCCGGCTGGCGGCCCCCGGAACGTGGTCGACCGAACCCCGCGAGGTCTTCGACGAGCTGCGCCGGGCCAGCGCCGGCGGGCGCGCCGACTACGCGGGCATCAGCTACACCCGGCTCGACGCGGGGGAGGCGCTTTACTGGCCCTGCCCCGACGAGACCCATCCGGGCACCCCGCGCCTGTTCCGGGACGGGTTCCCGACCCCGACCGGCCGGGCCCGCATGGTGCCGGTACGTGCGGTCGGCCCCGCCGACGACGTACGCGCCGACGCCCCCGTCTACCTCGTCACCGGCCGGCTGCTCCAGCACTACCAGTCCGGTGCGCAGACCCGCCGGGTCGCCCGGCTCAACGACTCCCAACCCCACGCGTACGTCGAGATCCACCCCAACCTCGCCAACCGGCTCGGGATCGACGCGGCGGTGGACCTGCGGCTCACCTCCGACCGCGGCTCGATGGTGGCGCCGGCCCGGATCAGCCCCGACATCCGGCCCGACACCGTCTTCGTCCCGTTCCACTTCGCCGACGCCGGCCTGGTCAACGCCCTGACCAACGACGCGACCGACCCGGTCTCCGGGATGCCGGAGTTCAAGGTCTGCGCCGTCCGGGTCGAGGTCGCCGACGGCGCGACAGGGGAGGTGCCGCGGTGAGGATCGTGATCGTCGGCGCCGGCATGGTCGGCCACCGGCTCGCCGACGAACTCGTCCGCGCCGCCGGGGCCGGTGCCTCCCGGGCCGCTGGCATCGGGGCCGGTGAAGACCTCCACGTGATTCTGCTCGGCGACGAGGCACACGAGCCGTACAACCGGGTCATGCTGTCGGAACTCCTCGCCGGCCGGATCGACCTGGCCGGGATCGAGCTGCCCCGGCTCGACCCGGACCGGGTCCGGGTACGCCTCGACGCACCCGTCCGCGCCATCGACCCGGCCCGCCGCGAGGTCGTCACTGACACCGACCGGATCGGCTACGACCACCTGGTCCTGTGCACCGGCGCCCGGCCCCGGATTCCCCACGTGCCGGGACTGCGTGACGGGCTGCCCGGCGGGGCGTACGCGGTGCGGCGGGTCGACGACGTCCGGGACATCTCGGCCGCCGCGCTCAACGCCCGGCACGCGATCGTCGTCGGGGCCGGCCCGCTCGGCGTCGAGGTCGCCTGCGCGCTGCGGCACCGCGGCACCGCCGTCAGCCTGCTGGCCCCGGAGTCCGCGATGCTGAACCGCGACCTCGACGAGCCGGTCGGCGAGATCGTCGCCCGCACCGCCGGCGACCTCGGCATCGGCTTCGTCAGCGACGCCGAACTCGTCGCGGTCGAGGCCGACGGCGGCCACGTCACCGCCGTACGGCTGGCCGACGGCCGGCGGGTCGACTGCGACCTGCTCGTCCTGGCCTGCGGCGCCATCCCCGACACCGACCTCGCCGCCCGCGCCGGGCTGCCGACCGACCGGGGGATCGTCGTCGACGCGCAGTTGCGTACCGGCGACCCGCACGTGTCCGCGATCGGCGACTGCGCGCAGACCCCGGACGGCGTCAGCGGCCTGATCGCGCCCGGCTGGGCCCAGGCCCGCGCCCTCGCCCGCCGGCTGCTGCGCGGCGAACCGGTCGGGCCCATCCCGATCGAGGGCGCGACGATGCGGCTCAAGGCGGTCGGGATGAGCGTGGTGACGATGGGCGTACGCGCCTCGACGGCCCGCGACGCCGACCGGGTGCTGGTGCTCGACGACCGTCGGGCCCGCCGCCACGTCGAGGTGGTCGTCCGCGCCGGCACCCTGGTCGGGCTGACCTGTGTCGGCGCACCGGAGATGGCGGCGCGGCTGGCCAGCCAGTACGACCGCCCCGGCATCGTGCCGCCCGACCCGCTCGCGCTCCTGCTCGCCGACGCCCCGCGCGAGGCCAACCCGTCGCCGACGACGATGCCCTCGTCCACCACCGTCTGCCGCTGCAACGGCGTCACCAAGGGCGACCTCGTCCACGCCTGGTCGGACGGGTGCACGTCGGTCGACGCGCTGGTGGCGGACACCCGGGCCACCAGCGGCTGCGGCGGCTGCCGCGAGCTGGTGTGCGGGATCGCGCGTTGGCTGGAGCGGTCCGATCCACCCCTCACAGCCAGCCGGCTCGCCGCGTGAGGCAACCGTCGTTGGCCGGTAACAGCGGGAGCGAAGACATGAAACCCCTGATCCCTACGGTCTGACCCATGACGGCAAGGAAGCGGCTCGTCGTGGCCGGAGCGGGCATGGTCGCACAGCGCCTGGTCGAGGCACTGGTCGAACGCGGCGCCGACACGGAGTGGGACATCGCGGTCTTCGGCGAGGAGAGCCGCCGCCCGTACGACCGGGTGGCCCTGACCTCGTACTTCGCCGACCTGGACCCGGACAACCTGCTGCTCGGCGACCCCGGTCTGTGGACCCGGCCCGGGGTCCGGCTGCACCGCGACACACCGGTGACCGCGGTCGACCCGGCCCGGCGTACGGTCACCGCCCGCGGCACCGCGCACGACTACGACGCCCTCGTGCTCGCCACCGGCTCCTACGCCACGGTCCCGCCGGTCGAGGGCAGCGACCTGCCCGGCTGTTTCGTCTACCGGACCGTCGACGACGTCGCGGGTCTGCGCACCTGGGTGCTGCGCCGGCAGGAGCAGCTCGGCCGGCCGGTGCGCGGCGCGGTGGTCGGCGGCGGCCTGCTCGGGCTGGAGGCCGCCGGGGCGCTCACCGCGCTCGGCGCCGCGACGACCGTCGTCGAGTTCGCCGACCGGCTCATGCCGGTGCAGCTCGACCAGGGCGGCGGTGCCGCACTGCGGCGCATCGTCGAAGGACTCGACGTGACGGTCCGTACCTCGACCGCGACGTCGGCCGTGAAGGCCGGCCGGGACGGCACCGTAGCCCGGATGGTCTTCGCCGACGGCGACGCCGTCGGGGTCGACGTGGTCGTCTTCGCCACCGGCGTACGGCCCCGCGACGAACTGGCCCGCGCCGCCGGACTCGCCGTACACGAGCGCGGCGGCGTCGTCGCCGGACCCGACTGCCGCACCAGCGACCCCGACGTCTTCGCCGTCGGCGAGGTCGCCCACGTCGCCGGCCGGGTCTGGGGCCTGGTCGGACCCGGGTACGCGATGGCCGAGGTCGTCGCCGACCGGCTGATGGGCGGCGCGGCCACCTTCACCGGCGCCGACCTCTCCACGAAGCTGAAACTCCTCGGCGTCGACGTCGCCAGCTTCGGCGACGCGTTCGCGGCCACCGCCGGCAGCCTGGAGGTCGTGTACGCCGACCCGGTCGCCGGCGTCTACAAGAAGCTCGTCCTCAGCGACGACGCGTCGACCCTGCTCGGCGGGATGCTGGTCGGCGACGCGTCGGCGTACACGGGCCTGCGGCCGCTGGTCGGCGGCTCGCTGGGCGGCGACCCGACCGGCTGGCTGCTGCCGGACGGGGTCGAGCCGCCCTCGTCGACGGAGCTGCCGGACGCGGCCACCGTCTGCTCGTGCAACAACGTCACCGCCGGCACGATCCGCTGCGCGGTGACCGACCAGGGCTGCACCGACCTGGCCGGGGTGAAGGCGTGCACGAAGGCCGGCACCAGCTGCGGGTCCTGTGTGCCGCTGGTCAAGCGGCTGCTGAACGCCGAACTGGCCCGGGCCGGCGTCGAGGTGAGCGACAACCTGTGCGAACACTTCGCCCACAGCCGGGCGCAACTGTTCGACATCGTGCGGGTCAGCGGCATCACCACGTTCAGCGAACTGCTCGACCGGCACGGCCAGGGACGTGGCTGCGACATCTGCCGGCCGGTCGCGGCCTCGATCCTGGCCTCGCTCGGGCACGGGCACGTGCTCGACGGCGAGAACGCCGCGTTGCAGGACACCAACGACCACGTGATGGCCAACCTCCAGAAGGACGGCACCTACTCGGTCGTGCCCCGTATCCCCGGCGGTGAGATCACCCCGGAGGGCCTGATCGCGATCGGTGAGGTGGCCCGCGACTTCGACCTCTACACGAAGATCACCGGCGGGCAGCGGATCGACCTGTTCGGGGCGCGGATCGAGCAACTGCCGGCGATCTGGTCCCGGCTCGTCGACGCCGGGTTCGAGTCCGGCCACGCGTACGGCAAGTCGCTGCGCACGGTGAAGTCGTGCGTCGGCCAGAGCTGGTGCCGGTACGGCGTACAGGACTCCGTCGGCCTCGCGATCGCGCTCGAACTGCGCTACCGGGGGCTGCGCTCCCCGCACAAGCTGAAGCTCGGTGTCTCCGGCTGCGCCCGGGAGTGCGCCGAGGCGCGCGGCAAGGACGTCGGCGTCATCGCCACCGACCGGGGCTGGAACCTCTACGTCGGCGGCAACGGCGGCTTCACGCCCCGGCACGCCGTCCTCTTCGCCGAGGACCTGTCGACCGAAGACCTGGTCCAGGCCATCGACCGCTTCCTCATCTACTACATCCGTACCGCCGACCGGCTGCAACGGACCGCACCCTGGCTGGAGTCGGTCGAGGGCGGGGTCGACGCCGTACGCGCCGTCGTCTTCGACGACAGCCTCGGCATCGCCGCCGACCTCGACGCCGCGATGAGCGCCCACGTCGGCGGCTACGAGGACGAGTGGGCGGCGACGCTGCGGGACCCGGAGAAGCTGCGCGGCTTCAGCTCGTTCGTCAACGCCGCCGACGAACCCGACCCGGATCTGGCGTACGTACGGGAAAGGGGCCAGAAGCGGCCCGCGACCCGGGCCGAACGCGCGGTCCTGATCGCCGGCGGCTCGCTGCCGGTCCGGACGGCGGGCGTCCTGTGAGCGAGCGAGGTGGCGCGGTGAGCGGGGCGATCGGCTGGCGGCGGGTGTGTGCGGTCGGTGATCTCGTACCGGACCGGGGGAGGGCGGCGCTGGTCGACGACGAGCAGGTGGCCGTCTTCCTGCTCGCCGACACCGGCCGGGTCCACGCGGTCGCGCACCGCGACCCGTTCAGCGGCGCGAACGTGATGGCGCGCGGGCTGGTGGGTACGCGCGGGGAGCGGCCGACGGTCGCGTCGCCGATGCACAAGCAGGTCTTCGACCTGGGCACCGGCGAGTGCCTGGACGATCCGACGGTCCGGCTCCGGGTCTGGCCGGCCCGGGTCACCGACGGCTGGGTGGAGGTGCGGCCGTGACCGACCGCAGCGAGGTGGCACCGTGAGCGAGCGGAGCGAGGGAACCGGTTGGCTCGGTTGTCGTCACGGTGACGCCGAGCGCAACGAGGGGGCACCGTGAGCGAGCGGAGCGAGGGAACCGGTTGGCTCGGTTGTCGTCACGATGACGCCGAGCGCAGCGAGGTGGCACCGTGACCGGGCTCGGGCCGGTGCTGGCCGGGACCCGCGTCCTCGTCACGGCGCAGCGCCGCGCCGACGAGCTGGCCTCGGCGTTGCAGCGGCGGGGCGCCTCGGTGACGATCGCCGCGTCGATCGGGGTGGAGTCGCACATCGACGAGGCGACGGTCCTCGACCGGACCCGCGAGTTCATCGCCGCCCCGGCCGACATCGTCGTCGTCACCACCGGCATCGGGTTCCGGAGCTGGCTGGACGTGGCCGAGACCTCCGAACTCGGCGAGGAGCTGGTCAAGGCGCTGTCCCGCAGCCGGCTCATCGCGCGCGGGCCGAAGGCCCGGGGCGCCCTGCAGGCGGCGGGGCTGACGCCGGACTGGGTCGCCGAGTCGGAGACGTCGGCCGAGATCGGCGACTTCCTGTCCGCCGAGGGGATCGGCGGGCAGCGGGTCGTCGTACAGCATCACGGGGCCGGCGACGACGGGCTGGAGGAGCGGCTGACGGCGGCCGGGGCGGCCACGACCGGGCTGGTCGTCTACCGGTGGGGTGCGCCGCCGGACCCGACCGCGGTGCAGCATTCGGTGCGCGAGACGGCCGCCGGCGGCTACGACGCGGTGGCGTTCACCTCGGCCCCGGGCGCGGCGGCCTGGCTGCGGGCGGTACGCGAGCAGGAGGTTTCGGCGCAGGTCGTCGCGGTCGGCGCGGCCGGGCGTACGGTCTTCGCGTCGGTCGGCAACGTGACCGCCGAACCGCTGCGTACGGCCGGACTGGAGCCGATCGTCCCAGAGCGGGCCCGGCTCGGCGCGCTCGTCCGGGCGATCATCATGCGGCTCGGCGACGACTCCGACAGCATCGGCACCCCGGCCGGGCGGCTGCGGATCCGGGCCACCGCGGCGACCCTGGACCACCGGGTGCTTCCCGTGTCGCCGGGCGGCCTCTGCCTGCTGCGGTCGCTGGCCGAGCGGCCCGGCGCCGTGCGGTCCCGCGAGGAGTTGCTCGCCGACCTGCCGGGTGGTTCCAGCGACCCGCACACGGTGGAGATGGCGGTCGGCCGGCTGCGTGACATCGTCGGCCGGGACGTCGTACAGACCGTCGTCAAGCGCGGATACCGGCTGGCGGTTCCGTCGTGAGCGGGCGGAACGGGGCGGGGGTGTGAGCCGCCCGCTGGTGGCCGTCAGCCACGGGACCCGGGATCCGCGTGGGCAGGCCGCGATCCGGGCGCTGGTCGGCGCGGTCCGCCGGCGCCGACCCGACCTCGACGTCCGCGAGGCGTTCGTCGACGTCCAGGCCCCGGACCTCGGCGCCGTGCTGGACAGGGCCGGCCCGGCGGCCGTGGTCGTGCCGCTGCTGCTGGCGCCCGGATACCACGTACACGTCGACGTCGCCCGCGCGGTCGCGGCGGCCGGCGCGGTCGCGGCACCGGCGCTGGCCCCCGACGACGGGATCGCGGCGGTCCTCGTCGACCGGCTGCGTGGCTGCGGTGCGGGCACCGACGATACGGTGGTCCTGGCGGCGGCCGGCTCCAGCGACGTACGGGCCCGGCCGGCCGTCGAGGAGACCGCCTGCCGGGTCGCGGCACTGTGGGGAGCGCCGGTCGAGGTCGGCTGTCTCGGCGGTACGGGCGAGCCGCTGCACGCGGTGCTCGCCCGGTCGCGGCGTCCGCGGCGGCGGGTGGTGTGCGCGGCGATGCTGATGGCGCCGGGGTTCTTCCACGACCGGCTCCGGTCGGCCGGCGCCGACCTGGTCACCGGCCCGCTGCTCGACGGCCGCCGGCCGGATCCGCGCCTGGTCGGCCTCGTCGTCGAACGCTACGAGGCGGCCCTCGCCGCCACCCTGGCCGGTTCCGGGGTGATCTCCGGCTGACCCGGCCGACGCCGGTCGCGGGCTGGAATAGAGTCCTGACGACCCGCTGGCGTACCGGAGGAGTTTCAGCCTTGTCCACCCAGCCCGACAGCTACTTCATCCGGATCGACGAGAACCGCTACCGGCCGACCGAGCTGACCGGTGGCGCGTGGGCGCTGACCGAGCAGCACATCAGCCCGATGATCGGGCTGATCGTGCACGCGATCGACCGGTACGTCGCCGGCCGGGCACCGGACGGCATGGTCGTCGGCCGGATCAGCGTCGACATCCTCGGGGTCGTCGGGCTGGAGGACTTCGACCTGCACGTGGAGACCGTACGGCCGGGTCGCACGATCGAACTCGTCGAAGCCACCGTGGTCGCCAAGGACCGGCCCGCCGTACGGGCCCGGGTGTGGCGGCTCAGCGCCCACGACACCTCGTCCGTCGCCGGCGGTCAGGGCGAGCGGCTGCCCAGCCCCGACGACCTGGCCCGCTGGGCGATGTCGGAGACGTGGTCGGGCGGATACATCTCCTCGCTGGACGTGCGACCGGTCGGGGCACCGACGCCGGGCCGGACCACCGCGTGGGTGTCGACGCCGGCCCGGCTCGTCGCCGGTGAGCCGAGCAGCACCCTGGCCCGTTTCGTCGGCCTGGTCGACACCGCCAACGGGATCGCCGCCCGTCAGCCGCCGACGGAGTGGCTGTTCCCGAACCTGGACCTGTCGATCCACCTGTTCCGGCAGCCGGCCGGAGAGTGGGTCGGGCTGGACACCACCGTCGTCTTCGGCTCCCACGGGCAGGGCCTGACCAGCACCGTCCTGCACGACCTGGCCGGCCCGGTCGGGCACGCCGAGCAGATCCTCACCGTCCGGCCGGCGCGCCGCTGACCCGCGTCACTCCGCGGCCGGGACCGGCTTCCCGGTCGACCCGTCCGGCGGTGGCCCGGACATCTCCGTCGCCGCCGACTCGACGAACGCGGTGACCCACCGGCCGACCTCGGTGAACACCCGCTCGCGTACGGCCGGGCCGCTCAGCGTCAGGTCGTGCATGCCGCCGTCGAAGCGGACGAGGGTGACGTGGCGGCCGAGGCGGGGCGCCCACCGGACCATGTGCTCGACGTCGAGGACGGCGTCGGCCAGCGACGCCGACTCGTGGTAGACCGTGCCCCGGAAGCTGCGGGTCGAACAGGCCAGCAGGACGGGTACGTCGATCGCCAGGCCGTGCCGGACCCGCTGCTGCGCCGACCGGATCGCGGCCAGCCACGCCGCCCGGACCGGGAACCCGCCGAGCGGCTTCCACTGCAGGTCGTACGTCCACTCGCCACGGTGTTCGGCGTGCAGGGTCTGGCCGTACACGGGGGACAGGCCACTCGGGACGATCCGGTACGGGGCGCGGCGGGCGAGTTGGGAGACGGCCGCCGCCAGTGGCCGGCGGACCAGCCAGGACGCGTTGAAGTCGAAGAACGGGCTGTTGAGGAAGAGGCCGTCGACCAGGTCCGTCCCGCTCCGGGCGTGGGTCCACAGGGCGGCGATCAGGCCGCCGGTGGAGTGCCCGTTGACCAGCAGCGTGCGGTTGCCGTCGACCTCCCGGACGATCCGGGCGGCGGCGTCGAGTTCGGGGAAGTAGTCGGCGATGGAGCGGCAGAAGTTCGGCGTCTGGTGGGGGAGCAGGCTGCGGCCGTACTTGCGCAGGTCGAGGGCGTAGAAGTCCCAGCCCCGCCGGACGAAGAAGTCGGCGAGGTGGGTCTGGAAGAAGTAGTCGACGAAGCCGTGCACGTAGAGGACGGCGCGGCCGGTGCGATCGGTGGCCCGCCGCCGCACCAGGGTGGCGACGACCGGTCCCTCGTCGTCGTGGCCGAGGTCGATAATCCGCCGCTCGTAGGACGGACCGAGGATGTCCTCGTCCCAACTCCCGCTCATGTCGCGACGTTACCGCGCGCGGCGGTCCGGGGCGCGGCACGCGGCCGGCTCCGTAGCAGACGGAGCCGTGATCAGGGCGTTTTCCACAGGCGGGTCGGCTGTCCACAGATCCGGCGCCGGTGCTGTCGGGGCGGGTCGGGGCCGGGCCAGTCTGGGGCTCCGCTACTGATTCGTGGAGGGGTCTTGTACGACACGAACGTGACAATCATCGGAAATGTGCTGACCGCCCCGGAATGGCGGCGTACGACGCAGACCGGCACCCTGGTCGCCAACTTCAAGGTCGCGTCGACCGCGCGCCGGCTCGACCGGGAGAACAACCGCTGGGTCGACGGCAACAGCCTCCGGGTACGCGTCAACTGCTGGCGCAAGCTCGCCGAGGGCGTCGCCTCGTCGCTGATGGTCGGCGACCCGGTCGTGGTGGTCGGCCGGATGTACACCCGGGACTGGACCGACGCCGACGGCAACCACCGGACCATGTACGAGCTGGAGGCGGTCGCGGTCGGGCACGACCTGTCCCGTGGGCGGGCCAAGTTCGTCCGCAACCGGCCGGCGCTGTCGACGAGCGCGGTGGCCGACCCGGAGGCCGAGTCGCGGGTGCAGGGGCAGGAGACCGAGCCGGTCCCGGCCGCCGAGGCCCCGGCCCGGCGCGACAGCCTCTTCGACGACGATCCGGACTTCGCCGACGTGCCGGCGGCACCGCTGCCGCACTACGACCCGCTCGCCGAGGTGCGCGGCACCGGGTTCCCGCCGGGCGGGGCAGCGGCGAGCGGCGACGGCGACGCCCCGGCACCGTCCGGCGACGGGGACCGGTTCGGCCCGGGTGACGGTGTCGACGGGTTGCCCGGCGCCGATGGGCTGGCCGGTGCCGGCGGCGAGCCCGGCCCACGGTCCGGGACCGAGAGGGAAGGTGTGCCCGGCCGACGGTCCGGGACTGAGGGGGAAGGCGAGCCCGGCCTACGGTCCGGGACGGAGGGGGAAGGCGAGCCCGGCCTACGGTCCGGGTCCGAGGGGAAACCGGAGGAGCCGTCGTCCGGCGACCGGCGCGGGGATGCCGGCGACGGGCCGGGCGAGGGCCGGCCGGAAGCGTCCGGACCGCGCACCGACCCGCCAGAGCCGGCCGGTCTGGTGGCGCGGGGACGCCGGGGCCGGGCCCGCGTCCCGGTGCCGGCCTGACGCGGACCGGGCGGGCCGCCGTTCGGCGGCAGCCCGCCCGGGGCCGTCGGCGGAGCGGCCACCGGCGGCCCGCCCGGAGGGCGATGGGGACCCGGCGCCGCCAGAGCGGGGTGGCGGGCGGCCGGGGCATAGGCTTCCCGAGGAGGTGATCGACATGGGGACGGACGTGATCGTCGTCGGGCTGGGTAGCATGGGCGCGGCCACCGCCCATCAGCTCGCGAGTCGCGGGCTCCGGGTGGTCGGCGTCGACCGGTACCGGCCGCCGCACACCAACGGCGCCCACGCCGGCGGCTCCCGGATCATCCGGTTGGCCTACGCCGAGGGTGTCGCCTACGTGCCGCTGCTGCGCCGGGCCTACGAACTGTGGGCGGCGATCGAGCGGTCCTCGGGCGTCGACCTGCTGACCCCGACCGGCGGGCTGATGCTGGGCCGGCCCGACTCGTCGATGGTCGCCGGCGCACTTGCCTCGGCCCGCACCCACGGGCTCGCCCACGAGTTGCTCGACGCCGCGCAGATCCGCCGTCGCTTTCCGGTGTTCGCCCCGCGCGACGACGAGGTCGGCGTCTACGAGGAGGTCGCCGGGTTCGTGCGGCCGGAGGCGACGGTGGCGACCCTGCTCGACCTCGCCGGGCGGGCCGGTGCCGACCTGCGCTACGGCGTACGGGTCACCGGCTGGTCGGCGGGTCCGGGCGGGGTGACCGTCCGCACCGACGAGGGCGAGCTGACCGCCGGCCGGCTGGTGCTCTGCCCCGGTGCCGGAGCCGGTGAGCTGATCGCCGATCTGAACATCCCGCTGCGGGTCGAGCGACGGGTCCAGCACTTCTGGCCGGTCGCCGACGCCGGGTTCGCCCCCGGCCGCTGCCCGATCTGGCTCTGGGAGTCGGCGGCGGGCGTGGTGGCGTACGGCTTCCCGGGGGCCGATCCGTCGCCCGGCTCGGACCGCGGCAATCTCGTCGTCAAGACCGGCGTGCACGTCGACCCGAACGCCGTGCCACGGTCCGACCTCGCCCCGGCGCAGCCGGCGGAAGCGGCCCGGGCGGCGGAACTGCTCACCCCGCTCCTGCCCGCCCTCGCCTCGGCCGGCCCGCCGGACGGCATCCCGTGCCTCTACACCCTCACCCCCGACGAGCACTTCGTCGTCGGGCCGCATCCCCGGCACGACTCGGTCACCGTCGCGGCCGGGTTCTCCGGCCACGGGTTCAAGTTCGTGCCGGTGATCGGTGAGATCGTCGCCGACCTGGCCCAGCACGGCAGCACCCGGCACGACATCAGCCTGTTCGCACCGGGCCGGTTCGGGCAGGTGGCGGCATGAGGGGCCAATGGGCGGCCGACGCCGTCGGGCTGCTGGCCGGCTACGCGCTCGACGCGTGGCTGGGCGACCCGCGCCGGCTGCACCCGGTCGCCGGTTTCGGCCAGGCCGCCGGCGCCCTCGAACGCCGCCTGCACCCGGCCGACCGGGCCGCCCGCGCGGGCGGTGCGGCCGACCGGGCCACCCGTGCCGGGAGCGCGCGCGGGCGGCCGGACGAGCGCGTGGCCGGTGCGGTCTTCACCGCCGTCGCGGTCGGTGCGCCGGTGCTCGCCGGGGTCGCCGCGGTGGCGCTGACCCGCCGGCAGCCGGTGGCCCGCGCCGCGCTCGTCGCGGCCGGCACCTGGGCGGTGCTCGGCGGCCGCACCCTGCGGGCCGAGGCCGGGGCGATGAACAAGGCGCTGCGCGGTGGCGACCTGCCCGCCGCCCGGCAGCGGCTCAGCCACCTCTGCGGGCGCGACCCGGCCCGGCTCGACGAGCCCGAACTCGCCCGGGCGACGGTCGAGTCGGTCGCCGAGAACACCTCCGACGCCGTGGTGGCGCCGCTGTTCTGGGGAGCGGTGGCCGGATTGCCGGGGCTGCTCGGTTACCGCGCGGTCAACACCCTCGACGCGATGGTCGGGCACCGGTCGCCGCGCTACGCGCGGTTCGGCACCCCGGCCGCCCGGCTCGACGACGTCGCCAACCTGCTGCCGTCCCGGCTGACCGGGCTGCTCGGGGTGGCCGCCGCACCGGCCGTGCACGGCGACCGGGCCGACGCGTGGCGGGTGTGGCGGCGGGACCGCCACGACCACCCGAGTCCCAACGCCGGGCAGTGCGAGGCGGCGTTCGCCGGCGCGCTCGGGGTGCGGCTCGGCGGCCGCAACGTCTACTTCGGACGATCGGAGGTCCGGCCGTTCCTCGGCGACGGCCCGCGCCCGGAGGCCCGGCACATCCGGCGGGCTGCCACCCTGTCGCGCACGATCAGCCTGGCGGCGCTCGCCGGGGCCGCGACCCTCGCGGCCGTCCGGGCGGCGGCAGCCGGCGCGGCCGGCCGCCGCGTCCGGCCCCGGCTCGGTGCCGCGGTCGCCGGCGTCGCGGTGGCGGCCGGCGGCGCCGTGCTGCGCAGGGTGGCCGGCGGCGCCGGGCCGGGCAGGGTGACCCGTGGAGCAGCGGTGGACGGTGGCGGGTGAGTGGCGGACTGCTCGTCGCCGGCACCACCTCCGACGCCGGCAAGAGCGTGTTGACCGCCGGCATCTGCCGCTGGCTGCACCGGCGCGGGGTCAAGGTCGCACCGTTCAAGGCGCAGAACATGTCCAACAACTCCGCCGTCGTGGTCGGTGCCGACGGGCGCGGCGGCGAGATCGGCCGGGCCCAGGCGATGCAGGCCGCGGCCGCGGGCATCGCGCCGGAGGTACGGCTCAACCCCGTGCTGCTCAAACCCGGCAGCGACCTGTCGAGCCAGGTGGTGCTGCTCGGCGAGGCCGTCGACCACGTCCACGCCGGCAACTTCCGGGCCCTCAAGCCGCGCCTGGCCGAGACCGTGCATGCCACGCTGGCGGAGTTGCGGGCGGAATACGACGTCGTCGTCTGCGAGGGCGCCGGCAGCCCGGCCGAGATCAACCTGCGCGACTCCGACTTCGTCAACATGGGGCTCGCCCGGCACGCCCGGCTGCCCACCGTCGTGGTCGGCGACATCGACCGGGGCGGTGTGTTCGCCGCGCTGTTCGGCACGGTAGCCCTGCTCGACGCCGCCGACCAGGCGCTCGTCGCCGGGTTCGTGGTCAACAAGTTCCGCGGCGACCTCGGCCTGCTGCGCCCCGGGATCGAGATGCTGACGGCGGTGACCGGCCGGCCGACGTACGGGGTGCTGCCCTTCGACGTCGACCTGTGGCTGGACGCCGAGGACTCCCTCGCCTACGGGCGTACCCTCGGCCGGCCCGGCCCGCCCCTCGGCACGCAGTGGCTCGACGTCGCCGTCGTACGGCTGCCCCGCATCTCCAACGCCACCGACGTCGAGGCGCTCGCCACCGAGCCCGGCGTACGGGTCCGGCTGACCGTGGAGCCCGCCGAGATCGCCGCCGCCGACCTCGTCGTCCTGCCCGGCAGCAAATCCACCGTCGATGATCTGGGCTGGCTGCGCGAGCAGGGCCTGGCCGACGTGGTGTGCCGGCACGCCGCCGCCGGACGCCCGCTGCTCGGCATCTGCGGCGGCTTCCAGATGCTGGCCCGCTCGATCCACGACGAGGTCGAGAGCCGGCGCGGCACCGTCGACGGCCTGGGCCTGCTCCCCGTCGACATCTCCTTCGCCGCGCGCAAGACCCTGGCCCGGTCGGCCGGCACCGCGTTCGACGCCGCCCCGGTCCACGGCTACGAGATCCGGCACGGCTACGTCGCCCGCGCCGATCCGGGGCTCACCCCGCTGCTCACCCACCTCGACGGGCGGCCAGAGGGGGCCGTCGCCGGCAACGTCTTCGGGACGCACTGGCACGGGGCGTTCGAGTCCGACGCCTTCCGGCGCCGGTTCCTGACCGAGGTGGCCCGCCTCGCCGGCCGGCGAGGGTTCGTGGTCGCACCCGACACGTCCTTCGAGGGCGTCCGCGAACGCGGCCTCGACCGGCTCGGCGACCTGGTCGAGGAGCACCTGGACACCGACGCCCTGTGGCGGCTCATCGAGGACGGGCCGCCCGCCGGCCTGCCGTTCGTCCCGCCCGGCGCCCCACACCCACCGACCCGGCCGTGACCGGCACCCTGGCCCGGCCGTGACCGGCACCCTGGAGTCTTACGCCGAGCTGGCCGCCCGGGTGCTCGCCGGGCCGCCGCTGGTCGGACGCAGCCGACTGGTGGCGGTCGACGGCCCGAGCGGCGCCGGCAAGACCCGGTTCGCCGGCCGGCTCGCCGCCGCTCTCGAAGAGGCCGCGACCACGCCAGCCGGTCCGGCCGGCACCGACCTGGCCGCTGGCCCGGCCCGAACCGACCTGGCCGCCGATCCGGCCCGCACCGACCCGGCCGCTGGTCCAGCCCGTCCCGACGTGGCCGCTGGTCGGGCCGGGCGCGCCACCCCGACCGGCGGTGCGGGCGGGCGGGTCGCGACCGTCGTGCACACCGACGACCTGCTCGACGGCTGGGACGACCAGCTCACCTTCTGGGACCGGCTGGAGGAGTCGGTGCTCGGACCGCTGCGCGCCGGCCGGCCCGGCACCTACCACCGCTACGACTGGCTGCGCGCGGAGTTCGGCCCGGACCTGGTCGTCGTCGACCCGGCGCCGGTCGTCGTCCTGGAGGGGTTCAGCGCCGCCCGGGCGGACGTGCGTCCCGAACTGAGCCTCGCCGTGTTCGTCGTCGCCCCGGCCGACCTGCGTCTCGACCGGGCGCTGTCCCGGGACGGCGCCGCCCTGCGGCCACACCTGGAACGGTGGCGCCGGACCGAGGACGTCCATTTCCGCGCCGACCGTACCGCCGACCACGCCGACCTGGTCGTCGACGGCGCGCCCGCGGTGCCGCACGACACCCGGCACTACGTCCGGATCGGGGGCGCGCGGTGGCCGGCGTGATCCCGGGACGGCGGGCGGATGCCCCGGCCCGCCGACGGGCGGGCGTCCCGGCCCGCCGACGGGCCGGGACTTCGGCCGGAACCGCCATCGGCGTAGACGCGCTGGCGTTGCTGGGGCACCATCGCAGGAAGCCCACCCAATGCCGAGTCGGGGAGCCACGATGACTGCGAGCGCACCATGACAGCCAGCGACGACACCGCGGCGGCCCCCGCCCGGCGCCGGGTGGCGCTGACCGGGATCAGCTCGCGCGCCTGGGAACACCCGGCCGACCGGGGCGCCCTGACCGCCCTGCGCGAACTGCGCGGCTTCGACGACGTGGTCAAGGCGTTCTTCGGGATGTGGAACGAGCGTGGCTTCCGGCTGTCGTATCTCGCGTCGGCGATCCGGGTCGACCACCGGCAGTACCCGCGGGTCTACCGCCTCTACACCGAGGCGGCCAGCACCCTCGACGTCCTCGAACTGCCGGAGCTCTTCGTCACCCAGTCGCCGATGCTCAACGCCCAGGCGATCGGCCTGGAAAAGCCGTTCATCGTGCTCAACACCGCCTGCGTGCACCAGCTCGACGACGAGGAGCTGCGGGCACTGCTCGGGCACGAGCTGGGCCACGTCCGCAGCGGCCACGCCGTCTACAAGACCATCCTGATGATCCTCACCCGCTGGGCGGCCAACCTGAGCTGGTTGCCGGTCGGCGCGATCGCCCTGCGCGCGATCATCGCGGCGATGATGGAGTGGTGGCGCAAGGCGGAACTGTCCGCCGACCGGGCCGGTCTCCTCGCCGGGCAGGACCCGGCGGCGTCGCTGCGGCTGCTGATGAAGCTCGCCGGCGGCGGCGACCTGACCCAGATCGACACCGCCGCGTTCCTGGAGCAGGCGGCCGAATACGAGAGCGGCGGGGACGTCCGCGACAGCCTGCACAAGCTGCGCATGACCGCCTGGAGCAGCCATCCCGTGCCGGTCGCCCGGGCCGCCGACCTGCGGCAGTGGATCGACTCCGGGGCGTACGGGCGGGTCCTCGCCGGTGACTACCCACGCCGTGACTCCGACTCGTCGGCGTCGGTGTCGGAGGAGATCAAGGCGGCCGCGGAGTCCTACCGCGAGGCGTTCGGGCGCTCCCAGGACCCGCTGGTCGGGCTGCTGCGCCGGCTCGGCGACGGGGCGAGCGACGTCGGCGAGTGGGCCGGCGGCGGGGCCGCCCGGGCCCGCTCCTGGCTCGGCGCGGCCGGTGAGGCGGCGGCCCGCGCCGCCCGCAAGCCCCGCACCCCGTCGGGCGGCTCCGAGGAAGGCCGCGACGCCTGGTCCGACGCCAGTGACGGACCTGGATGACCGGGCGAGCACGGCGGCACGATCGGTAAGGTTCGGCCTACGATCGCGGTCATGACCGCAACTATCTTCACCGAGTCCGAGCTGCGCGCGGCCGTCGCGCGTGAGCTGCCCGGCGTACGCGCCGATCTGGAGCGCCTGGTCCGGATACCGGGCATCGCCTTCGACGGTTTCGACCACTCCCACGTCGAGCGGTCCGCCGAGGCGGTGGCCGAGTTGCTGCGCGACCTGCGGCTCGACGTCAAGATCGTCCGTGCCGGCGGCGGGCAGCCGGCGGTCATCGGTCGCCGGGCCGCCCCGCCCGGCGCGCCGACTGTCCTGCTGTACGCCCACCACGACGTGCAGCCGGTCGGCGATCCGACGTTGTGGGAGAGCGAGCCGTTCGAGCCGACCGAGCGGGACGGCCGCCTCTACGGCCGCGGTGCCGCCGACGACAAGGCCGGCATCCTGGCCCACGTCGCCGCGCTGCGGGCGTTCGGCGACGACCTGCCGGTCGGCGTGGTGCTCTTCATCGAGGGCGAGGAGGAGTTCGGCTCCGACAGCCTCGAACAACTTCTCGCCGACCACCGCGACGAACTCACCGCCGACGTCATCGTCATCGCCGACTCCGGCAACTGGGACGTCGGCGTACCCGCGCTGACCACCTCGCTGCGCGGGATCGTCAACTGCTTCGTCGAGGTCCGCACCGGGCAGCACGCCATCCACAGCGGCATGTTCGGCGGTGCCGTGCCCGACTCGCTGACCGTGCTGTCCCGGCTGCTGGCGACGCTGCACGACGACGCCGGCGACGTGGCCGTCGACGGGCTGCTGGCCCGGGCGGCGGCGACCGTCGACTATCCCGAGGATCGGCTGCGGGCCGAGGCCGGCCTGCTCGACGGGGTGTCGTTCATCGGCACCGGGCGGCTCACCGACCGGATCTGGCACAAGCCCGCCCTGGCCGTGCTCGGCATCGACGCCCCGCCCACCAACGCCGCGCCGAACGCGCTGGTGCCGGCCGCGAAGGCGAAACTCTCCGTCCGGCTCGCGCCCGGCGACGACCCGAAGAAGGCGTACGCCGCCCTGAGCGCCCACCTGGAACGGCACGCCCCGTGGGGCGCCCAGGTCACGGTGACCATCGAACACGACGGGGCGCCGTGTGTGATCGACGCGTCCGGCCCGATGTTCGACGCGGCCCGGTCGGCGTTCCGCACCGCCTGGGACGGCACCGACCCGGTCGACATGGGGGTGGGCGGGTCGATCCCGTTCATCGCGACGTTCCAGGAGATGTTCCCCCGGGCGGCGATCCTGGTGACCGGGGTCGAGGACCCGCACGCCCGGGCGCACGGCCCGAACGAGAGCCTGCACCTCGGCGAGTTCGCCCGGGTCTGCCTGGCCGAGGCGCTGCTGCTGGCCAATGTCGCCGAGGTCGGCGTCCAGCCCTAGCACCGCGACGAGCCGTACGCCGGCCCGGGCGCACCGGGCGGCGTACGGCCCCGGCCGACTCAGAAAAGTCCTTGATCGATGGGGTGAAACTGCTGCGCGCCGGTTCGGCGGCACGCTAGGGTTTCGAACATGAGTTCTAACGAGGCCATTGCGCGGCTGGACGCCGCCGTCAGTGCTCTGGGGGACGTGCACGTCTCCGCGTGGTCCGACGAAACCCTTCAGGACCAGCTCGGCGAACTTTCCGCGGCACTCTGTGCCCTCGACGCCGTGCTGTCCCGGGTCGCCGACGAGGTCCGCGCCCGTGGGCTGCGGGTCGAGGAACCGCTCGCGGCCTGAGCCCGACACCGCCACGCCGGGCGACGACCGGCGACCGTACGCCCACGCCGGGCGACGACGACCGCATGCCAGGAACACCGGCGAACGCCCGGCGGCCGTTGTCCTTCGGGGCAGTCGTTACTGCCCCGAAGGCAGCCGGCGACGCATGCCGGCCGGGGGCGGCGGCGCGGCAGGGTGACCGCGTCGACTGTCGCCGAGCGAGAAGAGCGGTCATGACCTGGCGCGATCAATACTGGAAAGACGCGGCGCAGCGGTCCGCGAGGGGCTGATCCGACGGCATACCCGGAACAGGTGGCCGGGCCCCGAACCGGGCATGTTGTCACAGGTGGCTGCCACGATGGGCGGATGCGGTTCGTGGACCTGGCGGCCACCTCGGCGGCCGTACGAGCGATCTCCGGCCGGCGGGCCAAGACAGACCTGCTGGCCGCGGCCCTGCGCGACCTGGCCCCCGACGAGGTGCCGGCCGGCTCCGCCTACCTCGCCGGCGAGTTGCGGCAGCGGCAGACCGGCGTCGGCTACGCCAGCCTGCGCGACCTGCCCCCGCCGGCGGCCGAGCCGACCCTGACCGTGGCGTCCGTCGACGCCGCCATCGCCGAGATCGCCGAGGTCGCCGGCCCGGGCTCGCAGGCGCGGCGGCGCGACCTGCTCGCCGCGCTGTTCGCCACCGCCACCGCCGACGAGCAGCGACTCCTCGTCGGGCTCTTCGGCGGCGAACTGCGCCAGGGAGCCCAGGCCGGGCTGCTCGCCGACGCGGTCGCCCGGGCCGCCGGGGTGCCGGTCGCCGTCGTACGGCGGGCCCTGCTGCTCGCCGGTGACCTCAAGGCGGTCGCGGTCGCGGCGCTGGCCGGGGGAGAGCCGGCGCTCGCCGGGTTCTCGCTGCGGGTGGGGCGACCGCTGGCCCCGATGCTGGCGCAGAGCGCGGCCTCGGTCGACGAGGCGTTCGGCACCGTCGGCGGGCCCGCCGCCGTCGACGTCAAGCTCGACGGCATCCGGATCCAGGTGCACCGGTCCGGTGCCGACGTCGCCGTCTTCACCCGCAGCCTGGACGAGATCACCCCGCGGGTGCCGGAGGTGGTGGCGGCCGTACGCGCCCTGCCCGCCCGGGAGCTGGTGCTCGACGGCGAGGCCATCGCCCTCGACGCGACCGGTCGGCCGAGGCCGTTCCAGGAGACGTCCGCCCGGGCCGCGACCCGGGGCGCCCGGCGCGGGGTCACCGCCGGGATCAAGGGCGCCGGCCAGGCGAAGACCGGGGCCACCCCGGCCGCGTCGACGGGCGGCGCGCTGACGCCGTACTTCTTCGATCTCCTGCACCTCGACGGCACCGACCTGCTCGACGCACCCGGCCGGGACCGCTGGGCGGCGCTCGCCGACGCGGTCACCGCGCCGCTGCTGGTCGGCCGCGTCACGGTCGACTCCGTCGAGGCGGCGACCGCCGCCTTCTCCGCCGCGCTCGACGCCGGCCACGAGGGCGTCGTCGTCAAGTCCCCGGACGCGCCGTACGAGGCGGGCCGGCGCGGCGCCGCCTGGATCAAGGTCAAGCCGCGACACACCCTCGACCTCGTCGTGCTCGCCGTCGAGTGGGGCAGCGGCCGGCGCCAGGGCTGGCTGTCCAACCTCCACCTCGGCGCCCGCGACCCGGCCACCGGCGGGTTCGTCATGCTCGGCAAGACCTTCAAGGGGCTGACCGACGAGCTGCTGCGCTGGCAGACCGAACGGTTCCTCGGCCTGGCCGTCGAGCGCGGCGACTGGGTGGTGACCGTACGGCCCGAGCAGGTCGTGGAGATCGCGTTCGACGGGGTGCAGCGCAGCACCCGCTATCCGGGCGGCGTGGCGCTACGGTTCGCGCGGGTGGTCCGCTACCGCGACGACAAGTCCGCCGCGCAGGCCGACACCATCGACACCGTACGGGCGATCCACCGCGGCTGAGCCGGCCGGACCGTTCAGTCGCGGGAGCCGGCGACGGGCGGCGACACCGCCGCGACCTCCAGCCGGTCGCCGCGCGGCCGGCGCTTCCCGCTGCGGGTGTGCGCCTCCCGGCGGGCCACGTAGCCGTAGCCGACCAGCGCCATCCCGGCGAACAGCCACCACTGCACCACGTAGCCGCCGTTCTGCCAGTTGTTCTCGTGTCGGATCGGGATCGGGGTGAACGCCGGGTCGGCGGCCGGGGTCTGCTCGTCGACCAGCAGATACGCCCCGTACGTCGGGTGCGGCAGCTCGGCGGCCAGCTCCGGTACGCCGATCCGACGGGCCTCGATCCGCCCGTCCCGCTGGCTGACCGAACCCGCCATGCTCTCCGACAGGTGCACCCGCCCGACGACGGTCACCTCGCCCTCCGGCGTCGGCGGCAGTTCCGGCTGCGCGGCCGCGCCACCCGGCGCGGGCGGCACCCAGCCCCGGTCGACCAGCACCGCGGTCCCGTCGGCCAGCACCAGCGGTACGACGATCTCGAACCCG
This sequence comes from Polymorphospora sp. NPDC050346, assembly GCF_040655695.1. Taxonomy (NCBI): domain Bacteria; kingdom Bacillati; phylum Actinomycetota; class Actinomycetes; order Micromonosporales; family Micromonosporaceae; genus Polymorphospora; species Polymorphospora sp. NPDC050346. The sequence goes on along the minus strand of NZ_JBFAKM010000039.1, from coordinate 39,031 downwards.
ACCCGGCTCTCGACGGTGCGGGACCGCACCAGGACGACGTTGGCGCTGTCGTAGCGGCCGGTGACGGTGACCCTGGTCCACGCCGCGTCGGGGTGCGGAGCCGGGCCGGCCGTGCCGGCACCGGCGGGCGGCGCGAGGACATCGGTGAGCGGGACCGGATCGAGCCGGGCGGCCGCGTCGATCCGCTCGTTGATCGCCGACCGATCCTGGTAGCGACTCAACTGCCAGTTGCCGAGCATGACCATCACCACCGACGCGGCCAGCGTCAGCGCGAGTATGCCCAGCCAGCGCGGGGTCAGCAGGAACCGGTACACAGCACGAGGTTACCCGTGTGACCCGAGCCACTACTCTGGTGCCCGGATCGGCGCCCCCGCGTCGTTGCCCCTACCCGGTATGGTCGCCCGCGGCGGGCGGTCGCGTCGATACCGGGCGGCGGCCGGCAGCCGACTCCACACCCGATCCACGACAGCCGTAGCGGGGCTGTCCGATGACCTCGAGGAGCCGACGATGACCGCCGTACCACGCGTGGTGGTGAGCGCCCCGTCATCCGGCCACGGCAAGACGGCCGTCGCCGTCGGCCTGCTCGCCGCCTGCGCCGCCCGGGGGCTGACCGCCGCCGGATTCAAGGTCGGCCCCGACTACACCGACGCCGGCTATCTCGGGCTGGCGGCCGGCCGGGTCGGCCGCAACCTCGACCCCCGGCTGGTCGGCCCGCAGCGGGTCGCCCCGCTGTTCGCACACGGCAGCACGGGCGCCGACATCGCGGTCGTCGAGGGCACCATGGGCCTGTTCGACAGCCTCGCCGGCCGGGCCGAGAGCGACTCGACCGCCGGGGTGGCGTCGGTGCTGCGGGCGCCGGTCGTGCTCGTCGTTGACGTCGCCGCGATGGGCCAGTCGGTGGCCGCCCTGGTGCACGGCTTCCGGGCGTACGACGAACTGCTCTGGCTGGGCGGCGTGATCCTCAACCGGGTCGCGTCCGACCGGCACGAGCAACTGCTGCGCGACGCGCTGGAGGACATCGGCGTGCCGGTCTTCGGCGCGCTGCGTCGCCGCGACCTGCCCGCCGTCCTGCCGTCCCGCCAGCACGGCGTGGTGCCGATCGCGCACCGCACGGTCGAGGCACTGCGGGCCGTACGCCGGCTCGGCGAGGCCATCGCCGGTGCCGTCGACCTCGACCGCCTGCTGGCCGTGGCCCGGTCGGCACCGCGACTGTCCGGCGAGGCGTGGTCGGCCACCGCGTCGTTCGCCGACGCGCCGCCGCTGCCGGCCAACCCCGCCGGCCGCCGCCCGGTGGTCGCGGTCGCCGGCGGCTCCGCCCTGTCCTACGGATACGCCGAGACCGCCGAACTGCTCGCCGCGGCCGGGGCGACCGTGGTGGCCGTCGACCCGCTGGTCGACGAGGCCCTGCCGGCGGGGACCGACGCGCTGGTGATCGGTGGGGCGCTGCCGGAGACCTACGCCGAGGAACTGTCGGCCAACCGGCGGCTCTGCGCGGCCGTGGCCGAGCTGGCCCGGTCGGGCCGGCCGGTGCTCGCCGAGGGCGCCGGCCTGCTGTGGCTGGCCCGCGAGTTCGACGGCCGGCCGATGTGCGGGGTGTTGGACGCGACCGGGGTGAGCATGGACCAGATCGTGGTCGGCTACCGCGAGGCGACCGCACGGGCGTCGACGGCGGTCGCGCCGCTGGGCGCCCGGCTGACCGGTTACAAGCACCACCGCGGGGTGGTCAACCCGCGGGCCGGCCAGGCGCCGGCGTGGACCTGGGCCGCCGGGGCACCCGAGGGGTTCGTCTGGCGGCGGGTGCACGCGTCGCAGCTGACCCTGCACTGGGCCGGCAACCCGGAGATCGCGCACCGGCTGGTCGCGGCCTCGACGCCGACGTCGCCCGTACCGGCCCAGGGCGGCGCCCCGGCCCTGGCTCCGACCCCGGCTCCCGCCCCGGCGAACGGCGCCCCGGCGCTGGTGAAGTCCGGTCCCGCTGGTGCGGTGCCCGGCCCGGCCGTTCCGGTGTCGGGTCCGGCCGTTCCGGTGTCGGGCGCCGTGGCGTCCGGCCCGGCCCCGGTGTCGGGTCCGACGCCCCCGGCACCCGGCGCGGGCGACCCCACCGACGAGCCGACGGCGGACATCCGCCCGCCGGCCGCCGGTTCGGACACACCCGCCGCCACCGGCACACCCGCCCCGGGCAAGGGGGCGTCGCCGGCCGGCCCGGCCGAGGAACAGGCGTGAGCGGGCACGTCGCGGTCCGGCGGTTCCCGACGTTGACCGTGTCGGCGCCCCGGATGCACGTACGCCCCCTCGACGCCGGTGACGCCAAGGGGGTCACCGAGGTGTTCGCCGACAAGCAGACCCAGCGCTGGCTGCCGTTCCCGCGTGAGTACGGCCAGATCGAGGGCCTGGCCTGGTGCACCGAGATGGCCCAGGAGCGGCGGGACAGCGGCAGCGGCGACCACTACGGGGTGGTCCGGCGCGAGGACGACCGGCTGGTCGGCTGCCTGTGGACCAAGCGCACCGACTGGGTGGGCCGGGTGACCGAGGTGTCGTACGCCATGGCGCCGCACGCCCGCGGGTTCGGCATGGCGGCCGAGGCGGTCGACGCGCTGGCCATCGCGCTGATCCTGGAGCACGGCTTCCAGCGGATCGAGTTGCGGGTCGCGCCGGGCAACGTGGCGTCCCGGCGGGTCGCGGAGAAGGCCGGCTTCACCTACGAGGGCCTGCTCCGCAACGCGGGCCACGTGCACAGCGGCCGGGTCGACCTGGAGGTGTGGTCGTTCGTGGCGGCCGACCTGCGCTGATCGGGGACGAGACAGCGATACGCCGTCCGGCGGCCGGCTCCCGTGGGCACCGCCCGGGGCCGCCGTCAGCTGATGATGGCCGACGAGGGCGGCACGAAGTCGCGTACCGGCCGGTCCTTCAGGGCCTCCCGCAGGGTCGTCGCGACCGAGTCGATCGGCTTGTTCGACTGCCAGTCGCCGACCGCGTTGAACGGGTTGTCCGGATCGGCGATGAAGCTGGCGGCCGCCAGTTCCGGGGTGAAGCCGACGAACCACGCCGATCGGGTGCTGTCCGTCGTACCGGTCTTGCCGGCGACCGGCCGCCCGACCGTCCCGCGTACCGAGTCCGCGGTCGACCAGCCGCCGCAGGAGCCGGCGGCCGGGCGGTCGGCGACCGGGCAGCGGGCCGCGTCGGCCGCCGCCCGCGCGACGTCCTTGCTGACCTCCTGCCGGCACCGGGGCTTCGCCACGTCGACCTGTTCCCCCTGGGCGTTGGTGAACTTCGCCTGCGCGCCGTCGGGTCCCAGCACCGACAGCACCGGCATCGGCTCGCAGTAGAGCCCGTCACCGGCGACGGTGGCGTACGCGTTGGCCATCTCCAGCGGCGTCGCGTCGGACACCCCGAGGGTGAACGCGCCCCACCCCTTGGCCCGTTCCGGTGACGCCTGGTTGCGGTCGACGTCGGTCCGCCACCGCAGGCCGAGCCGTTCGGCCATCTTCACCACCTTGTCCGCGCCGACCGACTGTTCGAGCTGGACGAAGTACGTGTTGACCGACTGGCCGAACCCGGACCACATGGCGTGCCGGCCGGTCATCGCGGCGCTGGCGTTCGACGGGCACCAGTAGCCGCCGCAACTCGACGGGCCGCCGTCACCCGGATAGATGGACCGGATCCGGTACGGCGAGTTGTACGCCGTCGACAGCGGCTTGCCGGCGTCGAGGGCGGCGAGCATGGTGAACATCTTGAACGTCGAGCCGGCCTGGTAGCCGGGCATGTCGCCGCCGCCGAGCAGCGGGTTGACGGTGTTCGGATAGTTGCCCTTCATCCGGGCGCGTTTCTTGGGGTCGGAGTGGCTGCCGTTCTCGCTCTGGTCCAGCGAGTAGACGCGGTTGACCGCCATCGCCTTGACGCTGCCGCTGCCCGGCTCGACCAGGACGATGCCGTGGGCGAAGCGGCTGTCGACGGATTCCCGGCCGCTGACGTTGTCCTCCGCGATCTCCTGCACCTTCGGGTCGAGCGAGGTGACGATCGTGTAGCCGCCCCGGCGCAGTTTGTCCTCGCGTTCCAGCGGGTTGCCGCCGAACGCCGGCTGGGCGCCCCACCAGTTCTTGAAGTAGTCGCAGAAGAAGCCCCAACTGTTCTGCGCCTTCGCGATGGAGGCGCAGTCGTTGGGCGGGGTGGTCAGCTTCAGCGTGATCGGTTCGGCCTTGGCCTGCGCCGCGGCGTCCGGGGAGATGTAGCCGATGGCGGTCATCCGGTCGATGACGTAGTTGCGCCGCTCGGTGGCGGCCGCCTTGTCCCGGGTGGCCGGGTCGTACTCCGACGGGGCCTTGACCAGGCCGGCGAGGGTGGCCGCCTCGATGACGGTGAGGTCCTTCGGCAGCTTGGAGAAGAAGACCTCGGCGGCGGCGTAGATGCCGTAGGCGCGGTGCCCGAAGTACGCCGAGTTGAGGTAGCGCTCCAGGATCTCGGTCTTGGAGATCTGCTTCTCGAGTTCGGTGGCGAGCCGCATCTCGCGGATCTTGCGCCCGCTGGTCTGCTCGGTCGCGGCCTGCACCTCGACCGGGCTCTGGGCGCTGTCCCGCAGCGCCATCCGGACGTACTGCATGGTCAGCGTCGAGGCGCCCTGGGAGACCGCGCCGGACTGCTGGTTGGCGACGAACGCGCGGGCGATGCCCTTGGCGTCGACGCCGTTGTGCTCGTAGAACCGCGAGTCCTCGGAGGCGACGATGGCCTGCTGGATGTGCGGCGACATCTGGGAGATGGGGGTGTAGCGCCGGTGCTCCTCGTAGAACATCGTCAGCAGGGTCTTACCGTCGTTGGCGTAGACGTACGTGGTCTGTGCCGGGGGCACCGTACGCAGTTCGCGGGGCATGTTCTGGATGATCTCGGCGCCGGCCTTGGCGCCCAGCCCACCGATCGCGACCAGCGGATACGCGACGGCCGACACGACCACCCCGGCGATGAGACCGGCGCGGAGGAGGGGTGCGAGCCGTCCGAGAACATGAAGGGTGCGGTTCATCACCCTTTGAAGGTATGACAAATGCTGCTATGACCTGATTAAAAGGACCAAACAAGCCGCAGGTCAGCCGCCCCGTCGCACGGCCGGGAACACCGCCTCCCGCATGCTGTACCCCGACGGCGCCCGGCAGGGCGGAGGAAGGGTGGAAGGCGACCGATGACCGCCGAAGATCTGGCCCACCACGGCGACGCGGAGGCGACCCCCGGACTGGTCGACCTCGCGGTCAACGTCCGTCGCGACCCGATGCCGTCCTGGCTCGCCGAGCCGATCGCCGCGACCCTGCACGACCTCGCCGGCTATCCCGACGCCGGCCCCGCCACCGCCGCCGTCGCCGCCCGCCACCACCGGCCCGCCGCCGAGGTGCTGCTCACCGCCGGCGCCGCCCAGGGCTTCGTGCTGCTGGCCCAGGCGCTGCGCGACGCCCGCCGGCCGGTCGTGGTGCACCCGCAGTTCACCGAGCCCGAGGCGGCGTTACGGGCCGCCGGGCACCGGGTCGAGCGGGTCCTGCTGCCGGCCGGTACCGGCTTCCGGCTGGACCCCGCGCTCGTACCGCCCGACGCCGACCTCGTCTTCGTCGGCAACCCCACCAACCCGACCTCGGTGCTGCACCCCGCCGCCGACGTCGCCGCCCTGGCCCGGCCCGGCCGCGTCCTCGTCGTCGACGAGGCGTTCGCCGACACCACCGGGCCGGGCGAACCCGAGTCGCTCGCCAGTCGGCGCGACCTTCCCGGCCTGGTGGTGCTGCGCAGCCTCACCAAGACCTGGGGGCTGGCCGGGCTGCGGATCGGCTACCTGCTCGCCGCCGCCGACCTGATCACCCGGCTGGCCGCGGCGCAGCCGCTGTGGGCGGTGTCGACCCCCGCGCTCGCCGCCGCCACCGCCTGTGCCGGGCCCCGGGCGGTCGCGGCCGAGCGGGACATCGCGGTACGCCTCGCCGCCGACCGGGACCATCTGGTCGACCGCCTGCGGGCACTGCCCGGGGTGACCGTCGCCGGCCGGCCGGCGAGCGCGTTCGTGCTGATCAACGTCGCCGGCGCCGACCGGGTCCGGCTGGCGCTGCGCGAGCGCGGCTACGCCGTACGGCGCGGCGACACGTTCCCCGGTCTGGGCGCCGACTGGCTCCGCGTCGCCGTCAGGGACACTGCCACCACGGACGGCTTCGTCGCCACGCTCGCCGAGGTGCTCGCCGACACCGGCCCGGCCACCGGCGCCGGCCCCGGACGGCCCGACGGCCCCGACGGAAGGACTGAGGATGCGTGAGACCCTGGCGGCGATCCGGCCGCTGGACCCCGACGCGATGGCGGCGGCCCGCGCCCTGCACGCACGGCTGACCAAGCCGGCCGGCTCGCTCGGCACCCTGGAGGAGCTGTCGGTACGCCTCGCCGGCCTCGCCGGGACCTGCCCGCCCCCGCTGCCCGGGCCGGCCGCCGTCGGGGTCTTCGCCGGTGACCACGGCGTACACGCCCAGGGGGTCACCCCGTGGCCGCAGGAGGTGACCGCCCAGATGGTCACCAACATCCTCGCCGGCGGGGCCGTGATCAACGCCTTCGCCCGGCAGGTCGGCGCCCGGGTCACCGTCGTCGACGTCGGCGTCGCCGGTCCCGCCTCCGGGGCGGCCGGCGACGGCCCGCCGGCGAGCGGGCCGGAGGCGCCCGAGCTGGTCCAGGCCCGGGTCCGGGCCGGCACCCGGGACATGACGGTCGAGCCGGCCCTGACCCGTGACGAGGTCGCCGCCGCCGTCGCGGTCGGCATCGACACCGCCGACCGGCTGGTCGACGCCGGTGCCGGCCTCCTCGTCACCGGCGACATGGGCATCGCCAACACCACGCCGGCCGCCGCCCTCGTGGCCGCGTTCACCGGCGCCGACCCGCTCGACGTGACCGGCCGGGGGACCGGGATCGACGACGGCACGTACGAGCGCAAGGTGGCGGTGGTGCGGTCCGCGCTCGCCCGCCACGACCCGGACCCCGCCGACCCGGTCGGTGTCCTCGCGGCGGTCGGCGGGCTGGAGCACGCCGCCCTGGCCGGCTTCGTGCTGGCCGGCGCCGCCCGCCGGATACCGGTGCTGGTCGACGGGGTGATCGCGGCGGCTGGGGCGCTCACCGCGGCGGCCCTGGCCCCCGACGCGCGCGGGGCGATGGTCGCCGGGCACCGTTCGGCGGAGCCGGGCGCCACGGTCGCCCTGCGCCACCTGGGCCTCACCCCGCTGCTCGACCTCGGGATGCGGCTCGGCGAGGGCTCCGGCGCCATGCTCGCGGTGCCCGTCGTCGCCGCCGCCGTACGGGTGCTGCACGAGGTGGCCACCTTCGACTCGGCGGGGGTGTCGAGCAAGTGACCGATCCTGGCCTCTACCCGCTGGCGTTGCGCCTCGCCGGCCGTCGCGTACTGGTCGTCGGTGGCGGCGCGGTGGCCACCCGCCGGGTGCCGGCACTGCTCGACGCCGGCGCGGAGGTGCTGGTGGTGGCGCCCCGGCTGACCCCGGCCCTGCGGGCGTACGTCGACGCCGGCCGGGTGGGCTGGGCCGACCGGCGGTTCGAGCCGTCCGATGTGGACGACGTGTGGCTGGTGCAGGTGGCGGTCGACGACCCGGTGGCGGCGGCCGAGGTGAGCGCCGCCGCCGACGCCCGCCGCACCTTCTGCGTACGCGCCGACGACCGCTTCGCCGCGACCGCCTGGACGCCGGCGACCGCCCGGCACGGCAGCGTGACGGTGGCGGTGACGGCCGGCGGTGACCCGCGGCGGGCGGTGGCGATCCGTGACGCGATCCGCGACCGGCTCGCCGACGGCACGCTGCCGAGCAGCCACCTGCCGGTCGCCGGACAGGTGGCGCTGGTCGGCTCCGGGCCGGGCGACCCGGAACTGATCACCGTGAAGGGCCGGCGGCTGCTGGCCCGCGCCGACGTCGTGGTGGCCGACCGGCTGGTGCCGGGGCTGCTGCTCGACGAGCTCGGCCCCGACGTCGAGCTGGTCGACGCGTCCAAGATCCCGTACGGGCCGTCCCGCGCCCAGGAGGAGATCAACCGGATCATCGTCGACCGGGCCCTGGCCGGCCGTTTCGTCGTCCGGCTCAAGGGCGGCGACCCGTACGTCTTCGGCCGCGGCGGCGAGGAGGTGGTGGCCTGTGCCCGGGCCGGGGTGCCGGTCGTCGTCGTACCCGGGGTCACCAGCTCCATCGCGGCGCCGGCCGGCGCCGGCATCCCGGTGACCCACCGCGGCGTCGCGCACGAGTTCACCGTCGTCTCCGGCCACGTCGGCCCGGACGATCCGGCGTCGCTGGTCGACTGGCCGGCACTGGCCCGGATGCGGGGCACCCTGGTCGTGCTGATGGGGCTGAAGAACCTGCCGACGATCACCGCGACGCTCCAGGCACACGGCCGGTCGCCGAAGACCCCGGCGGCCGTGGTGCAGGAGGGTACGACCGGCGCCCAGCGGGTGCTGCGCTCGACGCTCGGCGAGGTGGCGCGGGCGGCGGTCGCCGAGGGCTTCCGGCCGCCGTCGGTCGTCGTCGTCGGCGACGTGGTGCACGCCCTCGACGCGGGCGACACCGCCGGCCCGGCCCGGGCCGGTGCCGCCGCCGGCAGCGGCATGTTCGGTGCCCCGGACGACGAAGGCGTGGGCGACGCGGGGTGACCCGCGCCGCCCACGCCTTCGCGTGGGTGTCTTCTCAGACCTTGACTTCGTCGTCCAGCAGCAGCGCGCACCGGATCAGGCCGAGGTGGCTGTATGCCTGCGGGTGGTTGCCCAGCCCGCGCTCGACCATCGGGTCGTACTGCTCCGGCAGCAGCCCGGTCGGGCCCGCCGTGTCGATCATCTGGGTGAACAGCTCCTCGGCGTCACCGCGCCGACCGGTGCGCAGGTAGGCCTCGATCAGCCACGCCGTGCAGATGTGGAAGCCGCCCTCCCGGCCCGGCAGGCCGTCGTCCCAGCGGTAGCGGTAGACGACCGGACCGCTGCGCAGGTCGGACTCGACCTTGAGCACGGTCGCGAGGAACCGGGGGTCGTCGTCGGGGAGCAGCCCGGACAGGCCGATCCACAGTGAGGACGCGTCCATCTCCTCGTCGCCGTACGCGACCGTGTAGGCGCCGGCACCCTCGTGCCAGCCGTGCTCCAGCACGTTCTGCCCGATCCGGTCCCGCAGCTCGACCCACTCCGGCCGGTCGCCGTCGCCGTGCCGCCGTACGACGTGCAGCGCCCGGTCGACGGTCATCCAGCACATGACCTTGGAGAAGACGTGGTGCCGCGGAGGGAGGCGGGCCTCCCACAGGCCGTGGTCGGGCTCGTGCCAGCGGCGTTCGACCGCCTGCACCATCGCCTCGATGACCCGCCACTCGTCCTCGCGTACCGAGCCGCGCGCGTCGGCGACGGCCGCCAGCAGGTCGGCGACCGGCCCGAACACGTCGAGCTGGAGCTGGTGGTTGGCGAGGTTGCCGACCCGGACCGGCCGGGAGCCGGCGTAGCCGGGCAGGGTGTCGATGACCGCCTCGGCGCCGAGTTCGTAGCCCTCGACGGTGTAGAGCGGGTGCAGCCGTTCGGGGTGGCCGCCGGTGCGCTCGATGCAGCCGTCGACCCAGCGCAGCAGCCCCTCGGCCTCCTCCAGCGAGCCGAGGTCGACCAGCGCACGGGCGGTCATCGCCGCGTCACGCAGCCAGCAGTAGCGGTAGTCCCAGTTGCGGACCCCGCCCACCTCCTCGGGCAGCGAGGTGGTGGCGGCGGCGAGGATCGAACCGGTCGCCTCGTGGCACAGCCCGCGCAGGGTGAGCGCGCTGCGCGTCACCAGGTCGCGGGCCTGGGCCGGCAGCTTCAGGCTGGCCACCCAGTCCCGCCACGGCTGCTCGGCCGCGTGCTGCCGGTCGTGCAGGGCGATGGCGTGGTGGTCGAGGCTGTGCGAGCCGAACCGCAGCTCCAGGGTGACCGAGCCGCCGGCCGACGACAGGTCGACGACGGCGCGGGCCGTGTCGTATCCGCCGTCCTCGGTGACCTCCCACTCGACGCCGGGGGAGTAGAGCGCCACCGGCTCGTTGGAGCCGAGCACCAGCAGGCCGTCGCCGACCGGCTGGAGGCGTACGGCGACCTGGCCGAACTCCGGTCGCGGGGCGAACTCGACGCGGGCCCGGCCGGAGCCGGTGAGCACCCGGATCAGGGTCGAGTCGCCGCCGGGGATGACGGTCTCGCCGGCGGCGCCGTCGGCGGCCGGGCAGTCGAGCCAGTCGGTGACGGTCAGCCCCGACCAGCGGGTCTCCACCGTCATCGTGCCGGGCCGGTAGCGCTGGCCGAGCGGCAGGCCGCCCCGGTCGGGAGCCACGCTGAAGTGGCCGGCCGGGGCGCCGCCGAGCAGGTCGGCGAAGATCGCCGACGAGTCCGGCTTGGGGTGGCACAGCCAGGTGACCCGGGCCTCCGGGGTGAGCAGGGCGACGGTACGCCCGTTGGCCAGCATCGAGTGCCGCTCGATCGGCACCGCCCGCTCGCCGAAGAGCCAGTTGCGCCGGGTCTCCAGCAGCAGGCCGAGCAGCCGGGCCGCCTCGACCGGGCTGTCGACGTGGAAGTCGGCCCGGGTCTCCCCGTCGCCGATCTTGATACCGACGTCGGGCCCGTGCAGGTTGCCGAACGCGTTCTCGTCGGTGACGTCGTCACCGAGGTAGAGCACGCCGCTGGCCGAGAGCTGGGTGCGGAGCTGGTCGATGGCCAGACCCTTGTGGGTGGCGATCACCGACAGCTCGATGACCTCCTTGCCCCGGGTGACCGTGACGTCCGGCCAGTTCACCGGGCCGGCCTCGACCGCGGCGACCACCTCTTGGCGGACCTGCGGGTCGGCGCCCCGGGTGTGTACGGCGATGCTCGCCGGCTTGCTCTCCAGCCGTACGCCGGGTCTGTCGGCGACGATCCGGCGCAGTTCGGCCCGCAGGCGGGTGCGGACCTCGACCAGTTCGGGGGACAGCCGCTCGACGAAACCGATGTCGAACTCGGAGCCGTGGCTGCCCACCAGGTGCACCTCGCTGGGCAGCCGGGAGAGCGTGGCCAGGTCACGCAGCGCCCGACCGGAGACCACGGCGACGGTGGTCTGCGGCAGGGCGGCCAGCGCCCGGATCGCGGCGACCGACTCGGGCAGCGGGACGGCCTTGCTCGGGTCGGTCACGATCGGCGCCAGGGTGCCGTCGTAGTCGCAGGCGACCAGCAGGATGGGCAGGCGGGCGATGCGGCCGATGGCGGCGCGTAGCGCCGGGTCCATCAGGTCGGCCTGGCGCGGACCCGCCTCCAGGACAGAAGTGTTCACGCCGCCTCCGTCTCGGGCACCCCGAGCTCGTTGAGGAAGGACCGGGCCCACTGGCCCACGTCGTGGGTCCGCAGGTGCCGCTGCATGATCCGCATCCGGCGGCGGGCCTCCACGTTGTCGACGTGCACGGCCCGCAGCAGCGCGTCCTTGACGCCTTCGGGGTCGTGCGGATTACAAAGAAAAGCCTGGCGCAGCTCCGTTGCCGCGCCGGCGAACTCGCTGAGCACGAGCGCGCCGCCACTGTCGGCGCGCGATGCGACGTACTCCTTGGCCACCAGATTCATTCCGTCTCGAAGCGGGGTCACCATCATGACGTCGGCGGCGCAGTAGAGCGCCGCCAGTTCACTGCGAGAGTACGACTGGTGGAGGTAATGCACAGCAGGCACGCCGACACGGCCGAATTCGCCATTAATCCGACCAACTTCGCGCTCTACCTTTACCCGTAGGGCCTGGTAGTGCTCGACCCGCTCGCGGCTCGGTGTGGCGACCTGCACCATAACCGCGTCGGGAACTGTCAGCTTTCCGTCAGAGAGCAGCTCCCGGAACGCCTTCAGTCGAAGCTCGATCCCCTTGGTGTAGTCCAGCCGGTCGACGCCCAGGATCACCGTCTTCGGATCGCCCAGCTCGGCCCGGATCTGCTTGGCCCGGGCCTGGACAGCCGGGTCGGACGCCATCCGCTCCATCTCGGCGACGTCGATCGAGATCGGGAACGCGCCCGCCTTGACCGTCCGGCCGTCGACCTCGATCGTCTGCCCCGAGTAGCGCAGGCCGAGCAGGTGGCGGGCCAGCCGCACGAAGTTCTGCGCCGCCAGCCGCTGCTGGAATCCGACCAGATCGGCGCCGAGCAGACCGCGCAGCACCTCGGCCCGCAGCGGCATCTGCATGAACAGCTCGATCGGCGGGAACGGGATGTGCAGGAAGAAACCGATCCGCAGGTCGGGCCGCAACTCGCGGAGCATCGCCGGCACCAGTTGGAGTTGGTAGTCCTGCACCCAGACCGTGGCACCCTCGGCCGCCGCGTCGGCCGCGGCCTCCGCGAACCGCGCGTTGACCAGCCGGTACGCCTCCCGCCAGCGGCGCTTGTAGGCCGGCGTCTCCACCGCGTCGTGGTAGAGCGGCCAGATCGTGGCGTTGGACTGGCCCTCGTAGTAGCGTTCGAGTTCGTCGGCGCTCAACGGCACCGGATGCAGGTGGATGCCCTCCACCTCGAAGGGTTCCGGTGCGGCGCCCACCCCACCGGCCCAGCCGACCCAGGTCCCCTTGTGCTGGGCCAGCACCGGGTGCAGGGCGGTTACCAGACCACCCGGACTCCGCCGCCATTGCCGGCCCTCGGGTGTGTTGACCTCGTCGACGGGCAGGCGGTTGGCTACGACCACGAATGAGCTGCGAACCGTCACGCTCCGTACACCTCCGGTGATTACGGGTCTCGCGGAGAGCCTACTTCGCGCGGTTGGTCCGCCGGCGTCCCCGGTTGTCTTTGGTGCCCAGCCCGCCGCGACCGTCAAACCCGCAGGCCGTACCCCTGATTGTGGGGCCTGCGTCACCCGGCGTCTGCGGTCTGCGCCACGCTCCGGGGCCGGCATTCGGCACCCGCGGGGTGGATTGCCGGCGGATGGCACGCTGAGACCGTGTCAGTCTTCGATACCGACCGGCCGCGCGGAGCGTGGCTCGGCCCGCTCGCCATCGCGGTCGTCCTGCTCGCCGTGATCGGCGGCGCCGTGGGTTTCCTGTTGGCCAACACCGGTGGCGACGAGGGGCGCGGGACGGGCGCCGGCCCGGGGCCGACGGTGAGCCCGACCCTGGTCGCCGAGGCGCCCGACACCCCGACAGACGCCCCGGACCCGACGTACGCCACGACCCCGGCCGGGCAGCCGGTCCGCACGACGGCGGCCGGGCACGGCCGCCCGACGACCTGTCCGGCGCACACCGGGACCCTGGCCAGGGAGGCGGGCTCGGCCGGCGACCTGTCGCTCACCCTCTACCTGCGCACCCGGCACTCCGAGGTGTGGATCTGCACCGACCGGCACGGCACGCTGTTCTACCAGGGCCACTCCGGGCAGCCGGGGGAGAAGCTGGTCGAGGGCCGCAACGCGCTGTTCCTCACCGACGTCTCGGCGGCCGGCGGCGGCTACCTGGCGACCAACCACACCGGCCGGGGGACCACCCGCTACCTGGTGACCGCCGACAAGCTGGTGATCGAGCACGAGGGTGGCGGGACGGAGACCCAGGCCGCGATCTGACCTGGCTGTCGGGGTGATGTGCGTCCACCGGCCCCGACCTGTCAGGATTGACGACGGCGTTCGCCGACTTTCGCAGCGATTCTGGAGGTAGGCCGCACCGTGGCCCAGTACATCTACGTCCTGGAGAAGGCCCGCAAGGCGCACGGCGACAAGGTCGTGCTCGACAACGTGACGCTCAGCTTCCTGCCGGGCGCCAAGATCGGCGTGGTCGGCCCGAACGGCGCGGGTAAGTCCAGCCTGCTCAAGATCATGGCTGGTCTGGACCGACCGAGCAACGGCGAGGCCCGCCTCATGCCCGGCTACACCGTCGGCATGCTGGCCCAGGAGCCGCCGCTCAACGACGCCAAGACCGTCCTCGGCAACATCGAGGAGGCGGTCGCGGAGACCAAGGCCAAGCTGGAGCGGTTCAACAAGATCGCCGAGCAGATGGCGACCGACTACTCCGACGAGCTGATGGAGGAGATGGGCAAGCTCCAGGAGGAGCTCGACCACGCCGACGCGTGGGACATCGACTCCAAGCTCGAACTCGCCATGGACGCGCTGCGGTGCCCGCCGCCGGACGCCGACGTCACCCAGCTCTCCGGCGGTGAGCGCCGCCGGGTCGCGCTGTGCAAGCTCTTGCTGGAGGCGCCCGACCTGCTGCTGCTCGACGAGCCGACCAACCACCTCGACGCCGAGAGCGTGCAGTGGCTGGAGCAGCACCTGGCCAAGTACGCCGGCACCGTCATGGCGATCACCCACGACCGCTACTTCCTCGACAACGTCGCCGGCTGGATCCTCGAACTCGACCGCGGCCGGGCCATCGGCTACGAGGGCAACTACAGCACCTACCTGGACAAGAAGGCCCAGCGGCTGGCGGTGCAGGGGCGCAAGGACGCCAAGATGCAGAAGCGGCTCGCCGACGAGCTGGAGTGGGTCCGCTCCAACGCCAAGGCGCGGCAGACCAAGTCCAAGGCCCGCCTCGACCGCTACGAGGAGATGGCCAACGAGGCCGAGAAGACCCGCAAGCTGGACTTCGAGGAGATCCAGATCCCGCCGGGCCCGCGGCTGGGCAACACGGTCATCGAGGTCGACGACCTGACCAAGGGCTTCGACGGGCGGGTGCTGATCAACGACCTCAGCTTCTCGCTGCCGCGTAACGGCATTGTTGGCATCATCGGCCCCAACGGCGTCGGCAAGACCACCCTGTTCAAGACCATCGTCGGGCTGGAGCAGCCGAACGACGGCTCGGTCAAGGTCGGCGAGACCGTCAAGCTGTCGTACGTCGACCAGAACCGGTCCGGCCTCGACGGCGACAAGACGGTGTGGGAGGTCGTCTCCGACGGGCTCGACCACCTGATGGTCGGCAAGGTCGAGATGCCGTCCCGGGCCTACGTGGCCGCCTTCGGCTTCAAGGGCCCCGACCAGCAGAAGCCGACCAAGGTGCTCTCCGGCGGCGAGCGCAACCGGCTCAACCTCGCGCTGACGCTGAAGATCGGCGGCAACGTGATCCTGCTCGACGAGCCGACCAACGACCTCGACGTCGAGACGCTGTCGTCGCTGGAGAACGCGCTGCTGGAGTTCCCCGGCTGCGCTGTGGTCATCTCCCACGACCGGATGTTCCTCGACCGGGTCGCGACGCACATCCTGGCCTGGGAGGGCACCGAGGAGAACCCGTCGAACTGGTTCTGGTTCGAGGGCAACTTCGAGGCGTACGAGAAGAACAAGGTCGACCGGCTCGGCGCCGACGCCGCCCGGCCGCACCGGGTGACGTACCGGAAGTTGACGCGTGACTGACCGGTTCGTCTACCACTGCGCCCTGCGCTGGTCCGACCTCGACGCGTACGGCCACATCAACAACGCCCGGTTCCTCACCCTCTATGAGGAGGCCCGGGTCGCGCTGATGTTCATCGGCGGGCGGGCCTGGGGGGTCGGCTCGTTTGCCGACGGCGTGGTGATCGCCCGGCACGAGGTCGACTACCTGCGGCCGGTCGACTACAGCACCGCCCGGACGACCGCCGACCAGCCGCCGACGGTCCGCATCGAGCTGTGGGTGGAGGACGTCCGGGCATCCCGGTTCACCATCGCCTACGAGCTGTTCGACGGCGAGGTGCTGGCCAGCCGGGCCCGCTCCGTGCTGGTGCCGTTCGACCTTGCCGCCAAGCGGTCCCGGCGGCTGTCCGACGACGAGCGGGAGTTCCTGCGGCCGTACGTCCTCGAGCCGCCGGTGCCCACCACGTCCGGTCGGTCGTAGTGGCGGGGACGGGTCACGGGTTGGCCGCCGGCGGTGACGCGGCGGCCTTCCTGGCCCGGCTGACCCGGCTCGACCGGGCCGCCGTCGTACGGCTGCGGCCGGTCCCGGCCGGCGACGGCCCGGCGGTGACCGCGCTGTGGGGGTGGCTGCCCTGGTCGGTGCTGGTGACCCGGGTGGTTGCCGGCGCCGTCCCCGGCGACGCGACGGTTGTCGCCGCCGACCTGCTGGCCGAGCTGGGCCGCGGCGGCGGCGACCTGCCGGCCCGGTGCGACGCCCGCTGGCGGTGGCCGCTGCCGCCGCCGGCGAGCCGGGTGGTGGAGACGATGGCCGGTGCCGACGTACGGCGGGTGGCCGATGCCGCCGCCGGCACGCTGCGTGCCGCGTCGACCGCCGGGGTGGGCGGCCGGGCGGTGGGGCAGCGGGCGCTGCGCGACGCCCTGCTCGACCACGTCGCGGTCGTGGTGGAGCACGGGCCGGTCGACGGCACCGGGCCGGGCCGGGTGGAGGTGCCGCAGCGACTCGTCCAGGCGGTGGTCCGGATGGGCTTCCTCGGCACCGTCGACACCACCGTCGAAAGCCCCGTCCGGGTACGTCTCGCCGGTCGATGGATCGGCCTCGCGGCACCTTTTGGGACCGCCTGGTTGCCCCCG
Source organism: Polymorphospora sp. NPDC050346 (assembly GCF_040655695.1). Classification (NCBI taxonomy): domain Bacteria; kingdom Bacillati; phylum Actinomycetota; class Actinomycetes; order Micromonosporales; family Micromonosporaceae; genus Polymorphospora; species Polymorphospora sp. NPDC050346. The sequence goes on along the minus strand of NZ_JBFAKM010000039.1, from coordinate 22,626 downwards.
GTGCAGCAATTTGCGATAAGTCCGACCAGACATCGTCCGAAAGTATGAGACGGCGTGGGCCGTTTGGGTTTCTGGTGTCGTTGGGGGGATGCCCTCTGTCGGCTATCCGGGTACCGTCTTGCCTCGGGCCGAACGCAAAGTAGGCGATTGGATCCGCTGGGGAGCGAGGTGCACAAGCTATGCCGTGGTGGTCATGGCGCCCCGGCCACGCCGGTGGCGTAGAGCCGGAGACCCGGAGCAGGATCGCAGAGGACGGCAACATCAGGGTAGGGCCACCGGCACAACGGGAACCCGCCCACGACCGCGCGTCCACCGAACGGACGCTCACGAAGGACATGCCCACGACCGTCGCGCCGGTGACCCTCTGCCGAATCGGTGAGGCGCTGGATCTGCTCGACATCCGCTACCTGGCCGACGGCTACGGCAGCCTGCTGGCCATGTGGGAGCGGCACGCCGTGCTCTTCGCCCTCGAAGGGCCGGAGGACGAGATCCTGGTCATGCGGGCCCGCCCGCACTCGACCGTCCCGCCCGACTGGGCCGACCGCGCCTACCGCGTGGTCAACGAATGGAACCTCGCCGGCCGGTTCGGCAAGGCCTACGTCGGTGACCCCACCGAACGCGGCCAACTGCCGGTCTACGCGGAGATCCAGGTACCGCTGCGCGCCGGCGCCCACGACGCGCTGCTCGTCGAGATGGTCGACTCCGGGCAGACCATGTCGGCCGCGTTCGTCGACTGGCTGCACGACGAGGGTGCCCTGCTCTGATCTGACCCTCGACCCCCTCGTGGCACCGGCCGGCCGCCCACCCCCGCCAGGCGACCGACCGGCCACGAGGGCGGGGGTGCCGGCCTCGGCCGCTCGCTCACGGCATGGGGAACATGCCGATCCGGCCGTGGTACTCCCGACCCAGCTGGTCGGTGTCCGAGCCGACCCAGAGCCCCTTCGGCGTGGCGAGGAACGCGCGCACCCCGACCCCACGGCTACGGGTCGGGTTCCACGGCAGTGCCTTGCCCGAACGCGGGTCGATCGCGCCGATACCCGGCCGGGACACCGCACCCGGACCGGCCGACTTGTCGCCGTACGGGTTGTCCAGCCAGCGCTGGTGACCGCCCACGTACACGGCACTGCCGGTGACGGCGACCGAGTAGAGCGTGTTGCCGCCGGTGTGGTTGATCCACGTCGGGTTGTGCCGGCCGGTGCCGGTGGTCTCGAAGCGGGCGGCGGTGTTGCACAGCCGGCCCGGACCGGAGTCGTGGCCGGTGGTCACCACCACCAGGTAGGAGCCGTCCGGCGCGAAGTCGACGCCGCGCAGGTAGGTGGCGTAGTCGCCGTCGCAGGTCTGCCGGTAGGCGTCGGTGTACCAGTTGGCGAGCACCGCGTTCGGGCCGCCGGTCTCCAGCATGACCAGTTGCGGGCGGGCCACCCCGCGTACGTGGGTGATCGCACCGGCCAGGACGAGCCGGTTCCCGTCGGGGGAGAGGGCGAGGTCCTCGACCCGTATCCGGGGCAGGCCCTGCCCGGTGAGCGCGGCGTCGAAGCCGGCGTCGACGGCGCCGGTGGTCGCGTCGAGGCGGGCCAGCGCGGTCCGGTTCACCCCGCTGACCTGGCTGAAGGTGCCGCCGGCGTAGAGCCGGGCACCGGAGACGGCCAGGGCGCGTACGTCACCCCAGTTGATGCTCGCGGCGAACCCCGGGACGCGGGCGCCGTCGGCCAGCGACAGCCGGGCCAGCCCGCGCTGGTGGACCCCGTTGACCGTACGGAAGGCGCCGCCGGCGTAGATGGTTCCGTCGGCGCCGGGGGCGAGGGCGTACACCGGGCCGTCGAGGCGGGGCGCGAAGGACCGCACGGTGCCGTCGCCGGCGTCGAAGGCGAGGAGGTACTGGCGGCGCTGGGGATTGCGGCGGTCGCTGTCGGTCACGGCGGTGAAGTCGCCGCCGACGACGACGGTGTCACCGACCACCGTGATGGCCCGGACGGTTCCGTCGAGGATGTGCGGCGTCCAGTCGACCGGGTCGTCGGACACGACGGTGGGGTGTGCCATGTCGGCGACGGCGGGCAGTACGCCGGCGAGGCCGGAGACGGCCAGCACGGTGGCGGCTGCGATGAGGCGGCGGCGCATGGGGTGGGGGACTCCTCGGCGGCAGAGTGGCCGGGAGTCGGTGCCCCCGGTCGTTGACTACGTGCGGATCAACGACCGAGGACGGCGGGCGACGCGTTATGGGGGGTTCTAGCCGTTTCCCGATGGAATGTCGTCCATCGTGTTCACCATGAAGTACGCGGCCCGTTCCAGGTAGTCCCACAGGGTCGCGGCCTGGTCGGGCGGCAGGTCGATGCTGTCGACGGCCTGCCGCATGTGGCCCAGCCAGGCGTCGCGTTCGGCCGGGCCGATCCGGAACGGGGCGTGCCGCATCCGCAGCCGGGGATGGCCGCGCTGCTGCGAATAGGTGTTGGGGCCGCCCCAGTACTGCATCAGGAACAGCGTCATGCGCTCGGTGGCCGGTCCGAGATCGGCCTCCGGGTACATCGGGCGCAGCACGGGATCGGCGGCGATGCCCCGGTAGAACTCGGCGACCAGCTTGCGGAAGGTCGGCTCGCCGCCGATCAGCGCGAAGAAGGTCTCGGGCGAGGTCTGGTCAGCCGACGGCTGGCCCTGTGCTGGCTCCGCTGCTGGATTCACCATTCCATCCTGCCAGGCGTTCCGGGGGACGGATCGGTGGCCCGACCCGGGGTCACAGTGCGCCGACGCCCGGCTTGGAGGCGGCCGGGCGGGGCTGGGACGGTACGGCGGTGCGGTCCGGGCCGTCGGGTTGCACCGGTCCGGCGGGGTCGGGGTCGGCCTGCTCGCGGCCCTGGCGGCTGGCCTTCGCGATCGCCTCGTTGAAGCGCTCGGCGCTGGGCCAGTGCGCCGCGGTCAGGAGCATGAGCAGCACGCCGGCCGCGCTCCACACCCCCACCACGGTCGGGATCGAGAAGCGGGAGGCGAGCAGGCCGGTCAGCAGCACCGCGCCGCCCTGGGTGACCTGCATGCCGGTCTGCATCACACCGAACGCCCGGGCCCGGTAGCCGTGCGGCAGCGCCTGCACGAAGAGGCCGTTGGCGACCGGGAGCAGGCCGGCGATGGCCACCCCGGAGACCGCCGCCAGCAGTGCGACCACCGTCGGCGAGGGATTGAGCAGGGCCGGCACCAGCGCCAGCGGGGCCAGTACGGCGAACGGCCGGATCAGCGCGCGGCGGATGTCGGGCCGGATGGCGCGGCCGACGACCAGGCTGCCCAGGATGAAGCCGACCGGTCCGGCCGCCATGATCAGTGCCTGGGACAGGCCCCGGCGGCTCTCGTCGTCGCCGAGCGGGCGCTCGGCGGCCCAGGCCGCGGCCAGCCCTTCCGGCACGATCGCGAACAGCATCGCGGCGAAGACCATCACGGCGGTGGCCCGTAGGACCGGGGTGCCGAAGACGATCTGGAAGCCCTCACCCGTCTCCCGGAACAGGTTGCTGCGGTGCGCCGAGGTCATCGCCGGCGGCCGCTTGCGTACGCCGAGCCGCAGGATCAGCGCCGAGGCGGCGAACGCGGCGGCGTTGATCACCAGGGCGATGCGCGGGTTGACGGCGGCGATCGCGGCACCGGCGACGTAGCCGCCCACCTGGGCGGCCTGGCTGGTGCTGGTGGTGACCGACAGGCCCACCACGAGCCGGTCGCCCTTGAGCAGGACCGGCATCAGCGCGGACCGGGCGGCCTGGCTCGGCGGGTTGGCCAGTGTCATCAGGAACAGCAGCCCGATCGTCGCCCAGACCGGCAGGAACGGCAGTGCGACCAGAGCGATCAGCACCATCCGGATCAGGTCGGCGGTGACCATGACCGTCCGGTAGGGGTGCCGCTCGGCGACGGTGGCCAGCAGGGGTCCGCCGATGATCCAGGGCAGGAAACTCACCGCGAACGCGGCGGCCGACATCGCGACCGAGCGGGTCTCGTTGTAGACCATCACCGTGATCGCGGCCTTGGCCAGGTAGTCACCGATCCACGTGAGCGTGGTGGCCGAGTAGAGCGCCCGGAACTCGGCCTGGGCGAAGACCTCACGGAAGGTGGCGGGTCTCAGGGGGGCTTGGGTCTCCTCGGACACCGGGGGCCTCCATACGTTCCGTGACCGTGACCATTTGTGATGGAAGTCGGGAACGCCTGCCAGACGTAGGGGTGGGTGACATCTTCGTGACGCTCTGAAAGCGAGCTTGTCACGGATTCTGCCCGATCGTCCGACGCCTGGCTAGTGCGAATGGTCAATGCGTCGGTAGTGCGACTGAACGAACGGACGATATCGGACCACCCACCCGGCGCGCGACCCCGCCCGGTGGCCGCGCGACCCGGGTTGTCCTGGTTATCCGATCAGGTGGCGCCACCCTGTCCGGTTCCGCCCTCGTCGGCCGTCGCGGCCGGTTGGGCGTACATCCTGGCGGCCGCCAGCCGTGCCGTGATGCCGGAATTCTCCAGTGCCTCCGCCAGTCGACGGCGCAATTCCCGGCCGACCGCGAACTGTCCTTCCGCGGTCGTCTTGGCAATTGTCCGGATTACCGTGCCATCGACCGTCACCGTCTCGACCCCCAGCACTTCCGGCGGCTCGACGATGTGGTCGACCAGGTCCGGATCGGCGGCGACCGCGGCGGCGGCGGCCCGCATGATCTCGGTCGCCTTCTCGGTGCCGCCGAACCCGATCGGCATGTCGACGATGACCATCGCCCAGCCCTGGCTCTTGTTGCCGACCCGGATGATCTCGCCGTTCCGGATGTACCAGAGGACCCCGCGGCCGTCACGGATCGTGGTGATCCGCAGGCCGACCGCCTCCACGACACCGGTGGCGTCGCCCAGGTCGACCGTGTCGCCCACGCCGTACTGGTCCTCGATCAGCATGAAGAGGCCGGCGATCAGATCCTTGACCAGCGACTGCGCGCCGAAGCCGAGCGCGACGCCGACGATGCCGGCGCTGGCCAGCAACGGCGCGAGGTTGAAGCTCAGCTCGCTGAGCACCAGCAGGGTCGCGATCGAGAAGACCACGGCGGTGACCGTGCTGCGCAGCACCGACCCGATCGCCTCGGCGCGCTGCCGTCGTCGCTCGGGGAAGACCGCCGTGGGGTCGCTGGCCGCGGTGGGGATGCGTTCCCGCAGGGGCCGCAGGATGGTCGGCACCGCCGTGGTCGACGTACGGCGGACCAACTGGTTGATCCCGCGGTGCAGCAGGTAGCGGATGATGACCGCGACCACCACGATGAGCACGATGCGCAGCGGCTTGACCAGGATGTAGTAGCTGCCCTCGGCGAACCACGGCAGCCCGGTCCACTCGAAGAGCTGGTTGCACAGCAGGTCGCCCGCGCAGGTCGCACTCGGCTCCGGGGTCTCCTCGGGTGCCGGCGAGACCGGACCCGGCGGGGTCGGCTGGGCCAGCACGATCGAAGAAATGTCGGATTTTGAGATGCCGGTCGTCACGACTGTCTTCGTACCGCACCCGCCGGTCGGGCTCCACGCCGCCCCCGTACGGCCGTGAGGGACACCGCCGTTCGGCCCAACCAAACGCTACGGAACCGGTCATCTTGCCACGGGACACGAAAGCTTCATGCGGGACCCCCCGATTAGTACGTGCAATTGGTCGGGTCATCGGGGACTATTGGCGCACGGACGCCGGTGACCAACCGGCGTCGGTCGCGGTCCGGGCTGGCCGGACTGCGCTGTGCACGCGGGTGACTACGGAACGGGTGAGACCGAAAACCGAGAGGTGAGCGCGATGCCTGACATACGACCCACGGTGGGCTCCGGAGCGTTGGTGCTCAACGCAAGCTACGAGCCGCTGTGTGTCGTATCGGTACGTCGGGCCGCGATCCTCGTCCTGTCGGCCAAAGCCGTCTGTGTCGCCGACGGCGAGGGCGTCCTGCACAGTGCCCGGCACGCGCTGCCGGTGCCGTCGGTCGTCCGGCTGACCCGCTTCGTCCGGGTGCCCTACCGCTCGCACGTCGGCCTGTCCCGCCGGGCCATCTTCGCCCGCGACGGCTGGCGCTGCGCCTACTGCCGTGGCCCGGCCGAGACCATCGACCACGTCTTCCCGCGCAGCCGCGGCGGCGGGCACGCCTGGGAGAACGTCGTCGCCGCCTGCGCGAAGTGCAACCACACCAAGGGCGACAAGACCCCGGCCGAGCTGGGCTGGCGGCTGCACAGCGCCCCGGCCGCCCCGAAGGGCACGGCGTGGCGGGTGCTGGGCCACCGGGCCCCGGATCCGCGCTGGGCCGACTGGCTCGACCTGCCGGAGACCGAGGCCGCCTGACCGACCACGGTCAGCGCCGCCGGCACCGCCCGGGCGGCGGCGGCCTCAGCGCGTGCGGGCCTTGACCAGCGAGGCGAAGACGATCACGTTGTCGGCGTATCCGGTGGTGCCGCCGACCCACTGGCCGCCGCAGGTGATCAGCCGCAGGCCGGGACGGCTGAAGTCGTCGAAGACCCGGTCGACCGGAAAGTTGCCCTTGTCGAAGCGCTCGACGGAGTTGACCTCGAAGACGGCCACCGACTTGTCCTTGCGGGCGATCTCGATCCGCGTACCCGCGTGCAGGTTGGTCAACCGGTGGAACACCGACGGGCCGGTGGGTCCGTCGACGTGCCCGACGATCACGGCGGGGCCGAACTCGCCCGGCGTCGGCCCCTGCTCATACCAGCCGGCCTCGTTGCGGCGTTCGAGCCCCGGCACCTCGATGGTGCCGTCGGCGCCGATCCCCACGTCGTGCACCGACGTCCTGACCCCGATGTCCTTGATCGTGACCTGGACCGGCCGGCTCGCTTCCATGACCGGGAACTCCCGCGGCGGCGGCTTGCTGCCCGGCCGGAAGGTCACCAGGTCGAGACCGCCGAGCTGGCCCAGCCCGAGACCGGTGACGAAGATGCCGACGAGCAGCATGACCACCGACATCGAGCCGGTGCCGCGCCGGTTGCGCGGCGGCGCGGCGATCAGCGACCCCTCCGGTGCCGGGCTGACCCCGCGTACGGTGGCGCGCCCGACCGCCCGGTCCGGCCCGGCCTGACCCGACCAGGGGCCGGTGACCCACCCGCCGCCCGATCCGTTGGTCGGCCTCGGCCCGGTGACCCGGGCGGTGCCGGTGGCCCGGCGCGGCCCGGTGGTGCCGGTGCCCGGCTCAGGCACGGGCGCCGCCGCGGCGCCGTCGCGCCGTCGCCAGCGCCAGCCCGGCGCCCAGGGCGAGCGTGGCGAGCCCGCCGATCAGCACCGTACGGCCGTCCAGGCCGCCCGCCATGCCGCCGCCTCCGGCGGCCGGGCCCTGGGTCGGCCGGGTCTGGTTGATGACGTTGAGGTTGGTGTCGGCCGTGCTCCCGTTGGCACAGGTGAGATGCACGTTGTAGTTGCCCGGTGCCTTGCTGCCGGGCACCGTGACCGCGCCGGTCAGCACACCGTTCTCGGGCTGGAGTATGACCTGGCCGAAGGCGTCCGACTCGACCCGCGCCTGGTTGAGGTTGTCCCCGCAGCTGGCGGTGATCCCGACCCGGTTGCCGGCCTGGACGGTGGGCGGATTGAGGTCGATCCGGACCGTCTGGGCGAGTGCGGCCGGTGCGCCGAGCAGTAGTACGGCGCATACCGTGGCGACCGTCACGGCCAGTGCGGTACGGGTACGGCTGACAAGTCTGCGGATCCCCATGCTGGCCCCTTCCTGGCACGGCTGGACCGCTCTTCTGTCCCCGTCATCGTCGCACTGGTAACGGGGCAAAATCCTTCGAATCAGGCAGCCCGCCGGGGTGCGATAGTGGTGAAACGGGCATCAGGGACGACCGTGCGAACATCGCCGCCACCTCGACCGTGGACCGCCGCACCGGCCGTCGAAACCGCCGTACCGGCACCCGGAAAACTGCCGTACGATGCCCTCCGCTACCGTGAATCACCTGAGTCGGGGCTGGCCAACTGGCCGACCGGCCGGTGACCCTGGTCCGCTTTCCCGCCTGGGGGCGTTGAGTTGTCTGTTACCAACACGGTGCTCATCTACGTCGGCATCCCGGTCCTCATCGTGCTCGTGATCGCCGGCCTCGGCATGGTCGGTGGCGGTGGCCGGGGCACGCCGCGCTACCGGCCCGGTCGACCCTTCGACTTCACGCCGGTGTGGTTCCTGTCCTCGCCCGAGCAGGTGTCGCCGGGGGCCGAGGCCGCCGCGCTGCCCGCGGGCGGGCAGCGGCGCGAACTGACCGGTGGCACCGAGAACGAGGGCACGCCGGTCGCGGCGCGCGGGACTGGAGGCGCAAGTGACCGCTGGTGAGTTGACGGCCCCCAGCCTGAGCGGGCGGCCCGAGGTGCTCGACGGACCGTTCTCCACCCGCCAGCTGCTGCGGATCGACGAGGCGCTGCGGCTGGCCGACGAGTCGACCGACTACATCTTCAGCATCTACGTCGGCGACCTCGAGGAGCCGGTACGCGAGCACGCCGAGCGGCTGCACGGCCAGATCACCGATCCCGACCGGGCGGTGCTGATCGCGGTGTCGCCCAACCAGCGCCGGCTCGAGGTGGTCACCGGGTCCGAGGTGCGCAAGCGCATCCCGGACCGCGACGCCAAGCTGGCCGCGCTGTCGATGGTGGCGTCCTTCGGCGGCGGCGACCTCGCCGGCGGCCTCGTCACCGGGCTCGACCAGCTCGCCAGCCGGGCCCGCAAGGGGTGACCCCGCGAGCCGGTGTTCCGGCTCCACCACGAACGGCGAAGGCTCCACCACGAACGACGAAGAAGGCCCCGGGCTCGACCAGCCCGGGGCCTCTTCACGTCCGGTCGCTCAGCCGGCGGCCGCGTCCTTCGCCCGGGCCTGCTGGGCGCGTACGACCCCGTCGCGGCCCTCGCCGACCAGCCGGCGCAGCGGCGCCGGGTGCCCGTCCTGCGCCAGCCACGCGTCGGTGGCGGCCACCGTCTCCTCGCTGACCTGGAAGGCCGGGTAGGCGTGGAGCACGAACTCCTGCGCCGGCTCGCTGTCCCGGCTGGCCCACACCTGGCCGACCGCCTCGAAGAAGCGGGTGGTGTAGCCGGCGGTCAGCTCGACCTGCGCCGGGTGGTGGAAGCCGCGCAGCAGCGCCCGGTTCTGCCAGTTCGGCAGGGCCTCGCCACCGGTGAGCCGGGCCCACACCGCTTCCTTGTTGGCGACGGTCGGCACCAGCGCGTGGGCCAGCGCCGCCTCCCGCTCACCGCTGGCCGTACGGTCCCGGCCGAGTTCGGCGTCGATCTCGTCGGCGCCGGCCGCACCGTTGGCGACCAGTGCCTGCAACAGCGCCCAGCGCAGCTCGGTGTCGATGGTCAGACCCGCCGGGACGTCGGCGCCGTCGAGCCAGCCGCGCAGCACCGCCAGGTCCTCCGCCGACCGGGCGGCGGTCGCGAAGGCCCGCGCCCACGCGAGTTGCAGCCCGCTGCCCGCCTGCGCGGCGGCCAGCGCGGCGCGCGCGGTCCGGGCGTATTCCGCCCAGCCCTGCGGCGCCCACGCCGGGTCGGCGTAGTTGGCCAGCGTGCTGGCGCCCTGCCGCAGCGTCTGGGTGACCAGGTTGATGTCGCCCTCGCTGGGCAGCCCGGCCAGCACCAGCGCCACGTAGTCGCGGGCCGCCAACTCGGCGTCGCGGACCATGTCCCAGGCCGCCGACCAGCACAGCGCGCGGGACAGCGACGACTCGAACCTGCCGATGTGCTGCACGACGGCGGCCATCGACCGCTCGTCGAGCCGCAGCTTCGCGTACGTCAGGTCCTCGTCGTTGAGCAGCAGCACGTCGGCCGCCCGAACCCCGGCGAGCTGCTCGACCACGGTGCGTTCCCCGGTGACGTCGATCTCGATCAGGTCGCGCCGGACCAGACGCTCGCCGTCGAGGTCGTAGAGGCCGACCCCGATCCGGTGGGTGCGCAACGTCGGGTAGTCGGCGGGCGCCTCCTGCAGCACGGTCACCCGCTCGTAGTTGCCGTCGGCGCCGATCGACACCTCGGGGCGCAGCGTGTTGACCTGTGCGGTCTCCAGCCACTGGGCGGCGAACTTGCGCAGCTCGCGGCCGGAGGCGGCCTCCAGCTCCGACAGCAGGTCGTCGAAGGTGGCGTTGCCCCACGCGTGCTTGCCGAAGTACGCCCGCAGCCCGGCCAGGAACGGCTCCAGCCCGACGTACGCGACCAGCTGCTTGATCACGCTGGCGCCCTTGGCGTAGGTGATCCCGTCGAAGTTGACCTCGACGGCCTCCAGGTCCGGCATCTCGCAGTAGACCGGGTGCGTGGAGGAGAGCTGGTCCTGCCGGTAGCCCCAGTTCTTGCGGACCGACAGGAACGTCGTCCACGCGTCGGTGAACCGGGTGGCGTGGGTGTTGGCCCAGTGGCTGGCCCACTCCGCGAAGGACTCGTTGAGCCACAGGTCGTTCCACCAGCGCATGGTGACCAGGTCGCCGAACCACATGTGCGCCAGCTCGTGCAGGATCGTGTTGGCCCGCTGCTCGTGCTCGAAGTCGGTGACCTGGGAGCGGAAGAGGTAGTGCGCCTCGGAGTGGGTGACGCAGGCGAAGTTCTCCATCGCGCCGGCGTTGAAGTCGGGCACCCAGAGTTGGTCGTACTTCGGCAGTGGGTAGCGCACGCCGAACTGCTCGTGGAAGAAGTCGAAGCCCTGCGTGGTGATCAGGTGCAGGTTGTCGGTGTCGAGGTGCTCGGCCATGCTCGCCCGGCAGAAGTAGCCCATGTCGATGCCGTCGTGGGTGCGCCGTACCTCGTGGTAGGGGCCGGCGCACAGGGCCGTGATGTAGGAGCTCATCCGCGCCGACGTGGCGAAGTGGACGGTCTTGGTGTCGTCGCCCGGCTCGACACGGTCCACCGTGGAGTTCGAGACGACCGTCCAGTGTGCCGGCACGGTGGCGTGCCAGGTGTAGACGCTCTTCAGGTCGGGCTGGTCGAAGCAGGCGAAGACCCGCTGCGCGTCGGCGGTCTCGAACTGGCTGTAGAGATAGGTCTCGCCGTCGACCGGGTCGACGCTGCGGTGCAGGCCCTGCCCGCTGGCCGAGTACGCGAAATCGGCGTCGACGACGAGGACGTTGTCGGCCGCCAGGCCGGGCAGCGTCAGCCCCTTCTCCGCCGACCACCCGGAGAGATCCAGCGACGTGCCGTTGAGCGTCGCGGACCGTACCGTCTCGGCGGCGACCTCGATGAACGTCGACGCCCCGGGCTCCGCGCAGGTGAACCGGACCTCGGTCACCGACCGGAAGGTGCGGTTGTCCGCGGCCCGCCCGGCCGAGGAGAGGTCCAGGTTGATGTCATAGCCGGTCACGTCGAGCAGGCGGGCCCGCTCGGTCGCCTCGACCTGGTTCAGATTGCGCACTCCGGGCACGATCAGTTCTCCATCCGCGTCTTACCCGCTGTCCCCGTTGACAGGAACGGGCCACGACGATGATGGCCCGCGTCGAGTCTTCCATGTCGAAAAACAACTGGCGGGGGTGGTCCAGGTCACGTTCTGGTAATGGTGCCGTCACGGCCTTCGTGGGGGAAGGATTCGGCGCAGGGGCGCGACATCCCGCGCCGACCATGGGAAAGGACAGCATCGTGGCTGAGCGCGAGACCGTGGACATGTGGTTCGACCCCATCTGCCCCTGGGCCTGGGTCACCTCCCGCTGGCTGCTCGAGGTCGAGAAGGTACGCGAACTCGACATGCGGTTCCACGTCATGAGCCTGTCGGTGCTCAACTCCGGCCGGGACGTCCCGGAGCAGTACGCCAAGCTGCTGGAGGCCGGCTGGGGGCCGGTACGGGTCTGCATCGCCGCCGAGCGCGAGCACGGCGCCGCCGTGCTGCGTGACCTCTACACCGCGCTCGGCACCCGGATCCACCTGGGCCGGCAGGAACTGGGCCGGCAGCTCTACGTCGACGCGCTCACCGACGTCGGCCTCGATCCGGCGCTGGCCGACGCCGCCGACTCCACCGAGTTCGACGAGGCGCTGGTGGCCAGCCACAACGCCGGCATGAAGCCGGTCGGCACCGACGTCGGCACCCCGGTCATCCACGCGCCCGGCCCGGTCCCCGGCCAGCCGGTCGCGTTCTTCGGGCCGGTCGTCACCCCCGCGCCGAAGGGCGAGGCCGCCGGCCGGCTCTGGGACGGTGTCGTGCTGGTCGCGGGCACGCCGGGCTTCTACGAACTCAAGCGGTCCCGCGACGAGGACCCGTCCTTCGACTGACTGTGAGCATGGCGGGATCGGCGTCGGCCTGGCCCAGGGCTGCGTCGACGGGGTCGGTTCACCAGTGGTGAGCTGATGCTGGTGGTAGTGGGCGTGACCCTTCGTCCGACCGGCTTCGTGCCTTCGACACGACCTGTCCGCCCGCTGCCGCCGGCGCCGGCCCGGTCCACCGGCCCACCCGGAGGCCCGGTACCACTGCCACGCCGCACAGCGAATTCGCTGTGGCCCGCAACACCTAGGGGGTCCTTCCCCGGCAAACCGCCAGGGCACCCGTGATCATCTGCTGCCCAGCAGTTCGACACGCCGTACCTGCAACGGCGGAACAACTAACGATCACCACCCACCGCCCCGCCACGAAAGGGACGGGGCGGCGGCCGGCGGGAAACGGCCCGGCCGGCGGCGGTATCCGCCTATCGTGAAGCTGACGGCGCCGTGACAAGTGGTTGACAGCCTCGTTGCGCAGGGTGTTCATCACGGCGACCCGGAACGGGTCGTGCTATCGCCGCAGCGGAGGCATTTCGATGGTCGAGACCCGCGAACCAGCCGCGGAGCCCGCAGAACCCGCCGAGGTCGCGCGATGTCTGGGCGGCCGCTGGGCGGTCGAGGTCGGCCGGTGGAGTGACCGGCTTCCACCCGGATGTGCCGACCTGCTGGCGTCGCCCGTGGTGGTGTCGGTGCTGCCGGCCACCGGAGCACCGCAGGTTGCGGTGCCGGCGGCAGCAGCGGTGCCGGCGGCAGCAGCGGTGCCGGTGCGCAGGGCCGCCCCGACCCGCCGCCGCCGGATGGCGGTCGTCGGGTCCGGCACCCCGCGCGACAATCCGGTCCGGCCCGCCGTCCGCCGCCCGGCCCGCGCCGCCTGACCCACCCCGGACCAGCCGGTACGTCCGAACGGCCGCCGCTGCCCCGCCCATCAGGCGGTGAACCGCCGGGGTATCGGGCGTCACACCGGGGCGCGACGGTAGCGTCACCGAACATGACGGTCGTGCATCCGATCGCCCGGGCCTGGATCACCACTGGCGGCACCGGCGCGCAAAACTACGACGAGTTCGCCGACGACGCGGAAATCACCGCGATCATCGGGGCCAACCCGCACAGCGCCCTGGCGATCGAGATGCCGCACAAGGCACCCGACGCCGAGGGCCGCTCCTTCCTCGACAGCCTGCCCGCCGCCGTCGCCCGGCTGGCCGAGGCGAAGGCCGACGGCAGCTACACCCCGGCCGAGCGGGTCGTGGTGCTCTACCGGATCTCCGAGCCGGCCAGCGACGGCGCCGCGTACGGGCTCTTCGCCGCCGTCGACACCGACCAGATCTCGACCAGCGCCGACGAACCGGGGCTGGTGATCCGCAACGAGGACGTGTTCATCGAGAAGGTCCGCGAGCGGGTCGCGCTGGCCGAGGAGACCGGGCACCTGCTGTCGCCCGTACTGCTGTTGCAGACCGGGCGGGGCGAGGAACTGCACACGGCGCTGGCCGCGGCGACCGAGCGGGCCGGCGCACCGGCGGCGACCGACGTCGACCAGTCGGGGCGTACGCACGCGATCTGGCTCGTCGGGCCCGGCCCCGAGCAGGACGAGCTGACCGCGCTGGCCGGTGGCGGCGAACTCGTCGTCGCCGACGGCAACCACCGCAGCCTGGCGGCGCAGACCGGCGGCCTGCGCCGCTTCCTGGCCGTGGTGACCACCCCGGCGTCGGTCGCCATCCAGCCCTACAACCGGCTCGTCGCCGAGCTGACCGTGACCCCCGACGAACTGGTCGCCGAGCTGACCGCCGCCGGTGCCACGGTCGAACCGGTCGCCGGCCCGGCCACCGTGCCGACCGGTGGCGGGGTCGTCCACCTCTACACCGCCGGCCGCGCCCTGGCGGTCAAGCTGCCGGCCACCGCGGGTGGTGGCGTCGTCGACAATCTCGACCACGCCCTGGTCGAGCGGGTGCTGCTGCGCGGCGTCCTCGGCCTCGACCCGGGCGACAAGCGGATCACGTACGTCGGCGGCGACTACCCCGCCGAATGGCTGACCGGTGAGGTCGACGCCGGACGGGCGGAGCTGGCCGTGCTGATCGCCCCGGTGACCGTCGACGACTTCGTGGCGGTCAACCTGGCCCGCCAGAAGCTGCCCCGCAAGAGCACCTGGTTCACCCCGAAGGCCCGCGCCGGCCTCGTCCTCGCCCAGCTCGGCGACAACGGGGCAGGGGCGTGACCCTTCACCCGCAGGTGGTGGCCGCGCTCGCGGTACGGCCACGGCCGACGTCCGAGGTGGTCGACGCCGATCCGCTCGCGGCGCTGGCGGCCGGCCGGGCGGCCATGCTCGCCGCGGTGCCGGCGGAGTGCGGACCTCCGGTCCCGGTCGCCTCAGTGTCCGATGTGGACGCAGACGGGGTGCCGTGCCGGCTCTACGTGCCCGCTCCCGGCGTACCGGTGCTCGTCTACGTGCACGGCGGCGGCTGGGCGATGGGCAACGTGGAGATCGTCGACGCGTTCTGCCGGCGGGTCGCCGACCGGTCCGGCTGTGCGGTGCTCTCGGTCGACTACCGGCTCGCGCCCGAGCACCCGTACCCGGCGGGGGCCGACGACGTCGAGACCGCGCTGACCTGGCTGCGCCGCGAAGGTCTCGGGCTGGACGTGAGCCGGGTGGCGATCGGCGGCGACAGCGCCGGCGGCCACCTGGCCACCGTCGTCGCCCGCCGGCAGCGCGACGCCGGCCGGCCGCTGGCCCACCAGGTGCTGATCTATCCGGTCATCGACCCGGCGATGGCGTCGGACTCCTACCGCGACCTCGGTGGGGCCGGCCTCGACCGGGCGACCATGGCCCGGTTCTGGGACCTGTTCGTGCCCGACCCCGCCGACCGGGCCGCGCCGGACGTGGCACCGCTCGCGGCGCCGCTGGCCGGCATGCCGCCCACCCTGCTGATCACCGCCGAGTACGACGTCCTGCGCGACGAGGGGGAGCGGTACGGCGTCGAGCTGCTCGCCGCCGGCGTGCCCGTGGTCACCGTCCGCTACCAGGGCGTCAACCACGGCTTCGTCCGCAAGCTCGCCATCTTCGACGCCGCCGCGGTGGCCACCGACCAGATCGCGGCGGCGCTGCGCGCGGCGCTGGTGTGACCGATCGCCCGGCGCCGTGTCCCGGCGCCGGGCTCCGGCCGGCGGCTGACAGACTGCCGGTCATGCGCGTATACCTGGGAGCCGACCACGCCGGCTTCGAGCTCAAGGCACACCTGGCCAACCACCTCGCCAAGCAGGGCTACGACCTGGTCGACGTCGGCCCGCACCACTACGACCCCGACGACGACTATCCGGTGTTCTGCCTGCACGCCGGGGCCCGCGTGGTCGCCGACGAGGGCAGTCTCGGCATCGTCATCGGCGGGTCCGGCAACGGCGAGCAGATCGCGGCCAACAAGGTCGACGGGGTGCGGGCGGCGCTGGCGTGGAACGTCGACACCGCGCAGCTCGCCCGCCAGCACAACGACGCCAACGTGGTCGCGGTCGGCGCCCGCCAGCACACCCTCGACGAGGCGACCGCGATCGTCGAGGCGTTCCTGGCCACCCCGTTCTCCGGCAACGACCGGCACGCGCGCCGGATCGCGGCGATCACCGGGTACGAGGCGACGACCGAACTGCCCCCGCTGCCGTAGCCGGGTGACCGGGGCGGCCGTCAGCGGTTGCGCGGCAGGTCTTCGCGGGGCACCCAGTTGCGGCGTACGACCACCAGCCGATCCTCGGCTTCGGCCAGGTCGGCGGCGGTCGGCCGGGACGCGTCCCGGGCCCGCAGCGCGGCGCGTACGTCGACCTGCGAGGTCCCGGAGCCGATCAGCCCGCGCAGCCCCCGTTCGGCTTCCCGGTCGTCGGCCGGCGGGCCGCCGTTGCCGCGCCGGCCGTCGCCGCGCCCGTTGCCCCGCCCACCGGCACCGCGACCACCACCGCTGGCCGGACCGCCGGCGGCCGGTCCGTCACCGGCGGCGGTCGTTCCGCCGCCGGTGGGGCCGGTGCCGCGGCGGGAGTCGGTGGGCCGGCCGGTGTCGCGCCGCCGGGGCGCCGACGGCTCCGGCCGTGGGTCGTGCACCTGTGCGGTCGACGCCGACGGCCCGTCCGGCCGCCCGGAGTCGTCCGGCCACGAGGCCGGCCGGGCGGGTCCGTCCGGTACGGCCCCGCCCTCGGCCGGGTCGTCGGGGCTGACCGGGACGCGTCCGGCCTTGGTGTGCCGCAGCCGGCGCCGCCGGCGTTCGGGATCCGCCATGTGCCGACGGTACCGGCCCGGCCCGGTCAGAACACCTCCAGCGACGCCGGGGCCCGGTCCCAGCCGAACGCGGCGGCGGTACGCGCCACCGCGCCGGGGACCAACTCGCCGACCCGGCCGGCGGCGGCGAGGGCGTTCAGGTCCGGCCCACCCAGGTAGATCGCGCCCAGGTCACGGACGTCGCAGGTGAGATCGGCCGGGCCGCCGGTGCGTTCGCACTGGGCGCCGGTACGGTCGCCGGTCAGCCGCCACCGGCCGGTGTTGTCCGGCAGCAGTGGATCGGTGACGTCGACCACCACGTCGACCGGAGTCCGGTAGCGGCGGGCGGCCAGCGCGGCACCGACGTCGAGCAGCCGTACCCAGAGCGCGTCGGCGACCCTGGGGACCAGTTGCCGCGGCTCGGCGACCAGGTGCTGCAACGGCTCGTCGAGCGACCCGAACGGATAGGTCGCGGTCCGGGTCAGGTCGATCGACAGCAGGAACCGCCACAGCTGGCGGTAGGCGTCCGGGGTCGCCGCGACGACCTCCTGGACGCGTACCTCGCCGGTGGGTCCGCCCGGGGTCCAGCCGCCCTTGGTACGCCACAGCGCGTAGCCCTCGACGCCGTCCGCGCCCTCGTACAGCACGGCCCGGCGTTCCGTGGCGCCGTCGCGCTGACCGGGGAAGTCGCCGAGCAGGTGGTCCCACCAGTGGCCGGGGCGGCTGGACCAGCCGGGCCGGTCCGGCAACAGCCGGTCGTACAGGTCGGCCAGTTCGGTCCGGAACGTGTCCGGCGGGCCGGTCCGCAGCCGGCCCCCGGCGGCCTCGGGCAGGCCGGCCTCCAGGGCCGTGACGTCGAGGACGAGCCGCTGGCTGGCGAGGCCGTAGCCGAACCTCGGGTAGATCCGGCCCTCGCTGGCCCACAGCACCGCGACCGGCTCCCGGCCGGCGTCGCGGGCCTCGCCGAGCTGCCGCTCCATGAGCCGGGTCAGCAGCCGGCGGCGCCGGTGGGTGGGCGCGACCCCGACCATGGTCACGTGCGTCGCCGGCACCACCGCTCCGGGGACGGTGAGGTCGCGGGTGAACGCCGCGGCGTGCGCGACGACACGTCCCTCGTCGCGGACCACCAGTGACCGGTCGGCTTCGAAGACCAGCCGTTCGCTCTCGTGGACGTCGGACTCCAGGGCATGGTGGAACGAGGCGGCCATCAGGGCGCCGACCTCGTCCCAGTCCTCGGGGGTGGCCGGCTGGATCGGCAGTTCGGCTTCGGTCATGTTGCGTGTCTAGCCGATCGGCGCACGATGGGCGACCGTTTTGTCGGCTCGGTACCCTCGTATGCGAACGGTGGCCGGCGCTCGAAGGGGCAGGGGCGGTCGATCCCGGTGCGGATCGATCAGGGTCCGACGGATCGGCGCCGGGTCGATGCGCCACCGACGGGGAGGAAGCATGGCAGACCAGCCGAACCAGAGCCAGTCGTGGGAGCGCACCGTCGAGGTGCCCCGGCAGGAGGTGCCGCTCGGGCCGGCACCGTTCCGGCGCGGGGTGGCCCAGGTCGGCCCGCGTCCCGCCCCCACGGAGTCGTTCCCCGCCGCCCACGAGCACGAGCCCACCGGCACCGGCTGGCCCGGGGCGCCGGACCCGCACCAGCCCCGGATGCCGCTCAGCTACCACATGCGCCAGTTGCGGCTGGGCAGCGAGTGGAGCATCGTCGGCGGTCTCTTCGCCTTCGTCTGCTGGGGAATCTGGGCCATCTCGGCCCGCGGCGACCTCACCAGCCCGGTCGTCACGTTCGTCCTGACCCTCTTCGTCGCCGCCGGCGTCTTCGGGCTGTCCCGGCTGCTCGGCCGGGTCGTGCTGGAGCGCCAGCTCGGCCGGGTCCGGCGCACCGCGAAGGGCGCCCACCTGGCGACCGGCGTGTTCCTGGTCGGCGTCGGCATCGCCTACCTGCGCCAGACCGAGTGGGTGATGGGGATCTGGAACTGGTTCGCCGCGCTGTTCTGAGCGGCCGGGGCGCGGGCCGTGGAATTTGACGGCGTGCGACCCGGCTGCCGCATAATTGCTCCGCCCGACGGACGGAGAGGTCGACCCAGGTGGCGTTACTCAGTGTGATCGTGCCGGTCTACCGGGTCGAGGAATACCTGGCCGAGTGTCTGGACTCCATCCTCGGGCAGTCGTTCGGTGACGTCGAGGTGGTCGCCGTCGACGACGCGTCCGACGACGGATGCGCCGAGATCCTGGCCGGTCACGCCGCCCGCGAGCCGCGCCTGAAGGTCGTCACGCTGAGCCGCAACAGCGGGCTGGGCGCCGCCCGCAACGCCGGTCTCGCGGCAGCGACCGGCCGCTACGTCTGGTTCGTCGACAGCGACGACTGGCTGCCCGAGGGCACCCTCGAAGCCGTCGCCGCGCGGCTCGCCGACACCGAACCGGACCTCCTGGTGGTCGGCTACGCGCGGGTCTACCCCGACGGCACCCGGCGGTACGAGTCGCTGGCCAAGGTGACCGGCGGCCGGCCGATGCCGGACACCTTCACGCTGGCCGGGCAGCCGAGCATGCTCAACGTCCTGCACATCGCCTGCAACAAGATCGTACGGCGGGACTTCCTCGCCGAGACCGGCATCGGGTTCGGCCCCGGCTGGTACGAGGACGTGTCGTTCAGCCTCCCGCTGATGCTGGCCGCCGACCGGATCGCGCTGCTGGACCGCGACTGCTACGCCTACCGCCAGCGGCAGGCCGGCGCGATCACCCAGACGGTCAGCGACCGACACTTCGAGGTCTTCCCGCACTGGGAGCGGGTCTTCGCCTTCATGGACGAGCACCCCGCCGAGACCGGGTCCGTGCGACCGCTCATTTTCCAGCGGATGATCTGGCACTATCTCAGTGTGTTGGGGCATTCACACAGGGTGCCCAAGATGCGGCGGAAGGAGTTCTTCACCCGCATGGCACAGCATTACCGGAGATATCTGCCACCGGCCGGCTACCCGATGCCGGGCGGCGCCGCCGGGCTCAAGCACCGGCTCGTCGGCCGGGGCGCCTACCGCCTCTTCGAGGCGCTGCGCGCGGTGAAGAAGGGCCGCCTCGACACGGCCACCCGGACGTCGCAACCCCGTGCCGCCACACCCGAGCTGACCGACGGGCGCGGACTGGCCCGATGACCGGCGCCGGGACCGCGGGCATCACCTGGCGGCTCACCGGAGCCCTGCCGGTGTCCCGTTCGGAACGGATCAGCCGCGCGGTCGGCACCCATGTCGTACCGACCGGGATCAGATCGGTCGCGGTGCTGGCCGGCTCCGTCGACCGGCTGCGGCACCTGGTCACCGCCCCGTCGACGCTGCGCACCGTCACCAGCGCCGTGATCACCGTCGGCTGGTGGCGCAGCCCCCGGCAGGGCTGGTCGGGTCGGGTCGGCTGGCTCGACCACCTGGTCGGCCACCGGGTGACGCTGCCCCGGGGCGGGCGCGGGCCGGCCGTCGTACGGGTCACGCTGCGGCGGCCGACGCAGTTGCGCCTCGTCGTCGGCGCCGCGCTGGAAGCCCTCAGCCCCACCCGGCCGCTGCCCCGCCCGGCCGGCGCCCGGCTGACCGCCCGGGACACCCTGCCCGGCTTCCTGCCGATCCGCCCACCGGCCACCGTCGTCACCGGCGACCCGGCCGGCCAGGACGACGTACGCGCCCACGACCTGCTGCTGTGCCCGCCCGGCGGCGCACCGGACCAACCCGACCGGTACGCGGCGACGGCCGGCGCCACCCCGTACGGGCTGCGCACGGCCGGACGCACCACCATCCTGGTCGACGCCCAGCGGGTCAACCCGCGCGGGCGCACCGCCGGCGCGTACGCCCCCGACGCCCCCCGCGTCCGCCTGGACTTCCGTCCGTCCCGGGCAGCCGTCGACGGGCGCGGCCCCGACCCGGCGACCCTCGCCGCCCTGCGCGGCGTCGGTGTCGTCGAGTGCCCGCGGGTCCCGGTCAACGACCCGGTCGCCGTCGCCGGCACGTTCGTGCAGCTGGCGATGACCGGCGCGGTGCTGTACGTACCCCACCTGCCGCCGACCGTCGGCGACCTGCTCGGCGCGGAACTGCGCCGCCTGGTCACCACCGCCGTCGACGTCACCGAACCGCTCGCCCTGGAGGTGCGCAGCGTCGTCCAGCGCCGGGCCGCGATGCGCGACCACGGGACCGCCTTCGCGCTGCCGGCGGCGACCGGCGCGGCGTTTCCGGGCCTGCGCCGCCCACCGGCGGTCAGCGCGCTGCTGGTCACCCGCCGCCTCGACATGGTGCCGGGCGCGCTGCGGGCGATCGCCGCGCAGACGTACCCGGAGCTGGAGATCGTGCTGTGCCTGCACGGCGTCGAGGCGTCGGAGCCGCTGCGGGCCAGCCTGTCCGGCTACGACCGGCCGATCGAACTGGTCGAGGTCCCGGCGGGGGTCAGCTTCGGCGAGGCGCTGGGGCTGGCCACCGCCCGCGCCCGGGGCAGCCTGGTGACCAAGTTCGACGACGACGACACGTACGGCGCCGAGCACGTCTGGGATCTGGTGCTGGCCCGGCAGTTCTCGGGCGCGGCCCTGGTCGGCAAGGGCGCCGAGTTCGTGTTCCTGGAGGCGAAGGGGATCACCGTACGGCGGTCCGCCGGCGCGGCCGAGTCGGACGCGCAGGTGATCGCCGGCGGGACGATGATGATGGGCCGGGGCGACCTGGAGGAGGTCGGCGGCTGGCGCCCGGTGCCCGGCTCGGTCGACCTCGGGCTGATCGACCGGGTCAAGCGCCACGGCGGCCTGATCTTCCGCACCCACCCGCTCGGCTACGTCTACCACCGCCGAGCCACCGGCCACACCTGGGACCCCGGCGCCGCCTACTTCCAGAAAAACCTCTCCGCGAGCTGGCCCGTGCTGCCGCCCTACGAGGAGTTCGGCACCCTGCTGACCCCCTCATGATCCGCGTGATCAGGGATTGAATCGCGCGTGTCGTCGGCGCGCCGCGGCACAGACTCCCTGATCACCCGGATCTTGACCGGCGGGCCGGGCCGGACGCGCCGGGAGGCGGGCCGGACACGCGCGCAGCCGGACGGACCGGGAGTCGGGCGTGCCCCGGAGCGCGGGTAGGTTGGCCGGATGCCCCGTGCCCTGATCATCGGCGGGACCGGCCTGATCGGCCGGGCCACCGCACACCGCCTGCTCGCCGCCGGCTGGCGGGTCGACGTCACCGGACGGAATCCGGCCAACCTGCCGGCCGACCTCGCGGCCGCCGGCGCCCGCTTCGTCGCCGCCGACCGAGCCGATCCGGCCGCGCTGCGTACGGCCCTCGGCACCGGCGCCGACCTGCTCGTCGACTGTGTCTGTTACACCGCGCGGGATGCCGAGGCGCTGCTGCCGCTGGCCGGCGACGCCGGCTCGACGGTCATGATCTCCAGCAAGGCCGTCTACGTCGACGCCGACGGCAATCACTCCAACTCCGACGCGCCGCCCCGGTTCGCCGGCCCGGTCCGCGAGACCCAACCGACCCTGGCGCCCGGCGACGGCGACCACCAGACCCGGGAGGGCTACGGCCCGAACAAGGTCGCGGCCGAGCGGGTGCTGCTCGACAGCGGCGCCCCGGTCACCGTGCTGCGTCCCTCCAAGGTGCACGGTACGGGCGCCGTCCGGCCGCGCGAGTGGGTCTTCGTCAAGCGGGTCCTCGACCAGCGGCCCGCCGTGTTCCTCGCGAACCGGGGCGAGGGCACCGACCACACGACCGCCGCCGCCAACATCGCCGCCCTGGTCGAGGTGGCGGCGGCCCGGCCGGGGCGGCGGATCCTGAACAGCGCCGATCCGGACGCGCCGAGCGCGCTGGAGATCGCCCGTACGGTCGCCCGCCACCTCGGCCACGAGTGGGCGGAGGTGTTGCTCGACGGGGACGCCGACCCGGCGCTGGGGCAGCACCCGTGGCCGGCGCCGTACCCGATCGTGCTGGACATGACCGCGGCGCTGGACCTGGGCTACGTCCCGGCCGGCGACTTCGCCGCCACGGTCGCCGCCGAGATCGACTGGCTGGTCGAGGCCGCCGCGCGCGGGGCCGGCGTCCCGGCCGGGGTCGACACGGACTGGTTCGCCCCGATGTTCGACTACCCGGCCGAGGACGCCTACCTGGCCGGCCGCCGGTCCTGACCCGCGGGGGGGGGGGGGCCCGGGCGCCGGCCCCCGGGCCGCGGGCGGTGGGGGTCTCGTGGGCCCGCCCCCCCACCCCCGCGGGGTGATATGGG
>NZ_JBFAKM010000038.1:0-85128 GCF_040655695.1 Polymorphospora sp. NPDC050346 | reverse complement strand
GGCACGAAGCCAGTCAGGCGAAGGGTCACGCCCACTACCGCCAGCATCAGCTCACCACTGATGAACCGACCCCGCCATGCTCACAGTCAGTCGAGGACGTCGGCGAGACGGGACTTCTGCGCCCCGTCGGAGAAGAACGGGCGCAGCCTGACGGATTCGTCGCCGGCCATGGCGAGGAACTGGGTGAGCGAGACCCGGATCTCGACGTTGCCGTAGTTCGGATCCTTGTAGGAGACGACCCTGGTCTTCGGGTCGTACGCCTGGAGCAGCACGGCATGGACCGTCGGCTCCATCTCGTCGACCGCCCGTCCGGTGCAGTCCAGGACGTCGCCCAGGTCGGTGCTCCGGAGCTTGAACCGGCGCCGGATGCCGGCGTACGCGGGCACACTCTGCTCGCACAGGGCCACGTGCGCGTCGTCGGCCGCCTGGCCACCGCCGATCTCGGACCAGCCGGTATTGAGCAGGGCGGCGACTTCGTTGGTGTCCTGGGCGGCCAACTGGACCAGCTTCACCGCCCGCTGGTGCGCCTGGTGGTATTCGGCGACGACGTACGGGACCTCGTAGCGGCCAGGGTCGGGCAGCAGGACGTCGACCGAACCGGTCGAGCCGAGTATGTCGCGGGCGTACCGCGCCACGACCGTCCGGTCGATGAGGCTGCGGTCGTGGTGGCCACCCGGGCCGGCGTCCCACAGAAGCAGCTTCCTCACCAGGGCGTCGAGGTTCTGCTCCGTCAGCCGGAGAGCGAGGGTACGCCGGTTCGGCTTCGGCGCCGGGTGAACCTTCATCGCCTCCTCGACGGCGTCGCTGCTCGGGTACGAGTTCATGACCGCCCGCAGGTAGCGGGTCCCCTTTCCCCTGGCGTGCGCGACCGCCTCGACGACGAAGAGCCAGCAGGAGGGGCCCTGCTGCACGAGCAGTTCGGTGGCTACGGCGGGGAATGCCTGCAGTGGAGATGTCATGGTGTCGTACCTCATCCGTGGTCTCGGCGCGGAGTGTCGACAACATGAGGGTCCCGGTCATGCCGGGGATACGACGGCTAGCCGACAGTGGCGGCCGGCGGCCGCCATGCCGGCCGCCGGGCCTTGCCGTGAGGGCTTGTCGTGGGGCCTTGCCTCGCGGCCGATCCGCTGGAGCTCAGGCGCAGCCCCAGGTCTCCTGCACCTGGATCGTGACCGGGACGCTCTGCGTCTGCACCCCGTCCGACGCCGTCAGCTCCGGCCGGTACACCCCGAACGGTAGCGGCGGCAGGGTCATCGCGATCAGGTTGAGCGCGTTGTGGCCGTCGCTCGAACCGGGCGGGATCGGCGGATGCGGCAGGCTCGTGGTCGTGCCCGAGGGCAGGTTGCGCGCTCCGACCTCGATGGGCGTCGACCACTCCCCGTCGATGGTGATCCAGAAGTAGGTCCACCAGGACTGGCCGGCTGGAATGCAGATACGCTGCCCGATGTCCGTCAGCCGCCAACTGGCCGCCGACGTGGTGGTATCCGCGGCAGCGGCCGGCTGGCCGCCGATCAGCGCAAGCACCAGCGTCATGAACAGCCCGAGCGCCACCTGAGCGGTGCCAGAGGTGGATCGCAACATCGGAGCCTCCCGAAGCTCGTTTGACGGACGGCGATCACCGGATTACCTATTCGAATCGCCATTCGTCAATACGATAGCCCACCGCACGGTTCCGGAGGAATGGCCGCTCAACCGCGCAGTTGCGCGTTGAGGCGGGCGGCCTGTCGGGTCAGGTGATCCCGTTCGGGGATGTTGGGCGCGGATCGGGCGGCTTGGGCGTAGAGCCCTGCCGCGGTCACTGGATCACCATCACGCTCGTGCAGGTATGCCGCGACGGCGGCGTGCCGTGGCAGGGAGGGGTCGAGTCCCGCCAGGGCGGCCAGGCCGGCCCGCGGGCCGTCGGCCTCGCCGACCGCGACGGCCCGGTTGAGGCGGGCCACCGGGCTGTCGGTGAGGCGCACCAGTTCGTCGTACCACTCGACGATCTGTACCCAGTCGGTCTCCTCGGCCGTCCGGGCGTCGGCGTGGAGCGCGGCGACGGCCGCCTGGGTCTGGAACTCGCCCAGGCGGTCGCGGGCGAGGGCGGCCTGGAGCATGTCGATGCCCTCGACGATCAGTCGGGTGTTCCACCGGCTGCGGTCCTGCTCGGCGAGTGGCACGAGCCGGCCGTCGGGGCCGGTGCGTGCCGGGCGCCGCGCGTGGTGCAGCAGCATGAGCGCCAGCAGGCCCGTGACCTCCTCGTCGTTGGCCCTGGCCGCCAGTTGGCGGGTGAGCCGGATGGCCTCGGCGGCGAGGTCGACGTCGCCGGAGTAGCCCTCGTTGAAGACCAGGTAGAGCACGCGCAGCACCGTGGCGACGTCGCCGGGCTGGTCGAACCGGACGCCGGAGACGGTCCGCTTGGCCCTGCTGATCCGCTGGGCCATGGTCGCCTCCGGGACAAGGTAGGCCTGCGCGATCTGTCGGGTGGTCAGACCGCCGACCGCGCGCAGCGTGAGCGCGACGGCCGAGGCCGGTGTCAGGGACGGGTGCGCGCACAGGAAGTACAGCGCGAGCGTGTCGTCCACCGCCTCGCCCGGGGCGGGCATCGGCTCGGCCTCGACCAGCTCCTCGCGCCGCCGCCGGGAGGCATCGGCGCGGACGGCGTCGAGGAACTTGCGCCAGGCCACCGTGACCAGCCAGCCCTTGGGATCGCGCGGCGAGTCGTCCGGCCACCCGCGTACGGCTTCGACCAGGGCGTCCTGCACGGCGTCCTCGGCCGTCGCGAAGTCGGCTCCGCGACGGACGAGAACACCGATCACCGCGGGCACCAGCTCCCGCAGCAGCGACTCGTTCACTCGGTGGCGGTGGACTGCACACCGTAGAACGGGCGCACCTCGAGCCACTCGTGGATCGGCTTGCCACCCGCCCCCGGAGCCGCGGACAGCTCGCCGGCCAACTCCAACGCGCGCTCGTAGGTCTCCACGTCGATCACCATCCAACCGGCGATCAGGTCCTTGGTCTCCGCGAACGGGCCGTCCGTGACCGGCGGCCGCCCCTCGCCGTCGTAACGGACGAACGTGCCCTCCGGGGAGAGCGCCTGGCCGTCGACGAACTCGCCGGTGCCCTCCAGCCGAGCGGCGAAGTCACGCATGTACCGGATGTGCGCGTCGACCTCGTCCGGCGTCCACTGGTCCATCGGCACGTCGTTGACCGCCGCGGGCGCGCCACGGTAGTGCTTGAGCAGCAGGTACTTGGCCATCATGTTCTCCTCGATGCGGTACGGCCATTGTGGCCGAGTTCGCACCGGGGACGGAGCCGGGCGCGCGTTCTCGACATCCCACCGAGAAATTTTTCGCGCGGCTTCCGCGCCGGTCCATCGCGTGGCGCTCAGCCGGTCGGCCCGGCGCACCGCCCCGGTCGAGGCGGTGCGCCGGTGACGCCGGTGGCGGTGCGACTCCGGAGCGCCCCGGCCGCAGCCGTTGCCCGTCAGAGGAGCAGGTAGCCGAGCAGTCCTTCGGGCCGCTGGCCCTCGCAGTTCGGATCGACGGAGTCGAAGTGCTCCCCGTTGCTGCGGACCAGGCACCGGTAGAACGCCCGGTTGGGTGCTGCCGGCGGGGCACTGTAGGCGTAGCCGATCTCTCCGAGTCTGGACCATCCCTCGCAGTTGAACTGGGGTGAGGTGAACCGGTCTGAGCCCTTCGCGCACTGGAAGAGCGGGTGGGTGCCGGCCGTCCAGGTGGTGTGGATCTGCCCGAGGACGAACTCGGCCTGGTAGCCCTCGCCGGGGTGGAAGATGGAACTCGTGTGGTCGCGCCTCAGCCACCAGTACCGGCTGAGCGGCGCAGTGTCGGCCAGCAGCAGGCGCTCCTGCGAACCGGTGCCCGAACCGCTGTCGGCGACAGCGCCCATTTGCCCGACACCTCGCCCCTCCCCCATGGCCGTCGCCGGTGCCGCGACTCCTGTCGTCAGAACGGTCGCCGCGATCACCGACACGACCAGTCCAGCCATACGTCGTCCGTGTGTCAAAAGAGAATCCATGGCCGCAAATTGTTCAGATCAATTTCATGACTGTCAATGCGTTCGCATTCTTTCAATAATCGTTAAACGGGACTTTGGCGGCGCGTCCAGGATGAATGCGCGCGGTCGCGCCACAGGAGGCCGCACGTTGCCGGCAGCGGAGAGGTTCGTCGTTCAACCCAGGACGCGACAGCCAGAAGTGCAACCCTCGGGTTGCACTTACCCGGGCGCATGTGTAACCTCCGGGTGACACTACCGATCAGGAAACGAGGCGTCGTGGACCGTATCCAGCGCGAAATCTCCATCAACGCCACAGTCGAGCGAGTGTGGGAGCTGATCACGCAGGCCGAGCACATCCAGGTCTGGTTCGCCTTCGATGGCGCGCAGGTCGACCTACGCCCGGGCGGGACACTCGTCCACACCTGGAAAGAGCACGGCTCCTTCCGCGGCGTCATCGAGCGGATCGACCCGCCCACGGTCTTCTCCTACCGGTACTCGTCGGTGCCGGACGAGGAGCCCCGACCGGGATACCAGACCCTGGTGACGTTCAACCTTGCCGCCGACGGCGACGGCACCCGCCTCACTGTCGTCGAGAGCGGGTTCGACGAACTGGCCATGGACACCGAGCAGCGGCGCATCCACATCCAGGGCACGGCCGACGGATGGTCCGGCGGCCTGTCGGCGTTGCAGGAGCACGCGGCTATGGTCAGCGCCCGTGACGATGCCCCGACCACGAACTGAGGTGCTGGCGGCACTGGCCGACCCCACCCGCTGGCACGTTCTGCAACTGCTCGCAGAACGAGGCGAGCAGACGGCCACCCGGCTGGCCGGCTCGCTACCGGTCAGCCGACCGGCGGTGATCAAACACCTCATCACACTGCAGCAGCACGAACTGGTATCCAGTCGCCGACTCGGGCGTGAGGTGCTCTACAGCGCGAACCCGTCCCGACTGATCGAGACCGCACAGTGGATGTCAGCCGTCGCGACCACCTGGCAGGCCAGCCTCCTGAGACTCAAGGCGCTGGCGGAAGACACCGGGTAACGCCGCCAGCGGCAGGCGTCGGGGTCAGGTGTCGTACAAGCCGTCCCAGGGCGGGGCGAAACCGAGGCCGTCGGGGAGAAACTCGGCATGGTCCCGTCCGTCGTGGGGTTCGGACTGGTCGACGAGTCCGAAGACGTGTCCGCCTACCTCGACCTGGAACGGTTTGATGCTGATGTCGCCGAAGACGCGTCCGGGTAGAGCGTCGAGCCAGCCGGCGAGGCAGCTTCGGGCTTTCTCGACCGAGTCGTCTCTGTGCTCACCGGTGCCGGCGAACCAGATCTGCGAGTCGATGTGGCCGCCCTGGTCGTCGAACCGGTGCAGTACCGCGTACCACCGTTTGAAGCGGTGCCAGTCGGGGTTGCGCGCCGCGCCGTCTTCGAGGGTCGCCGTGACGGAGCCGAAGAACAGCCCACCGTCATACCGGCCGATGGTGTCGGTGCGATAGTCGGGCTCGTACGCGATCGGCACACGGTCGGGAATCGCCATGGTCGACAGGCTAGTGTCACGGTCCGACAGTCCTTTCCCACTCGAAGTAAGGGCATCGAGGTCGCCGACGTCCGTGCCCGGCGCGGACGACGCCGCACCGTCCAGGCACCTGATCGAACCGGACCGCGGCGGTCGGGCGCCGCCGGCGGTCCTTCGGCCAGGCTTGACGTCGAAGGGAGGCCTCGTGATCGCGGCACTCAACCGGCTGATCGACCTTGTCGAGAAGCACCTCACCGGCGAGTTCGACGTCAGCGGACTGGCCATGACGCTCGGCACGACCGAATACCACCTGCGCCGGATGTTCTCGTCGTTGGCCGGTATGCCGTTGTCGGAGTACGTACGCCGGCGCCGCATGACCGTCGCCGCCGCCGACGTCGTCAAGGGCGAGGACGATCTGCTGAGCATCGCCGTACGGCACGGGTACGGCTCGACCGAGGCGTTCGGACGGGCGTTCCGGGCCGTCCACGGCGCCGGCCCCGGTGACGTCCGCCGTGACGGAGGCCCCCTTCGCACACAACCACAGCTCAGGTTCCGCCTGACCGTCGAAGGGAGCATCCCCATGGACACCCGCATCGTCGACCGCCCCGCGTTCCGGCTCGTCGGACACGCCGCCCGGGTTCCGCTGATCCACCAGGGCATCAGCCCGCATATCCAGCAGCACATCACCGCGCTGCCGCAGGAGGAGCACCTGCGGCTCAGGGCCCTCGGCGACACCGAGCCGGCCGGCCTCCTCCAGGTCTGCGACGATGTCGACCCCGATGACATCGAGGGCAGCGAACTGACCTACCTGCACGGGGTCGCCGTCGGCCGAAACACGCCGGCACCCGACGACCTCGACGCCATCGAGGCACCTGCCGGCAGATGGGCGGTCTTCCGCACCACCGGCCCCCATCCGCAGGCCCTGCAGACGACCTGGGCCGCGACCGCGACCGAGTGGTTCCCTTCCAACCCGTGGCGGCTGCGGCCAGGTCCCTCGATCGTCGCGGTCCTCGAACGCGCGGACGACTTCAGCACCGCGACCTGCGAACTGTGGCTACCCGTAGAACCTGCGTGACCGACCCGCCCGGGACAACCCGGGCAGCATCGACGATCCGGCCGGCGCGCTCCCCGTCAGCACACTGGGAGGCGCGCCGGCCCTGTGCCGTGAACACCCGCACCCCGCCGGCTACCCGGTGGGCGGGCTTCAGCCTCGGGACGGTTGCACCTGCTCGAAATGGAACTCACGGATGAAGCAGTCCCGCGGCTGGCCGACCGCGAACAGCACGCAGTCGACGACCGAGCGTGCAGTGAGGTCGCCGCTGGCCTGCCGTGGCCCATCCTGCACGAAGTCCGGCGGGAACAGCGAGATCACCCGGATACCCTCCGGCCGGAGCCGGTGCGACAGGATCTCGGCGAGCCCGGCGTGGGCATGCTTGGCCGCGTAGAAGGCGGGATGCGCCCCGGACCGGCGATGCCCGGTCTCGCCGCAAGCGGAGATCATGTTGACGATGTCGGGTCTCGCCGACGCCCGCAACAGCGGCAGTAGATGTTTGGTCAACAGCAGGGTGCCGGTGCCACCGGCGGCCATCACGTTCTCGATCTTGTCGTCCGGGGCATGTGTGAGGTCGTCGCCCTCGATGTAGGCGGCGCCATTGTTGATCAGCACATCGATGCGCTCCGTACGGTCGGCCACGGCCGCGGCGAACGCCCGCACCGAGTCCGGCTCGGCCAGGTCGCACCGGAACGCGTCGGCCCGCCCTGGCCCGCGCTGGTTGATCACACTGGCGGCCTGTTCGGCCGCCGCCAGGTTCCGGGCCGAGAGACAGACGTACGCGCCACGGTCGGCGAAGGCCTCGGCGAGTAGTCGTCCGGTGTCACGTACGGCGCCGGTCACGGCGACCCGAAGTCCGTCGAAATTCACGCTCCGCAGTGCAGCACCTGAACCTCGGTTGACGTCAACAGGAACATGCCGGACCGGACGTCCGCTACCCGGCAGGAGCGGAAGCCGAGTGGCGCCGAACCGGATCGACGAACACCTGTCGCCTGGACCAGGGTGGTACCTGTGAACGTTCCCGATCCGACCGAAATCGTCCGACGCGGCTACGACAGCGTGTCCCACCGCTACCGTGGCGACCACGACGCCCCCGCCGAGTACGCACCATGGCTCACCGACCTGCGACGGCAACTCCCGGCCGGGGCCAGCGTGCTGGACCTCGGATGCGGCTGCGGCATCCCGGTCGCCAAGACACTTGCCGACGGCGGCCACCGGGTGACCGGCGTCGACCTCAGCGAGGTCCAGATCACGCGCGCCCGCCGACTCGTCCCCCACGCCACGTTCCTGCACGCCGATGCCACGCGGGTCGCCTTCCCCGCAGGCACGTTCGACGCGGTCGTCTGCCTCTACGCACTCATCCACATGCCGATCGACGCACAGCCCCACCTCCTCCACCGCATCGCCACCTGGCTCCGACCCGGCGGGCCGTTCCTGGCAACGACCGGAGCCCGGCAATGGACCGGAACCGAGGAGAACTGGCTCGGTGGCACCGCCACCATGTGGTGGAGCCATCCCGACGCGGCCACCTACCACACGTGGATCACCGAAGCCGGCCTGAGCGTCGAGTCCGAACACTTCGTACCCGAGGGGAACAGCGGCCACCAGCTCTTCTGGGCCCGCCGACCGCGCTGAAGGCATCTCGACACCCACGAAGACGACTCCTCGCACCCAGGTGGGCGGTACTGCGCCGCCATCGGCACCTGCCGCACCCGGACTCTTCACTCGACGTCACCGCCGACTCGCTGGTCCACACCGACGCGGCCGTGAGCGGTTCGGTTTCGCAGAAAGCGCGTAAATTACTGGTCGTGCGAACAAAAAATCGTTCGAACACCCAGGATGGTCGATCGTTCATCGAAACAGCCCGGCACGCGCAGATCGAAGGGTTCGTCCGGTACTGCGCCGAACGGCCGGCCGGGATTTTCGCCGTCGGGCAGATCGGGAACGCTGAGGGCTGGGCCACGGAGGCGCGGGAGCGGTCGATCGTCGACGTCGAGCAACTCCTACGCGGTGGTCACGACCCGGACGCACTCGCCACGACCTTCGAACTGGCCGTACGGAAGACGAAGCGATGACGGCGCATCGTTTTCCGGTCGTACCGCTCGGCTATGTCGACCACACCACCAAGGACGTGGTCAACGCCGTGAACCTCGCAGGTGCCATCACCCTGCTCCGGCTGGCCAACCGACGACCGCGCCGAGAAAGGCCGAACGCGTGCTGAAGCTGCGCGGCATCTCCTACCTCGTCGGCGAGACGCACCCGGACGATCTGCGACGAGACCTGGAGATCATCTCCCGGGACCTGCGCTGCGACACCGTGATGCTCATCAGCGGCGAGGTGCCGCGGCTGGTGGCGGCCGCCGGCCACGCGCTCGACCTCGGCCTGAACGTCTACCTGCGCCCCGATCCCACCGACCTGCCTCGGACGACGATGCTGGCGCGACTGGGCGCGGCAGCCGACGCGGCCGAACTTCTTCGTCGTGAGCACCCTGACCGCGTCACGCTCGTGGTCGGCAGCGAGTTCTCGCACACCGCGCCCGGCATCGTCCCCGGACCACGGTCGTTCCTACGGCTGCAACTGATCATCCGGTTTCGCAGTCTGATGCGACGCCGTATCGACCGACGGCTCCACACGCTGCTCGCCGACGCCGTGACCGTCGCCCGGAGTCGCTTCAACGGGCCGATCACCTATTCCGCGGCCGCCTGGGAGCGCGTCGACTGGACTCTCTTCGACGTGGTCGGGGTCAGCCTCTACCGGTCTCGCCGCAACGCCGCCACCTATGCCGATCGCGTCCACGACCTCGTTCGCCGCCACGACAGACCGGTCGTGATCACCGAGTTCGGGTGCGGTGCCTTCACCGGAGCCGAACAGCGCGGCGCGGGCTCCTTTCAAATCGTCAACTGGTTCACCGAACCGCCCCGCATCTCCGGCGACCATCCCCGCGACGAAAGCGTCCAGGCCCGCTACCTGACAGACCTCATCGACCTCTACGACACCCAGGGGGTACACGGCTGCTTCGTCTTCACGTTCGCCATGCCCGACTTTCTCCACGAGGACGATCCGCACCTTGATCTCGACAAGGCCGGCTTCGGGGTGATGGCTGCCCGATCCGATGGCACCTACCAGCGCAAACAGGCCTTCCACGCCGTCGCCGACGCCTACCGCGGAATCGCTGAGGCGGACCGAGGTGGGCCTCGCCGCTAGCGCCGGCTCGGTCCGACGGCTTCGGCGCGAGGCCTTACGCCGTACCGATAACCGCTTCTGCATTGATCGGGCACGGATCCGTATCGGATTTTCGTTGGTCGATACAGCGTGGGACGGCAACATTGACCGCGGGATCGGCCGATCGCCAGAAGGTCCTTCTGTGACAGGGGGGCCGTGGGGCAATATCAAGCTGAAGGGTTGTCGATGCGTACTGCCATACGGATCCTGGCTGGTTTGGCACTGGCCGGGATGTTGACCTTCGGTTCGGCCGTAGCCGCGCAGGCGGCCGCTCCGGAACGGCCGGCTCCGGCCGACACGGCCGTTTCCGCGCTCGGTTACTGGCAATGGTGGGACACGTTCACCTCGGTGGAAGCTCCCTCGGTCGCGCGTGGCGCCTGCATCGCGACCGGCGAGGTCGGCATGGTCCAGGGACTCTGGACGAACTACGACTGCCGGTTCAACGGCTACTACACCTACGACCTGTACGTCTACCGGCCGTAGGCGACCGGGGCCGATCCGGGCCGTCCACCGTAACCGGTGGGCGGCCCGCGTTTCGTGGTGAGAGCGCTTGTGGAAGTGGCACCCTCTTACGGTGGCCACCTACGACGTCGCACTCGTGCTGCTTGTCGATCCGTCCGGTGCGGTGCTCCTGCAGCACCGCGACGAGTACACGGCCGTCTCGCCGAATCAGTGGAGCCTGCCGGGCGGCCACATCGAGCCGGGCGAGTCACCGGAGGAGGCGGCCCGCCGGGAGCTGCTGGAAGAGACGGGTCTGACAGCGGATGAGCTGCGCCTCCTGTGGAGCGGTCCGCGCCCGTACGAGGCCGGTTTTCCGCACACCGTGACGGTCCACGCGTTCAGTGGCTCCACCAGGGCACGGCAGGAGGACGTGATACTCGGCGAAGGACAAGCCATGGTGTTCGTTCCTCGAGACGAGCTGCTCGACCGAGAGCTGGCGGTCTCCGCCGCGCTGGTCCTGTCTCTGCACCTGGAGAACAGCTGATTGTTCGGCGCGGTGGCCGTCCCACCGGATCGCGGGTGCGGGCCTTCGGCATCGGCTTGACCTCGCCCAAGGGGCCGGTTCCATGCTGGGACGGCACGGTTCGCTCGGACGCGAGGAGGACGATGAAGGACGACCTGACCGCTGGCGAGTTTCAGGCCATCACCGGCTTGTCGGCCAAGGCACTGCGCCTGTACGCCGAGCGCGGCATCCTCGTCCCGGCATCGGTCGCCCCGCACTCCGGCTACCGTCACTGCGCGTTCACAACTCCGGCACGGGATGACCGTCGATCTCCTGCGTCGCGCCCAGGTGCCCTTGTCCGAGCTGGGCTCGGCCGCCGACTTCCCGTTCGACTCGAGTTCGTCACGCAGGGCTCCGTTCACCGCGGCCCGAACCGGTTCCGGACGCCAGCGGTCGCCCATCGCTTTGAAGGTTTTGCCGCGTCATCCTACGAATATCGCGAACAAGTTTTCACCGATGGTTCAACGATACCGTTCATGGCGTGACGGTGACTGACGAGAATCTGAGGATCGAACTCACCATGGCCGAGCTGCGCGAGATCACGAGCTATGCCGTGGCCTGCGCACAGCCCGCAATGGCGATCTTCGAGCGTGAGCGCCCTGACGATCGACGCCCACGAGCCGCGGTCGACGCCGCGCGGGCGTTCGCGGAGGGAGGCAGGCGGAGCAAGGTGATCCGTGACAGTGCCTGGGCCGCGCAGCGGGCGTACCAGGAGACACGCGACGCCGGGCAGGCCGCGGCGAGCGACGCCGCACGCGCGGCCGTTGCCGCGGCCAGTGCCGCCTTCCTCCACCCGCTGGCGAAAGCGACTCAGGTCCTGCACATCCTCGGCCCGGCCGCGCACGCCGGTCGAGCCCTCGAACTCGATGCCGGCGACGACCGGAACGTCGGCGCCGACTACATCGAGAAGGCACGCGGTCTGGCCAGCCCCACCGTGATCAGTGTCCTGACGCGCTATCCGGACGCCCCGGGCGGTCGCGGCCGGGTAGGAGAACTGTTGCGGACCCTGGACACGTCGTTACGACGTCCGGCCACCGGCAGTTAGAAGGGGCGACCGCACCGATCACCGGGTTTGCGGTGTGACGAGCCCGGATTCGTAGGCGATGACGACGAGTTGCGCGCGGTCGCGGGCGTGCAGTTTGGTCATGGCGCGGTTGACGTGGGTTTTCGCGGTCACCGGACTGATCACCATTCGATCGGCGATCTCCTCGTTGGTCAGGCCCCGCGCGACGAGGACGACCGCTTCACGTTCCCGGTTGGTCAGCTCCTTCAGCGCGATGCCCGATTGCCGGACCGGCGGCTGGCTGACATACCTCTCGACGAGACGGCGGGTGATCGACGGGGCCAGCAGCACGTCGCCGCGGGCGGCGACGCGGATGGCGTGCAGGAAGTCCTCCGGTTCGATGTCCTTGACGAGGAAGCCGGCCGCTCCGGCGCGTAGGGCCCGGTAGAGGTATTCGTCCAGGCCGTAGTTGGTGAGGACGACGACGCGGACCCCGGCCAGAGCGGGGTCCGCCGCGATACGCCGGGTCGCCTCGATGCCGTCGACGTCGGGCATCTGTACGTCGATGAGCGCGATGTCGGGCAGGTGCTGGCGGGCCAGCGCCACGCCTTCGGCGCCGTCGGCGGCCTCGGCCACGACCTGGATGCCGTCCTCGGCGTCGAGCAGTGCCCGGAAGCCACGGCGGATCAGCGGCTGGTCGTCGACGAGCAGGATCCGGATCACGGCGTCCGCTCCACGGGCAGTTCGGCGTGGATGGTGAAGCCGCCGCTGTCGCGGGGTTCGGCACGCAGCCGGCCGCCGAGCGCGGTGACCCGCTCCCGCATGCCGAGCAATCCCACGCCGGGGGCCGGGGCGGAGTCCGGCGTGGCGGTGCCATCGTCGTCGACCTGCACCACGACCTTGCCGGGTAGGCAGTCGATGCGCACCGACGCGGTGGCGGCCGCGGCGTGGCGGGCGATGTTCGTCAGCGCCTCCTGCACGATCCGGTACGCGGTGCGGTCCACCGCCGCCGGTATGTCCGCGCGGTCGCCGGCGATGGTCAGGGTCGCGTCCAGGCCGGCCGTGCGGGCCCGTTGCACGAGCTGCGGTACGTGGTCCATTCCGGGTGCCGCCGTGCTGTCGTCACGTAGCGCCTCGAGCGTCGCGCGCAACTCGCGGGCGGCTTCGCGGCCCGCGTCGCGGATCGCCAGCAGTGCCTCGGGCACCGGCTCGCCCCGTTTCCGGGCCAGGTGCACGGCCACCTCCGCCTGAAGCTTGATCACCGAGATCTGGTGGGTGAGCGAATCGTGCAGTTCCCGCGCGATGTGCAGCCGTTCCTCCCCGGCCCGCCGCAGCGCGTTCTCCTCCCGGGTGCGCTCGGCCTCGTCCGCCCGGCGCTCGGCCTGCCGCAGTGCCTCACCCGCCGCGCCGGCCGCGATCAGCCAGGCCAGTTCCAGCACACCTCGGGACCGTGCGAACGCCGCGGCGGTGTCGTACGGGCCCGTGATCATCGTGACGGCGGGGAGCGCCGCCAGCATGGCCACGCTCACCGCCACGGTCACCGTGCGGCGCCCCGCCCGGACCGCCGCGTACACCGCGATCAGGTACGCCACGGCGAAGACGTCGAATCCGGCCGCCTGATACCCGAGCGCGCAGAGCCCGGTGGCGGCCAGAACCGCGACCGGTGCCCGCCGACGCCAGGCCAGCGCCAGTCCGCCGGCGGCCAGTAGCAGCAGGCCGAGCAGATCCTCGACGCCTTGTCCGCCTGTCGTATCACGGTGGCCGGACACTCCGATGGCCAGCAGGATCACCGCGACACCGGCGGCGACCAGCCAGTCCCGGGCACCGATCCGTGCGCTGCTCATGCGCGCACCCTAGCCGCACCCCGGCGCGGGCGAGTCGTACCAGCGCGGCAGTGGTCGGGTACCGCGTACGTGGTAGTCCTCCGCGACGCGCCCGCGTCCGTGGCAGCGGGATCGCCCGTACGCGGCAGCGTCGAATGTCGACGCTGGCCCGACGACACGTCCGGGGTGCGGCGGACACGATCGACGACACCACCGTCCCGTGCACCACCGTGAGGAAGCCGAGGACCGTCCCATGCTGACCGCCCACCTGCTCGCCACGTCCACCGTCGGCGCGGGTACGCCGACCACCGACCGGGTCATCGCGACCGCCGCCGCCGTCGTGGCTCTCGCCGGAGTGATCATCGGCGGCCTGGCCCTGGTCCGCCCGACCAGCCGCGCCGGTGCCGGCAGCCGAGGGGCGGTTGCCGCGCTGGTGGCCGCGGTGATCGGCGTCGTCGCCGGCGGGTTCGTGATCGTGACCGCCGACGGTGGTCCCGGGACCGGCAACGGCATCGTCGGCGGTTACGCCGCCGTGGTCCTCGGGCTGACCGGTGCCGTACTCGGCGGGTCGGCCCTGGCCCGGACCCGCCGCCCGCGAAGGGCCTGAACGGCACGCCGGACGCCCCAACGGCGTGAGGCCACGTCAGCCCCGGCCGAGGCCCTGCTCCCGGGCTCGCACTATCGCCTGGCCGCGGTCACTGACCCCGAGCTTGACCAGCACGTTCGACAGGTGGTTGCGGATCGTCTTCGGGCTGAGCGCCAACCGCTGCGCGATCACGCGGTTGTCGAGCCCGCGCGCCACATGGTCGAGGATCTCCCGTTCCCGGTCGGTCAGCTGCGGGAAGGGTGGCACCACGCCGGCTCCCCGGGTGAGGAAGCTGACCGTGCGCGTCCCGATCCCCGGTCCGAGCAGCATCTCGCCGTCGGCGACCACCCGTACCGCCCGCTCCACCTGCGGCGGTGACGCCCCCTTGAGGAGGTAGCCGGACGCGCCGGCCCGCAACGCGCCGAAGATCGAGTCGTCGTCGTCGAGCATCGTGATCACGAGTACGGCGACGGCCGGGTGCCGGGACCGGATCAGTCGCGTCGCCTCCACGCCGGAGCGGTCGCCGAGGTGCAGGTCCATGAGCACGACGTCGGGTTGGTGGGTCTCCACCAGCGCGAGTGCCGACGGCACGTCGACGGCCTCACCGACGCAGACGATCCCGTCCAGCGTCCCCAGCAGCGCGGTCATCCCGAGCCGGAACACCGGATGGTCGTCCACCACGGCGACCCGGATCACGCCGCGGTTTGGGCCGCCGGCCATCGCGGCCGTCATCGGGCGGCCGCCGGCAGGAACAGGCGCACGCGTGTCCCGGGCCGGGGATGACCGGTACGCGCCGGGCCGATCGTCAGGCCGGCACCGATCGCCTCCGCGCGTTCGCGCATCGCCCGGGTGCCGACGCCCGTGCCCGCCCCGGCGCCGATGCCGACCCCGTGGTCGGCCACGCTGACGGTCAGGCCCTCGGGCACGGCGCGGACGTCGACGCAGCAGCGGTCGACGCCGGCGTGCCGGTGGACGTTGCGGACGGCTTCCGCCACGATGCCGTACACGGCGATGGCCGCCTCCTCTCGCAGGCGCAGGTGCGGTGCGCGGACCTGGACGGTCAGCCCGGCGGCGGCATACCGCTCGCGCAGCCGATCCAGCGCCGGGCCGAGGTCACCGTCGTCGAGCACCGGTGGCAGGAGGTCGCGGGCGATCTCCCGCACCCCGGCCGCCTGGCGGTCCACCTCCGCCACCAACTGGTCGAACAGGTCGTCGGCGGCCGCGATCTCGGGCAGGTGACGATGGGCGTGCAGCATGTTGCGGCCCGCCGCCAGCGCCAGGGAGACGCCGGCGAGCGCCGGGCCGAGGCCGTCGTGCAGGTCCCGACGCAGCTTACGGCGCTCCTCGTCGCGGGCACGGGCCAGGCCCTGCCGGGACCGCTCCAGATCCCGCTGGGCGGCGGCGAGTTCGGCGAGCGCGGTCACCACCGGGGCGAGGTCGGTCAGGGCGGTGGAGGCGCGGCCGTCCAGCTTCTCGCCGGGGCGGGGCCAGGCGTGCAGCGTACCCACGGTGCGGTCCCCGTTGACCAGGGCGATCGATGTCGGCGACAGGTGGGCGGGCTCGCCGCGCAGGACGATGCGGACCTCGGCCAGCCGCAGCGACGCGGCGATCCCGTCGGCCACCGCGTCGAGCATCGGCGTGCCGCGATCGGTGTCACGCAGCCCGTCGGCGACCCGGCGGATCAGCGGCTGCCCGGTGTCGCCGTGCACCAGCCGGTCGACCCGCCGCTGCACCCACTGGCGCAGTGGCTGGAACGCCGCGGCCAGCGATGCCGTCACCACCACCTCGGGCACCGCCGAGGGGGCCGGAAGCACGGCCCGCAGGATCAGGACGCCCCCGACGTACGCCGCGATGACCAGTGCCGTCATGAGCGCCCACACCAGCGTCCGGCGGACCGCCAGATCCAGTCCCCACAGGCGCTGGCGCAGCACGACGACCAGCACCGACGCCGGGAAGAACGCCTGGGCGCCGAGCATCAGCAGCGGCGCGGCCGGGGTCGGTACCCGTACCGGCAGCAGCGGGTCGAGCGCCAGCGGCACGAAGGCCCCGGCGAGCAGCAGGGTGCCGACCGCCAGCCAACCCAGCCCGTGCCGGCGGGCCGGCGGCGCGGCGTGCCGCCGCCACAGCACCCCGGCGGCGGCGACCATCCCGAGCATCACCAGTGCCGGTTCCAGCCACGGGTCGACCGCTGCCCGGACCGCCGCCGCCGGCCCGCCCAGCGGCAGCGCCCAGGGCGCTGCGGGTACGGTGACCGCGCACAGCTGGGCCAGTACGACGAGCAGCACGCCGGCCCCGATCGTGAACCGGGCCGCCGCCCGGAGCGGACGCACCGGCAGCAGCCACGGCATCACCACGATCAACGCGTAGAAGCCCGGCACCCAGGCCCAGTAGGCGACGCCGGCCAGCGGCACCGACAGGTCCAGTTCGGGCCAGCGGTAGCGCACCATGTCCCAGGCGGCCGCGGCGGCCGAGACCGCACCACCGATGCCCGCCGCCGCCATGATCCAGGCCGCCGGGTGGGCCCGCCGCGACAGGGTCAGCCACGCCACCACGCCGTAGATCGCGCCGACCGTGAGATCGACCAGCGAGTAGAGCATCCACGGGTGCCACGGCGGCGCGGCCGCCAACCACGCGGCCACCGAACCGGCGCTGAGCACACCCGTGACGACCAGCACCGCGCGTGCCGCGACCGGGCGGGCCCGGTCGGCGGGCGGTCGTGGCTCCATGCGGTCTCCTCTTGTGGTGGGGGCGCCCCAGCTTGCCGACCGGGACGGCCCGGGCACCAGAGCCGGGCATCCCGACTGATCGGGATACGCAGTGCGGCTCCACCGTTCGCCCGAGCCGACGGTGTCCCGGCCCGCCGGGACGGTGGTCCCTGGCATCTGGGGGTGCGGCGTGGGGATCCTGACCTCCGTGCCGACGGGGAGGACACAATGGAGGGACTACGGCTGTCCGTGCTGGGCCCACTCGCCGCCGAGCGGGACGGCCAGTCGGTCCCGCTGGGCGGGAGGCGGCAGCGGTCCGTACTCGCGGTGCTGCTGGCCGCCCGGGGACGGATGGTCCCGGCGGACCGGATCGAGGACCTCGTCTGGGGAGCCGACCGACCCACGGCCAGCCGCGCCACCCTGCACGGGTACGTGGCCCGGCTGCGCTGCGCGCTGGAACCGGGGCGCCCGAACCGTGGGCAGGGCCGGCTGCTGGTCCGCGACGGCCCCGGGTACGCCCTGCGGGTCCCGCCGGAGAGTTTGGACGCCGACCGGTTCGCCGCGCTGGTGAGCCGCGGCGGCATCCTGCTGGACGAGAGCCTGCCGATGCGGGCCGAGTCGGTCCTGCGCGAGGCACTGGCGTTGTGGCGCGGTCCCGCATATGCCGATGTCGGGGAGGCCCCTTTCGTGGTGGCCGAACGGGCCCGGTTCGACGTGCTGCGGGCGACCGCGGTGGAGCGGCGGATGGCGGCGCTGCTGGCGGTCGGGCAGCACGACACGGCCATCGGGGAGCTGGAGGCCCACACCGCCGAGGAACCGTTACGGGAGCGCGGGTGGCAACTGCTGGCGACGGCTCTCTACCGGGCCGGACGGCAGGCGGACGCGCTGGCGGCGCTCCGGCGGGCCCGTACGCACCTCGCCGAGAAGCAGGGCATCGACCCGGGACCGGAGCTGCGTCGCCTGGAGATGGCGATCCTGTGCCAGGACGACACCGTCCTCGGTGGGCGACCGGAGGTGGGCGCCGGCAATCTCCCCGTGGCGATCTCGTCGTTCGTGGGCCGTGGCACCGAGTTGGCCGAGGTGGGTGCCGCCCTCGACGCCGACCGTCTGGTCACGCTGACCGGACCGCCCGGAGTCGGCAAGAGCCGACTGGCGAAAGAGGCGGCCCGGCACCGGCCCGACCGGCACGGCCCCTGGTACGTCGACCTGTCCGGGCTGCCCGACGGCACGCCCGTGGTGGCGGCCCTGGCCGACGCGATCGGCGTACCCGCGACCACCGTCCCGGCGCTCGCCGACCGCGTCGGCCACCGGGCCGCGCTCGTCGTCGTCGACAACGCCGACCACCTGCGCGCCGAGGCCGTACCGGTGCTGACCGGGTTGCTCGCCCGCTGCCCGGCGCTGCGGGTCCTGGTCACCGGCCGGCGCGCGCTGGAGACACCGGGCGAGCGGGTCGTCGCCGTGACCGCGCTGTCCGAGCCGGACGCCGTACGCCTGCTCGGCGACCGGGTGACGGCCGCGGGCGGCGCGGCTCTGGAGCCGGCGCTCGCGGCACGGATCTGCCGCCGGCTCGACGCGTTCCCGCTCGGGATCGAGCGGGTGGCGGCGCGCTGCGCGGCGCTGGCTCCCACCGACGTCTGGGCGACCCTCGACGAGGGGCTGCTCGA
Organism: Polymorphospora sp. NPDC050346; assembly: GCF_040655695.1. Lineage (NCBI taxonomy): Bacteria > Bacillati > Actinomycetota > Actinomycetes > Micromonosporales > Micromonosporaceae > Polymorphospora > Polymorphospora sp. NPDC050346. The sequence goes on along the minus strand of NZ_JBFAKM010000038.1, from coordinate 66,568 downwards.
CGACGAGATCGAGGCCAGCCGTCGACTGTTGACCGCTGCCGGCGGCCGCCTGCTGCACCGGCTCCGGGTCTTCGACGGCTCTTTCACCCTCGCCGACGCGCAGCGGGTCGGCGGGGGGCCGGCCGCCACGACCCCGCTTGTCGAACTCATCCGCCACTCCCTGGTGCTCGCCGATCCCGGCCGTCCGCCGTGCCGGTACCGCCTGCCGCACAGCGTGCGGTCGCACCTCGGCGCGCCCCCGTCGGCGCTTGCCAGTCAGGTTGCAGCGGGCAACCCGACGCTGGTGCGCATGAGACGACTCAGCACCGCCGTCGCCGCGACGCTACTGTTCACCGCCTTCACGCTCGCCACGCCGAGCGGCGCTCCGGCCGATCCCGGCTGCCAACTCGGCGACCCGCGACCGATCTGCAACGGAGGAGGATTCCCGGAGGATCCGACCCCGCTCGACGACGCGGCACCGACCGGAAAGATCGACTACTACTCCCGCTACGGCGGCGTCATCTGGATCACCGGCTGGGCGCGTGACGCCGACGGGGGTCCCGTGACGGTCAGGGCCTACTCCAACGCCCTGCCGAAGAGCACGGTGCAGGCCAACCTGCCGCACACCGGACAGGGCGGGAACCACGGGTTCAGCATCTCGTTCCCCGCTCCGGCGACGGTCGGCAGCCACCAACTCAAGGTGGTGGTGGCGAACGTGTCGAACGGCACGGCACCGGCGGCGGAGGACATCACCTTCTATCCGGAGTGGTACGTGATCAAGCCGGCCACGCCGACCGGTCTCGTCCTCACCCCGTGGAAGGTGGGCGACGAGCACCGGATCACCGTCGAGTTCACCGATCCCTCGGACAACGAGGAGGGCTTCCGCATCACCTACGACTGGGTGGGACGCAAGTGGAAGTGGGACTGCGAACGTGAGGTCGGCCACTGGGAGACCGGCACGTTCAGCGAGTCTGTCGATGTCCCCGCACAGGCCGGCCGGGAACGCTACAGCCACACCATCGGCAACCTCGACCACACCACGTTCTACAAGTTCTACGTCATGACGAAGGAGAACGCCCGCTTCTCGGACAAGCTGGTGGGCGGCATCAACTCCGGCGAGTTCGCCCCCGCACCCGGCGCGTCGAGCTTCTCCAACCCCGACCCCGAGCAGCCGTGCATGGACTAGCCCCTGCCGGGAGCGGAATCCGGCTGGTCGTCCGGGGTACGCCCCGGCACCAGCCGGACACCAGTCGTCTCCGACACCGTGCTGCTTTCCACTTCAGAGAGAGGTAGGTATCGACCCGTGTTCACACACCCGCCCGACCGGAGGTGGCCGCGCAGGTTGGCCGTCATCCTGGTCACGGTCACCGCCCTGGTGCTCGGCAACGCGGTCAAGGCCTCGGCCGCCGTCGACTACGACGAGGAGACGGCCCGGCAACACCTGTTCGCGGCGCACATGCGGATGCACAGCCGTGGGGCCGACGGCATCCGGGCGATGGTGGTCTCCGCGTCGCTGACCGACTGGCGTGCCGCCCACCCGAACGCCACCCGTGAGGAGATCATCGAGGCCGGGGTGATGCTCGACAACGCGGTCCTGGCGAGGTACCGGTCGGTCAAGAACACCAGCCCCTACTCCCTGGTCGTCAACGGCGTGGAGGCGATCAGCGCGCTGCCCTTCGTCAACCTCGCGGCGCCGGGGGCCAAGCTGCTGCTCAAGGAGTTGTGGGGCAACGACGTCCTGGCGCGGGAGGCGTTCCGCAACCAGGTCACCGGGGCCTACCAGAACTACGTCTTCACCAACAGCTTCTACGGCGTGCAGGACCGGGTCTGGGCGCTGGTCGCCGCGGCCGGGGTGAACGACTCCACGTTCGCCGACGCCTGGGACGGCCTCGTCGGCACCCACGTGGGCGTACGGCTGAACGCGTCGCTGGACCAACTGATGGCCGACCCACTGCTCAGGACGTACGTCAACGTCGACGCGCTGATGGCCAACACGCAGAACCAGACCACCTATCTCGCGCAGGCCCGTCGCATGGCCGAGGACGCGTTCGGGCGGATCCAGGCGAAGGAGGAGGAGATCCGGGCGGAGCTCGCCCGCCAGTCGCTGAAGTACCCGGTCGGACCGGGACCGAAGCCGACGCCGGAGGCGTACACGCGGGCGCTGGCCGAGGCGGCGCAACGCGATGTCGTCCTCGCCGGCCTGGCATCCGGGTTGTCCGTGCTCACCACGTTCATCGGGTTCGCCGACCCGAAGGCGGCCCGGGAGATCCAGGCCGTGGGCTCCGCGGCGATCACGATCGCCAAGTCGATCAGCGACTACATCCCCAAGATCGCCGGGCTCGGTGTCGCCGAGGCACTGACCTCGATCGGCACCGTGGTCATGACCGGCAACATCCTCGGCGCCGTCATGACGCTGACCAGCATCTTCATGGGATCAGGCCCGTCGCCGGAGCAGATGATCCTCGAAGAGATCGCCAAGGTGCGTGAGGACATCGAGAACCTGCGTACGGAGATGCACCAGCGGTTCGACGCGATCGAGAAGGCACTGAGCACCGTCTACGCGGACATGATGACGCAGTTCACCCGCCTGCAGGGAGCGATCGACGACGTACGCCGCGAGCTGGGCGACATCCAGAGCCAACTGCTGTCGCTGGACACCAGGCTGGTGGCCCTCTCCGCGTCGACCCACGCGGCCCTGGAGGCCCAGGCCATGCACGACTTCGAACTCGCCGCCGAGCGGTACCTCGACTACCAGGGCCGCACCGGGCAGCCGGTGCCGAACTTCACCGAGTACTGGCAGGGCGCGTCGACGTTCTCCCTCACCGCCAAGACCACCGCGGCCTCGGCGCCGCTGGCCATCACCGACGGGATGGCGCCGTCGGTGACACCCGACGCCGTACGCCAGCACACCCCGCTCGGCTCGCTCTACTACCTGGCGTGGCTCGCCCGCAGCCGCGGCTGGGACCCGGACCTGCCGATGCCGTCGGTGAGCAGCGGACGGGGCGTGCCCAACGCCGGTGTCTGGTCGGTCTCGGCGCACGCCTGGACCCAGCTCGCCGCGGAGAACCCGCAGTTCGCCAGGTCTGTCAGCGGATCGGTCTGGGACGAGATCGTGTCCGTCGGCACGAAGGTCAACCAGACGGCGGCGACGTTCAGCGCGCCGCACAACGGCACCACCAACAAGCTGTTCACCAACCTGGTGAACGACTACGAGTCGAAGCTGGGCGCGGTCTCGAAGGAACTGGAAGGAGTACGCCACGAGGTCGCGCTCGACGGCGCCTACAACCCGTTCACCGACGCGAGCCAGCCGCCACCGGCGCGGGTGCCGGAGGTCGAGACGATGGCGCCGTGCAGCACGACGGTCGGCGGCCCCGGCAGCACCCTGCCCATCGCGGCCAACACCACGACCCGCCACCTGCCGAACGCGTACCACACCGCGTACGTACTGCGCGCCGAAGGACAACGGCCAGAGTTCCGGACCTGCTACGAGGCGGTGTACAGCAACGAGGACACCACCGACGGGCGGGTCGAGACGGTGACGACGGCCGACATCACGATCACGGTGAAGCTCCAGGTGAAGTGGCCGCAGGGCAGTTGGACCGACGCCCGCCGGCTGACCCACACCACGTACGCGGACCGGATCAAATGGGTGAACCACAAGACCGGCTACCAGCGCACCATCGACACCAACGAGAAGGTCGGCCAGCTCTGGCCGACGCTGCGCGAGCAGTTCGCCGACCGCGCGTCGATCGGCAACGTCGCGGTCGCCGAGGACGACGCCTGGATGCGGGCGATGGGCTCGCTGCACGCCAGGCAGAAGGTCTACTACGCCACCGTGCTGCAGCGGATGGACGACCCGACCAGCCCGCTACGCAAGGCACTCGACCGGCTCGACGAGACGCTGATGCTGCTCCAGGCGTACACGCAGGTCGGTTGGTCCAAGGCGCTGGAGCACAACGAGTCGCTGCGGGCGCTGCTGTTCGGCGGCGACCACCTGCCGGGCCGCTTCACCCTTCCGGGCACCGGCTACTCGGACCACTTCCGGGAGGCGTTCACCGGCGCACTGACCGCGTACGGCCACTGCACGCTCGACCCGGCCGGCGGATGCCCGGTCGGCACCTGGTACGACCCGCGTGGTGGCGCACCGGGCGCGTTCGGCAAGACGTGCGGTCAGCCGACGTACGACACCACCCTCGCCGACCCGGTCACCCACTGCGTCCGGCTCGCCGGCGCGGCCCGGCTCTCCGCGCTGCGTGCCGAGTACGCCGCCGAGTCGGCCCGGCTGGCCAGCGGGGCGTACCAGGAGGGGCTGACCGCCGTCAGCGACTTCGTCACCCACATGAGACTGGTGCAGAAGGCGTCTCACCAGTCCTGACCCGCGCAATCCCCGGCGCCGGCACCGGTCAGGTGCTGGCGCCGGGCGTGTCTTCGGACCGCCGCTACCGGGAGGCGGCGGCGACCGCGTCCGGGTGCCGGCCGGCCGGCGTAGCGGGTGCGGCGTGGTCGATGGTGCCGAGATCGATGGTGTCGAGAAACACCGTGGTCGCCTCCGCGTTGTCGTAGAGGTGGTGCAGCAGGCCGGTGCCGGGAATCGGGACGATGTCGAACCCCTGGTGCAGCAACCAGGCGATGGCCAGTTGAGCGACCGTGCAGCCGCGCACGTCGGCGATCGACGCCAGCCGTTCGGCGAGCGCACGATGGGTGTCGAGGTTGCCGGCGGCGAACCGCGGATCGGCGCGGCGGCTGTCGCGGGCCGCGAGGCCCGGCAGGTCACGGCTCCTTCCGGCGAGGAGTCCGCGGCCGAGTGGCGAGCGTGCCACCAGTCCGATCCCGAGTTCACGGCACGTGTCGAGGACGCCGTTCACCTCCGGCGTCCGGGTGCCGACCGAGTATTCGGTCTGTACGGCGGTGACCGGGTGCACCGCGTCGGCACGCCGGATCATCTCCGGTCGGGCATCGACGATGCCCAGGTGGCGGACCTTTCCCACCGCGACGAGTTCGGCCATCGCGCCCCAGGTCTCCTCGAGCGGTACGTCGGGGTCGACGTGATGCTGGTAGTACAGGTCGATGACGTCGATGCCGAGCCTTCTCAGGGACGCGTCGCAGGCGGCCCGTACGTAGCCGGGGCGGCCGTTGACCCGGGTACCGGTGCCGTAGGGGCTGCGTTCGACGCCGAACTTCGTCGCCACCACCACCTGATCACGTCGGCCGGCCAGCGCCTTTCCGACCAGATGCTCGTTGACGCGATCGCCGTACGAGTCGGCGGTGTCGAACAGGGTGATGCCGAGGTCCAGGGCCCGGTGGAGCGCCGGCGCCGACAGCTTCGCGTCACGGCCCGGATGGTATTCGGACAGCCCCATGCAGCCGAGGCCGATGGCCGAGACGGGGAGCGTCCGCAGACGTCGTAGCCGCATCACGAACCGGGGTGCGGTGCCCGTCGCCCGGTGGCGAGTTCGGCATGACGTTCCATGATCTCCCACACCTTCTGCTGCAGTTCGGCGGGCGGCTGCGGAAGCAGCGAACGACCGTGTTCGCGGCTGCGCAGCGCCACGGTCGCCTCCCCCCGGGCGGTCTCCTCGCCGCGCTGGTTGACCGCCCGGAGTTCGATCTCGACGAGGTTCATGCCGTTGTCGCGCCGCTTGCCGGTCACCGTGCCGGAGAGGTACTGGATGTCTCCGTGGTAGTTGAACTTGCGGATCTCGTCGTGCTGGCGCACCACGAATCCCTCGTCCCCCATCCAGTCGGTGAGCCGGTGGTGTAGCCAGCATTCGCGCAGCACGCCGTAGTCGTAGGCTCGCGGGTTGCCGATCGCCTGCGCCCACGCGGAGTCCCAGTGCACCCGCTGTGCGACGTCCGGAACGCCGTACTCGTTGTCGACGTAGAACGCCGGGATGCGCTGGCGGTTGCGCCAGTTCAGGCGGGAGGTCTTCAGACCGTACGGCACGAAGCCGTAGCCGCCGGCATGGAAGACGATCATGTCGGTGGTGGTGAGGGGGCCCTTGGCCATCGTCCCGAGCGGTTCGCCGATCGTCACGTCCTCGAAGTAGCGGACCCGCGCGCCACGTACGGTCTCGGCGGCGTAGATCTCGTCGAGTTCGGCGATGTCCTGCCGGGTGTACGACGGTGTGGGTACGTCCTTGTACTTGCCGGCCTCTCTGGCCTTCTTCCGGCCGGTGAGGATGATGAGGGTCCGGTAAACGCCGACGACCTCTCCCCGCTGGTTGAACTTCACCTCGCGGTTGACGCGGATCACGCTCCGGCCGGCGAACTCCGACTTCTTGACCTCGACCGATTCCAGGCCCTTGAAGGAGTGGAGCCGGTCCCCGGCGTGCACCGGCCGATACCATTCCCAGGTGCCGCCGGAGACGAAGGCATGGATTCCGCGATAGCTGCCGCCGCGCAGTTCCTTCGGCAGCCGGTCCCCTAGCAATGGGGTGTTCAGGATCGCGGCGATGATCTGGGGAGCGATCTGCCCGCCCCAACGGGTGCCCGCGCCGTGGTCGGGGTCGGTGTAGAGCGGATTGTCGTCGCCGTAGCTGAAGGCGAAGTTCCTGATCGCCTCAGGGGTCGCGGTGCCGAGGTGGGCCAGGTCCCGCACGGCGGCGACCGCACCGGCGGCCGCCCGGTCCCGCTCGATGTCGGCCTCGTCGATGTCGAAGTCGCTCGCCTCCTCGAACGCCTGGTTCGGTTCGGCTCCGCCGCGGGTCTCTTCGCTCATGTTCGATGCCTTCAATCAGTACGGGTGGTCGGGTCGGCGGGCCGGCCAGGCCGGCGTCGAGCACGCCTCGAGGTACTCGTTCGTCAGTCGGGTGGCGAGTTCGTCCACGGAGGGGATGTCGTCGATGAGTTCGACCCCCTGGCCTGCCGACCAGATGTCCCGCCAAGGGCGTACGTCGGGCGGCAGGTGGCTGTGGTCACCGCGGACCGCCGGAACCGGGAGGTTGCGGGAATCGAGGCCGGCGCGCCGCAGGGACGGCACGAGCCAGTTCGCGGGAACCGAGGCGACCGCGTCGGTGTAGAGCAGGTCGGCGGCCGCGGCGTCGACCAGCATCCGCTTGTACTCCGGCGGTGCCGACGACTCCCGGGTGGCGATGAACCTGGTGCCCACGTAGGCGAGGTCGGCGCCGAGGACCTCGGCGGCGCGGATTGCCGCACCGGTGGCGACCGCGCCGGCCAGGACGACGGTGCCGTCGAACATCGCGCGCACCTTCGGCACCAGCGCGAGGTGGGACACCGGTCCCGAGTGTCCCCCGCCACCGGCTCCGATACAGGTCAGTCCGTCGACGCCGGCGGCGATCGCCTTCTCGGCGAAACGGAGCGACGTCACGTCGTGGAACACCCGGCCACCCCAGTCGTGGACCCTTTTCGTCAGCTCGGTCGGGTCGCCCTGCGCGGAGATGATCAGTTCGACGTCGTGCCGCCGGCAGACGTCGAGATGCTCGTCGAGGTGTTCGGCCATGATCGCCCGGGAGATGTTGACCGCGATCGGGCCGATGACGGCCTCGGGGTGGCGGTCGTGATGATCCCGCAGGCTTCGCCTGATGGTGCCCAGCCAGGCGTCGAACTCTTCGATGCTGCGGGCGTTCTGCCTCGGAAGCGCGCCGACGAAGCCGTTGCGGCAGGCGGCGGTGACGAGTTCGGGGCCGGTGACGAGGAACATCGGCGCGCAGATCACCGGCAGGTTGAGCGAGCGGCGCAGCTCGGTGGGAATGCTCATGCGCCATGGACCCGCGTTCTCGCGTCCCGGAAACGACCTCGTTCGAGTGCGGCGAAGACGCGGTCGTAGCCGTCGTGCCAGGCCTGCTCGAAGGACCGCCCGGCGTCGAGCCTGACCTGGCGGCGCAGTTCGGCCAGGGAGTGGGCGTCGTTGGCGGCGAGTGAGCGGGCGTAGGCCCGGACGTCGGCGGCGAGTGAACCGGGCTCCGAGACGAATTGCGCGAGACCGTATCCGTAGGCGTCGGTGCCGGTGATGGTCCTGGCGCTGAGTAGCAGGTCGAGTGCGCGGCCGGTCCCGACGAGCTGGGTCAGCAGCCATGCGGTGCCGAGTTCCGCGACGAGTCCGATCTTCGCGAAGGCGGTGGTCCACTTGGCGTCCGGCACGGTGAAGCGCACGTCGGCCATCAACGCGTGGGCGAGGCCGATCCCCGCGACCGCCCCGTTGACGGCGGCTATCACGGGTTTGTTCACCCGCATCGCGACGTCTCGGGGTTCGGCGAAGGCCCGCCGTCTGACTTCGTCGATGTCGAGGGTTTCGAGGCGGGTGAAGTCGGCGCCGGCACAGAAGCCGCGGCCCGCGCCGGTGATCACGATGACGCGCACCGTGGGGTCGTCGTCGGCCCTGCGTAGCGCCCCGAGATAACGGGAGGCCATGTCGTCGGCGAACGCGTTGAGTCGCTCCGGGCGGTTGAAGGTGATCGTGGCGATCCCGTCTTCGACGCCATAGCGGATGGTCTCCGCTGGCAGCTCTCCGTCATCAGGCACGCCACGAGTGTACCGATCGGTATGTTAGCGATCAAGCGTTGCACCCCGGAACCTGCTCCGCGATCCGCCGCACCAGCGACGCGACGCGCCCGGATCTGACCTCGCAGCCGCTCACACCGGTCGACCCGGGGCCGACCGCACACCCCCGGACAACCAGCCTTCACGATCATCCAAACTGATAGACTGGTCGGTCCATACAACCCGCACGTCGACTACCCTGGGTCGCGGCCCGCCAGCCCGGAAACAACGCCGCCGACCGAAAACCCACCCACCCCCGGCCGCAGACCGACCGGGGCGCTGCCCAAGACGGAGGAACCGTCGGATGACAAGCTTCGCGGACGTCCACCTGGATGGGATGTCGATCCGGCTCGACGGCCGGATCCTGCGGATCACCCTCAACCGGCCCGAGCGACGGAACGCACTCGGTTCGGAGTGCGCCCGCGAGGTCGCGGCACTACTGCCGGACCTCGGACGGGAGGACGTCGTACGGGTCATCGCCATCACGGCTGAAGGAGACCACTTCTGCTCGGGGATGAACCTCAAGCGGGACCGGCGGCAGGAAGGCGAGCGGCCCAGGCCGACCGCGACACACCGGAGCATCGACACCGGGCCACACCGGCTGATCGGTGCGCTCGCGCGCATCGAGGTACCGGTCGTGACGTCCGTCCGCGGCCACGCATCAGGTCTCGGCTGCTCGCTGGCCCTGGTCGCGGACTTCTGCGTCGCCAGCCCCACCGCGCTGTTCTCCGTACCGTTCGTCCGTAAGGGCTTCACCCCGGACTCCGGCAGCACCTGGCTGCTGCCGCGACTGGTCGGCATGGCCCGGGCACGGGAGATGCTGATGCTCGGCCGGCAGGTGACCGGGAGCGAGGCGTTCGAATGGGGTCTGGTCAGTCGGCTCGTTCCCGACGAGGACCTGACGGCGGCCACCGAGGCGATCGTCGGTGAACTGGCCGGCGGCGCGACCACCTCGCTCGGCCTCGTCAAGTGGCTGCTGGACCGGAACTCGGTCGGGACGCTGGAGGACGCGCTGCGCACGGAAAGCCTCGTCGAGGACATCGCGACCAGGTCACTCGACTTCAAAGAGGGAATCGCCGCGTTCATCGAGCGCCGCCCGCCGTCCTTCGAGGGGAACTGAGACGATGCCCCAGCAAGATCCCCTCCTACCGGCCTTCGGGGTGGTGTCGGGCCTGGAATACCAACGGGCCATCGCCGACGGAGTCATCCCGACACAGCCGTTCCAGACACTCCTGGGATTCCGCCTCCGATCGGTCGACGACGACGGCGGCATCGTCGGCGACGCGGTCCCCCGTCCGGAGTTCGCGAACTCCGCCGGGCGGCTCCACGGCGGCTACCTCTCCGCGCTGATGGACTGCGCGACGGCGACCGCCGCCCACTCCCAGCAACCGGTCGGGGTCGGCGCGCCGCACATCCATGCCTCCTACCGGTTCCTGTCGTCGGCCGATCACCGCTCCGCGCTGGTCGTCACCGCGAGGCCCACCCACGTCGGCCGGTCCGTGGTGCATGCCGCCGTCGAGATACGGACCCGGGCCGGGAAACTGATCGCGTCCGGTGAGACCGTCCACAAGGTACGCCGGATCGGCGTACCCCGTGACGCCACCGCCACGCGATGACGACGCCGCGCGGCCCGGAGGGGACGAGGTTCGTCCTCGAGCACCGCGGTACCCCGGTGCGGGGACGCGTGCTGCCCGGCGACGAGAACGGGCGGGATGTGGTCCTCATCCACGGCGCCGGCGCCCACGGGCACTGGTGGGACGCGATGCTCGGCCACGTCGGGCGGCGGTGGCGGGCCACCGTCTTCGACCTCAGTGGTCATGGTGAGAGCGGGCACCGGTCGCAGGGGTACGGCGGCGAGACGTGGGCCTCCGAGGTGGCGTCGGTGATCCGGTACGGCGCCCGCAGCGGGTCGGCCACCCTCGTCGCCCACAGCATGGGTGGCCTCGTCGGCGCCGCCACGGCGGCCCTGTACCCACAGATGGTCGACGAACTCGTCCTGCTCGACGTCGGGATCAGGCCGCCGCGGGCCGATACCGCGCACCAGCCCCGGGGCCGGCCCGGCCGGGAGCGGACCGTCCATGTCGACATCGACACGGCGATCAGCCGGTTTCGCCTCGTGCCCTCGGGCAGCACCGCGTCCGCCGGACTCGTCCGTGACCTCGCCAGCCGCTCGTACGAACGGATTCCGCAGGGCTGGCGGGTACGTTTCGACCCCGCGGTGTTCCAGCGGTTCACCGATGCGGCGATCCACGATTGGCTGGGGCGGATCGACTGCCCCGTGACACTCGTCGGCGGGGCACTGAGCCCCGCGGTCACCGAAGTCTCGGCCCGGTACGTCGCGGGCCGGCTCGGCCGTCCCATCCGGTGGGGGCTCGTGCCGGCCGCGCATCATCACGTGCAGCTCGATCGCCCGGGCCCGCTCGCTGATCTGCTCGTGGAACTGCTCGACGGCGGCGAGCCGTCGGGCCTGCGCCGGGTCGGCTGACGATCAGCCGGCGAGTTTCCTGACGATCGCGAAGTCGTGGACCTGCCGCGTGTGGTCCGGTGCCACCGGACGCAGGTTCAACGTGGTCACACCTGCCCGGGAGAACGCATGGATCCGTTCGGCGACCCGCTCGGGGTTCCCGATCAACGACAGTCCCCGGACGAGCGCCTCCGGTACGGCGTCGATCGCCTCCTCGCGTCTGCCGGCCAGGTACAGCTCCTGGACCCGCGACGCCTCGTCGGCGAATCCGAACCGCGACACCAGCGTGGTGTAGAAGTTCTTGCCCCTCGCTCCCATCCCACCGATGTAGAGGGCAAGGTGCTCCCGGACCTGGCGCAGCGCCGCGTGTTCCTCCTCCCCGGTCTCGACGACCGCCAGGTAGCTCTGGGCGATGACATCGAGTGGCCCGAGGGTCGGGTCCCGCCGGGCGCTGCCCTCGCGCAGATGCGGACCGAACACCGGGTCCGCGACCTCGGGGAGGAAGAACATTGGCTGCCACGCCTCGAAGTGCTCGGCCGCCATCGCGACCGCACGGTCGCCGATCCCGCCGAGCATGATCGGGATCCGCTCGCGTACCGGCCTGTTTATGATCTTCAAGGGCTTGCCGAGCCCCGAGCCGCCACGCTGCGGGCCCAGCGGCAACTGGAAGTGCTCGCCGTCGTGCTGGAGTGCCTCCCTGCGCCACAGCATCCGGCAGATCCGCGTGACCTCGAGCGCGCGGCCGAGTGGTGCCCGGTACGGCACGCCGTGGAATCCCTCGACGACCTGCGGCCCGGACGCGCCGATACCCAGCATGAACCGGCCCTCGGATACGTGGTCCAGCCCGGCGGCGGTCATCGCGATGAGCGCCGGTGTGCGGGAGTAGACGTTGAGGATGGAGGAGGCGATCGTGATCCGCTCGGTCGACGCGGCCAGAAAACCCAGCAAGCTCACCGCGTCGAAGGAGTACGCCTCCGGAACGAAGAGCACGTCGACACCGACCGCCTCGTATTCACGGATACGGCCCACGGTCTCCTTGAAACCGCCGCTGTATGACAGCGGCATACCGATCCTCAATGCACTTCCTCCACTTTTCCAATGGCGCCAGGTTGGCGCAGTCGGTGCCGCCAGCTGCTCGCCACTCTCGCAGAAGTGTACCGATCGGTTGGTTCAGTGTACCATCGCTGGGCGGCATGCGGTCCGACCACGGGCCCTGATCCGCCGGGAAGGGTGGAAGCCATGGGGCTGCGCGAGGCGGTCGTCGTCGAGGCCGTACGCACTCCGATCGGGCGCAAGAAGGGCTCACTGGCCGACGTGCACGCGGTCGACCTGTCCGCGGTCGTACTCAACGAACTGCTGAAGCGCACGGGCCTGGACCCCGAGGTCGTGGAGGACGTCTACTGGGGCTGCGTGACCCAACTCGGCGACCAGTCGAGCAACGTGGGCCGCTTCGCGGTGCTGGCGGCCGGCTGGCCCGAGACGATCCCGGCCGTCACCATCAACCGCGCGTGCGGTTCGAGCCAGCAGGCCCTGGAGTTCGCCGCGTTCGCGGTGATGTCCGGCCGGGCCGAGGTCATCGTCGCCGGTGGTGTGGAGACCATGAACCGGGTTCCGATCGGTTCGGCGAGAAAGTTCGGCGAACCGTACGGCCGCACGGTCCTGGACCGCTTCGGTGTCGACGACCTCAGCCAGGGCGTCGGCGCCGAGATGATCGCCCGGAAGTGGGGACTCAGCCGGACCCGGCTCGACGAGTTCGCCGCGCTCTCGCACGAGCGCGCCGCGGCGGCCATCGACGCCGGCGCCTTCGATCGACAACTCGTCACGGTGCCGCTCGACGGCGGCACACTCGATGTGGACGAGGGGCTCCGGCGAGGCACCTCCGTGGAGACACTGGCGGGGCTCACGCCGGCCTTCCTCGAGGACGGTCGGATTCACGCGGGCAACTCCTCGCAGATCGCCGACGGCGCGGCCGCGCTGCTGGTCACCACGCCGGACAACGCCGCTCGCCTGGGTCTGCGACCACTCGCCCGCTTCCACGCCGGAGCGGTGGCCGGCGCGGATCCGGTGGAGATGCTCACCGCGCCCATCCCCGCGACGGAACGCGCCCTTCGTTCGGCCGGGCTCTCGATAGACGAGATCGGCGCCTTCGAGATCAACGAGGCGTTCGCGCCGGTGCCGCTCGCATGGCAGGCGGAGACCGGTGCCGACCCGGCACGTCTCAACCCCGTCGGGGGCGCCATCGCGGTCGGGCACCCCCTCGGCGCCTCCGGCGCGATCTTGGCCACGCGGCTGATCCACTACATGCGCGACAACGGAATCCGGTACGGTCTCCAGTCGATGTGCGAAGGTGGCGGGACCGCTAACGCGACGATCTTCGAACTCTGGTCCCAGAATTGACTATTGACGACATGGCTAAGAAGTCGAACAAGGAGACGACCAGCGAACGGGTGCTGCGCGTCGCGACCGAACTCTTCGCCGAGAAGGGCTACGACGCGACCGGCGTCCAGGAACTGTCGGAGTCGACCGGGCTGGGCCGCGGTGCCCTGTACTACCACATCAAGAACAAGCAGCAGCTGCTGCTCAGCATCGCCCTTCGCCTGCTCGAGAACGCCAATCGCGAGGCCCGGCGGATCCTCGCCAGCGGCGGCTCGGCCGAGGACAGGCTGCACCGCATGGCCGAACACCTGCTGACGGACCTGTCCACCAACCGCAGCGCCTGGATCACCTCGATGCGCGACTGGCAGGCGCTCGACGAGCCCCACCGCTCGCACGTGCGCCATCTTCGCGACGAGTACGAGCAGTACTGGCAGGCCCTGTTCGACGAGGGTGCCGAGGCCGGCCTCTTCCGGCCGGTCCATCCGATGCAGCGGCGAGCCATCGTCGGCATGTTCACCAGCAGCTACCGCTGGATCGAGCCCGCCGGGTCGCTGTCCCCGAAGCAGATCTCCGAGCTGTACGTGTCGTTGTTCCTCGACGGCCTGCGGGTACGCAAGGGCGACTAGGACCAGGTTCCCTCGCTGGCCCGGCACGCGGTCTCGTGCCGGGCCGGTGCCGTCGACGCCTTCTGAACCGGCTGCCGTCACCGCCGGCAGCCGGTTCCGTCGCGCCTCACGTGCCCTGGATTCGCACTCCCCCGGCTTCCGTGGCCAGTGCACCGCCGAACTGTTCCGGCACGGCCCCCTTCGGCGGCGACACGTCCTGATCCGACCCCGTGGGGTGGCCGACCCCCCAACGCTCGAGCAGCTCACCGGCCTCCGTCGGGGCGTCGGTGTATCCGAGGGGTAGCGCCGGGATCCAGCCGCCGGATGTCGTGCGCAGGACCCCACGCGCGGCGAGCTGGGGATGCGTCCCGGCCTCGGCCAGGGAGAGCACCGGTGCGATGCAGGCGTCGACCCGTTCGGCGATCTCCGTCCACTCGGCCCGGGTCCTGCTCCGGATCGCCGCCGCGATCCGCCCGCGTAGCCGCGGCCAGTTCTCCTTGTCCTCCCGACCCACCCGCTCCTCGGCGGTCAGTCCGATCACGTCTGCCAGCTGCTCGAAGAACTTGTCCTCGAGGGCGCCGACGGCGACGTAGCCGCCGTCGGCGGTCTCGTAGCTGTCGTAGTAGGGCGCACCCGTGTCGAGCCGGTTCGTGCCCGGGGTGTCCGACCACATCCCGAGGTTGCGGTACTCGTGCAGCATCGTGGTGAGGTACGTCGTGCCATCCACGATGGCCACGTCGATCACGGCGCCGGCGCCGGTGCGGGCGCGCTCGACCAGTGCCGACAACACGGCGATCACCAGGTACATGCCGCCGCCGGCGAAGTCGCCGACGAGGTTCGCCGACGGCATCGGCGCGTGCCCCGGACGCCTGGCCAGATCGAGCGCCCCGGTGATGGCGATGTAGTTGATGTCGTGTCCGGCTCTCGGCGCGAGCGGACCGGTCTGGCCCCAGCCGGTCATCCTGGTGACGATCAGCCCCGGATTGCGTTCCCTGAGCCGCTCGGGGGCTAGCCCGAGCCGCTCGACGACGCCGGGTCGGAAGCTCTCGACCACGACGTCGGCCTTGTCGATCACCTCGCGTACGAACGCGACGCTCCGCGGGTCCTTGAGGTCCAGCTCGAGTAGGGACCGGTTGCGCACCATGGCCGCCGTCGACTGTCCGGGCCTGGTGACGGTCAGTACCTCGGCACCGAGATCGGCCAGGAACAGACAGCCGAACGGTGCGGGCCCGAGCCCCAGGAACTCCACGACCCTTATCCCGGTGAGCTGCCCTGCCATGTGACTTGTCCCGCCTTCCCAACGTCTGCACGGACTCATACAATGTACCGACCGGACCGTACAAAACAACGTGACAAAACAATCACCGCAACAGTCGACTCGGACAGCAAAGGACGAACCGCAGGTGAGCCGGGGATTCTACGAAGCCGACCACGAAGATTTCCGTGCGCTGGCCCGCCGTTTCGTTTCGCGCGACGTCGCGCCGCACCTGGACCGTTGGGAGCGGGATCGACTCGTCGACCGGCGGGTCTGGCACGCGGCCGCCGAACTCGGCCTGCTCGGGCTCAGGACACCGGAGCGGTACGGCGGCGGCGGGGCGACGGACTACCGCTTCCGGTGCGTCCTCACCGACGAACTGGCCCGGGTCGGCGCCGCGGCCTTCGCCTCCGGGCTGGCCATCAACGAGGACATCGTCGCCGGATACCTCATCGCCCTGGGCACCGAGGAACAGAAGCGTCGCTGGCTTCCCGGCATGGCGGCCGGCGAGGTGGTCACCTCGATCGCGATGTCGGAGCCCGGCGCCGGAAGCGACCTGCGGGGCATCGCGACGACCGCCAACCGCCGGGGCGACCAGTGGGTGATCAACGGCTCGAAGACCTTCATCACCAACGGCTCCAGCTCCGACGTGGTCCTGGTCGCCGCCAGGACCGGCGAGCGGGAGGGCAGACCCACCTTCTCCCTCATCCTGGTTCCCACCGACACCCCCGGCTTCACCCGGGGCCCGAAGCTACGGAAACTCGGTCTGCACGCCCAGGACACCGCG
The DNA here is from genome assembly GCF_040655695.1 of Polymorphospora sp. NPDC050346. NCBI lineage: Bacteria > Bacillati > Actinomycetota > Actinomycetes > Micromonosporales > Micromonosporaceae > Polymorphospora > Polymorphospora sp. NPDC050346. Next base: position 50,603 of record NZ_JBFAKM010000038.1, on the reverse strand, counting down.
GAGCTGTACTTCGACGAGGTGGCCGTACCCGGCGAGAACCTCGTCGGCGAGGAGGGGCGTGGGTTCCACCACCTGACCCGACAACTCCCCCTGGAACGCCTGTCGATCGCCTGGCGGGGGCTCGCCGGCGCCGAGGCCGCACTCGCCTGGACCGTTGACTACACCAGGACGAGAAAAGCCTTCGGCCAGCGCATCATCGACTTCCAGCACACCCGGTTCCGGCTCGCCGAACTCGTCACCGAGGTCGACGTCACGAGGGCCTACCTCGAATCGCTCGTACGCGAACTCAACGAAGGACGCCTGGACGCCACCACGGCGGCCAAGGCCAAGTGGTGGGCGACCGAGTTGCAGCAACGCGTGGTCACCGCATGCCTGCAGATGCACGGCGGCTACGGCTACATGGAGGAGTACCCGATAGCCCGCGCCTTCGCCGACGGCCGGGTGCAGACCATCGTGGGCGGGACCACGGAAATCATGAAAGAGATCATCGGGCGCGAGCTCGCATCCGACCGATGACCCGAACGCGTCCGCGTCGCGGACCGACCACAGGAGAACCATGAACCTCAACGGCGCTTCAGCGCTGGTCACCGGCGGGGCGTCCGGGCTCGGCGCCGCCACCGCCGCCGCACTCGTCGAGGCCGGCGCCAAGGTCGTGATCACCGACCTCGCGAGCTCCGACGGCCCCGCCGTCGCCGAGCGCCTGGGTCCGAACGCACGCTTCGCGGCCGCCGACATCACCAACGAGGACTCCCTGCGCTCCCCGCTCGACGCCGCACAGGAAATGGGCGTCCTGCGTGCGGTCGTCCACTGTGCCGGCCGCGGCGGTGACCGCCTGCGCATCATCGACAAGGAACGCCAGCCGGCTCCGCTGAAAAGCTTCCGCGACGTCCTCGAGGTCAATCTGATCGGGACATACAACGTGCTGCGTCTGTCCGCGGCCCGCATGAGCGGCAACAGCATCGAGGACGGCGACCGTGGCGCCATCGTCCTGACGGCGTCCGCCGCGGCGTTCGAAGGACAGATCGGCCAGACCTCCTACTCCGCCTCGAAGGGTGCCGTCCACGCGATGACCATCGTCGCGGCACGGGACCTGGCCAGCTGGGCGATCCGCGTGAACACCATCGCGCCCGGCATCTTCGACACACCGATGCTCGCCCGCCTGCGCGACGACATCCGCCAGGGTCTCGCCGCGACCGTGCCGCATCCGAAGCGGCTGGGTGACCCGGACGACTACGCCGCTCTGGCGGTCACCCTGTTGCAGAACGGGTATCTCAACGGCGAGACGATCCGGCTGGACGGCGCGATCAGGATGGCGCCCCGGTGAGCGACGAACCCGACGCGAACCCCGAACCGGAGGTGGTCACCTCCGAACACGACGGCATCCTGCTCCTGGAGATCAACCGTCCACGGCAACGTAACGCGATGACCAGGAGCGCGGCCAGGGCGATAGCTGACGCCCTCACCCGGCTGGACGCCGAACCTGGCCTTCGCGTCGCGATCCTCACCGGCCGTGGCGGCCACTTCTGCGCCGGAATGGACCTCAAGCGCTTCGCCGCCGGCGAGCGTGCCGCGACCGCCGAGCGCGGGTTCGCCGGGCTCGTCGAGGCGCCGCCGACCAAGCCGATCATCGCCGCCGTGGAGGGCTGGGCTCTCGGCGGCGGCTTCGAGATGGTCCTCGCCTGCGATCTGGTGACCGCCGGCGCCTCGGCCCGCTTCGGTCTGCCCGAGGTCAAACGGGGACTGCTCGCCAGGGGCGGCGGGATGTTCCGGCTTCCCCGCCGCCTGCCGCAGGCGATCGCGTTGGAGATGCTACTGACCGGCGACCCGATCTCCGCCGAGCGGGCAAGCGGTCTGGGGCTGCTGAACGCGGTCGTCGCCGACGGACAGGCCCTCGACGCCGCGTACGACCTCGCCCGGCGGATCTCGGCGAACGCTCCCCTGTCGGTCGCCGCCTCCAAGTCGATCGCGACCGGGTCGGCCGACTGGCCGCTGTCCGAGGCGTTCGAGCGGCAGCGGGGCCTGAGCGAGGTCGTGTTCGCCTCGCAGGATGCCAGGGAGGGGGCGACGGCGTTCGCGGAGAAACGCAGCCCGGTCTGGAAGGGGCGATAGTAGGCCCTGGACGGGCGGCGCGAGTCGACGCAGCCGACGACCCGAACCCGGGCGGAATCCTACGGGTCGGATGAGAGTTCGATTGTCATGACGCGTTTGGTGGCGCGGGTCCGGGCGACGTAGAGGTCGCGGGCACCGCCGGTGCGGGCATCTTCGATCGCTGCCGGGTCGATGACGAACACGGTGTCGAACTCCAGTCCTCGCGCCTCCGCAGCGGCGACGGTCACGGCGCCGGTCCCGTCGAGCGCTGTCGTGAGCCGAGCGACGCGATCCGACGGCCCGATGATGCCGATCAGTTCGCCCGGGTGCGCGGCGGCTGCCTGCTCGACCAGTTCGCGGAGGGCCGCGTCCAGGCGGGCGTCGGTGACGAGGAGGGTGCGCGGGTGTTCGCCGTGCCGTATCGAGCGTGAGGGCTGCTGTTCCGGGGCGATCCGGGCCAGCAGGGCGGTGGTGGCGTGCAGTATCTCGGCGGTGGTGCGGTAGTTGACCGTGAGCGTGTGGTGCGCGAATCGTTCTCCGATGAACGGCCCCACGGCCTCCGTCCAGGACCGGATGGTTGTCGCCGATCCCGCCTGGGCGAAGTCGCCGACGACGGTCATGGAACGGGTCGGGCAGCGGCGCATCAGCATCCGCCACTGCATCTCGGAGAGCTCCTGCGCTTCATCGACCACGATGTGCCCGTACAACTGCTCCGGAGGACCGTCGATCAGCGCCCGCGCCTCGTCCAACAACGCGAGATCAGAACTGGTGTTTCCCCCGGCACGGGAACGAGCCAGGACCGCGATCTCGTCGCCGGACAGGGCCGGCAGCAAAGCGGTGAGCGCGGCGCGGTCGCCGAGAAGCCCCTGCAGCGCGTCTGCCGCGCGAAGACGCGGCCACACCCGCTCGACGGCGAGGTCGACTCCCGGGTCGTCGAGGAGTCCGTCGCGAACGCCTTCCCAGTCGATTTCCGCATCACCGGTGGTCGCGACGGTGTCATCGAGGCCGATTGCGCGAAGGTCCTCGGCGACGGCCCGGTCGAGGTCTATGCCCAGCGAGGTCGCCACGTCGTCGTCCATCTCGGTGAGCGTCTCGGTCGTGCGCCTCTCCAGCAGGTTCACCAGGTCGTCGACCAGGTGCTCCTTGAACAGTTCGCGGGCAGGGTTGTGGGCGAGCCCGCCCTGAGTTGCGTGGCGGTGGGCGTCGTCCACCGTCTCCGGGTCCAGCACGAGCGTTTCCTGTCCGACCCGGATGTCGAGGGGCACGCCGCGCGGCTGGTGGTTCCGCACCCACCGGGCAAGCGCCACGGCCACCTGCGCTTGCCCTATCACCAGCGCGGCGGCATCGGACTCGATCGAGGACGGCTCGACGCCGGTCAGATCAGCGATGGTCGCCATCTGCACGTCGTTCTCGCCGAGTGAGGGCAGCACGTCGGAGATGTAGTCGAGGAACCGCCGATTCGGGCCGAACAGGAGCACGCCGCGTTTGGCGAGAGCCGGGAAGGCATGGAGCACATACGCGGCGCGATGCAGCGCCACGATCGTCTTCCCGGTTCCAGGACCGCCGTCCACAACGCTGACACCACTGTGCGGTGACCTGACGATCGCATCCTGCTCGGCCTGGAGCGTCGCCACCGCCTCGCGCATCCGACCGGTCCGTGCGCTGCCCAGCGTGGCGATGAGAGGGCCATCTCCGACGACATCCACGGGCGTGGGCGATGAACCATCGAGAATCTCGTCGCTGACATCCACAACCTTGCGGCCGTCGAGTCGTAGGTGTCGGCGACGCCGCAACCCCAGCGGGGATGCCGCTGTCGCCGCATAGAACGGACGCGCGGCTTCAGCGCGCCAGTCCAGCAACAGCAGGGCGCCGTCCTGGGAGCGAAGCCCGATCCGACCGATGTGCGCGGACGTGCCCGCCGCACTGTCGATGCGCCCGAAGCACAGCGAACGCTCCGCCGCCCGCAGTTCGTGCACGGTACGTGTCAGCCGGGCGATCTCGACATCGCGCACATACAGGTCCTGTGCATCCTCGACCGGGGCGGCGAGCACCCGATCGCGCGCCGCGAGTCCATCAGCGACCGCGGAGTCGAGCCGGGCATACATCGCATCGACCAACCGACGCTCGAGCCTGACCTGTCGATCAACACGCTCGGTCCCGCCGCCGCCCACCCGCATACGCGATGTCTCCTCCCCCGCCAGTCATCGCAGTATGCGAAGGAAGAAGACCGAAAGTAAGGCTTGACTTACTTTCTGCCCTCAGCCGCGTCCGGACACGCGAACCCAGGGGTGGCGAAGGTCAGCCGGCGCCGACGAGCACCTCGGTCTGCGCCTCACGGGGCTGGATACCCAGCCCGAGAAACCGCGCACGCTTGAGCAGCCGGTGAGCGCCGTGCTCCCAGGTGAAGCCGATCGCCCCGTGGTTCTGGATGTTCACCCGGGCGTTCTCCAACGCGGACGACTCGGTGAACCGTCGGGCGGCCGCCACCCGGCGCCGCGCGTCCGGGTGTTCCTCGTCGACGCTGACGGCGGCGAGGTCGACGACCGCCGACGCCGCGTTCGAGCGGATCGCCATCTCCGCGCAGCGGTGGGAGATCGCCTGGAACGCGCCGATCGGCCGGCCGAACTGCTCTCTGATCTTGGCGTACTCGACCGACATCGAGGTGGCGGCCGTCGCCACCCCGGACAGCATCGCGGCGACCAGGACGGACGCGCGTACGAGGACGGCTCCGGCCCTGGCTCCGGTGATCTCGGCGAGCACCTCGGCACGGTCCAGGCTGATCCTGGCCACGGTGACCGCCGGGTCCATCGGGGAGAGATCGTCGACGATGTCCCGGTCCGCCAGCCGGCACAGACGCAGCCGGGACCGTTGCTCGTCGACGAGGAGCAGCACGGCCGCACCACGGGCGTCGAAGGCGGTGACCCGATCGGTGCCGTCGTGGGGGCCGAACGCGTGGGCTGCCCGGAGCACCCCGGACACCAACCCCTCGGCGAGTGCGCGGTCACCGACGGTGGTGGCGACCCTGGCGGCGAGATTCGTGGCGAGGAACGGTCCGGCGGCAGCGGCGGCGCCGATCTGCGCGAAGACCTGCGCCTCGTCGGCCAGCGTCCCACCGAGGCCGCCGTCGGCCTCGTCGAGGCCGAGGGCGAACCAGCCCTGGTCGGCCGCGGCCGACCAGGCGTCCCCGTTCACCGTCGCGCCGTCCGGCGGCACGGCCCCGGCGAGTACGTCGCGTACGGCCGCGGCAAGCTCCCGCTGCTCGTCCGACGGATACAGATCCATTGCCTGTCCCCTGTTCTCCGGCTCAGCCGCGCGGCAGTCCGAGTACCCGTTGGGCGATCACGTTGCGTTGTACCTCGGAGGTGCCCGTCCCGATCGTGTGGGCGAACGAGTAGAGGTAGGAGGGGACGAACTCGGCGGCGGCCGCCGAGCCGTCGACCGTGAGCCCTTCCCGGTCGAGCAGGTCCGCGCCCAGGCGTTTGACCCGCTGGCTGAGTTCGGCGTAGAACGGCCGCACCATCGAGCCCTTCGGTCCGGTCTTCCCGGTGCGGACGACCTCGGAGACGAAGGCGAGGGCGAGGGCGTAGAGCGCGACCCCCTCGGCCTCGATGTCGGCGATCGCCGCCGCCACCTCGTCGTTGGCGAGCATGGCCCGGCCCCGCCGGTCGACCCGGGTCGCCGCGAGTTCCCTGACCCGGTCGATGAGCTTCAGCAGCCGGATCACCATGCCGAGCGTCATCGTGCCGCGCTCGAAGCCGAGGGTCGTCATCGCGACCTTCCAGCCGTCACCGATCCGGCCGACCACGTTGGCGAGCGGGATGCGTACGTCGTCGTAGAAGACCTCCGCGAACGGTGTGTCACCGTCCATCGTGGTGATCGGGCGCACCTCGATCCCGGGGGTGTCGAGGGCGACGATGAGGAACGACAGGCCGTGGTGCCGGGCCGCCTCCGGATCGGTCCGGACGAGAAGTTCCTGCCAGTTGCTGACCGACGCCTTCGTCGTCCAGATCTTCGAGCCGTTGACGACCAGGTCGTCCCCGTCGCGTACGGCGCGCATGCGCAGGCTGGCCAGGTCGGAGCCGGCACCGGGTTCGGAGAAGCCCTGTGCCCAGATCTCCTCGCCGCGCAGGATCGGTCCGAGATGGTCGTGTTTCTGCTCGTCGCTGCCCTCGACGATGAGGGTGGGGCCGGCGTGCCCCAGCGCGATGTTGAACACCCCGGGCTCCGGGGCGTCGAACTGGGCGCACTGCTCGTACCAGAGGATCTGCTCGGTGAGGCTCAGTCCGGCGCCGCCGAACTCGGCCGGCCAGGAGACCCCGGCCCAGCCGCCGTCGTACTGGCGGCGCTGCCACGCGCGGTCGAAGTCGACCATGCCTTGTCCCGATGGCGGGCGGTCGTGGGTCGGTACGTTGTCCGACAGCCAGTCCGCCGCGCGCTCCCGGAACTCCCGTTCCCGGGCGTTGAGCTGCAGTCGCATGGTTCAGCGCTCCTGTGCCGCGAGTGGCTCGAGCAGTTCGCGCAGCAGCGGTCCACTGGCCTTCAGCGCGGCGGTGCGGGGCAGCGCGTCGACCACGTGGATCCGCACCGGCACCTGGTAGGGAGTCAGGCGCTCACGCGCGAACCGCTTCAGCGCCTCTTCGTCGACGTCCTCCCCCGGCGCGACCTCGACCGCGGCCACGGGGACCTGACCGAGCCGCGGGTCGTCGAGGCCGATGACGCCGGCGTCGCGTACGGCGGGGTGAAGCTTGAGGGTCTCCGCGACGGTCCCGGCCGAGACCTTGAATCCGCCGCGGATGATGACGTCGTCGGCACGGCCGACGATCCAGAGAAAGCCGTCCTCGTCGAGTCGGGCCCGGTCGGTGGTCCGTACCCACTGCGACCCGCGCCTGCCCAGTTGCGGTGCCCTGACCTCGAGCAGACCGACCTCGCTGGCGGCGAGCGGCTCCCGTGTCACTTCGTCGGTGACCCGCAACTCGACGCCCGGGTGGGCGCGGCCGACCGAGCCGCGCTTGGTGGCGGCGAACCGGCGGTGGTCGTCGAGCGTCCAGCCGGCGATCCCGCCCGCGAACTCGGTCGCGCCGTAGACGACCAGGACGGGGATGCCGTACCGGTCCTCCCAGGCGAGCTGGTCCTCGACGCTGATCGGTGCGGTGCCCACGAGAACGCTGCGGGCGAAGGACAGCCGCTCCGGTTCGACACCGGCGGCCATCACCATCCGTAGCGCCGTCGGTGGGAGCGTGATGGCCTTCGGTCGGTGTTCGGTGACCAGCTCGAGCCATTCGTCGACCGCGAATCGCTCCAGCAGGGCTATCTTGCGTCCGGCCTGAACGTTCAGCAGCAGTGTGAAGATCCCGCTGACGTGCACCAGCGGTGCCATCACGATCGCGACGCTGTCGCGCAGCCGCACCGCCGCCGAACCGCTCTCGTAGTGCGAGGCGCCGGCGTAGCCGGCGTCGAATCCCGCGTACGTGAGGGGGACGCGTTTCGGTGGCCCGGTCGTGCCGCTGGTGAGCATGAGGATGGCGGTGCCCGGCATGGCGAGGTCGGCCGCGTCGTCGCGGCGCAGCGGCTCCAGCACCTCGACCCGGGTGTCGTCGACGGCGATCACCAGGCAGCCCGCGGCGGCGGCGGCTTCCCGTACCCCGGGTCTGGCCCAGTCGTCGGGGTGGGCGAGCAGGACCGTCGCGGGCAGTTGGCCCAGTTCGGCGGCGAGCTTCGCGTCCGGCTGCAGGCTGGAGACGGTGACCAGGGTCTGCTCGTGTGTCAGCAGGGACAGGATCGCCGCGACGGTACCCGGACGGTTGCGCATGAGCATGCCGACCGGGGCCCGCGGTGGCAGGCCGAAGTCGGCGAGGATGCCCTGCAGCGTGTCGCCGAGTTCCCGCAGCCGTCCCCAGGTGACCCACCGCCCCCTGAACTCGAGGGCGTCGGCGGCGGGGTCGATCCGCATCACCTGGGCGATCCGGTCGGATACCGAGTAGCCGCTTCCGGTCGTCACCGCGTTCACCCTTCTCCTCCGTCGAGCACCACGAGGCCGTCGACGGCGACGACCCGGTCCGCTGTCGCGATCAGTGGGTTCACGTCGGCCTCCGCGACCGTCGGCTCGGCCAGGGCGAGCCGCTGGACGCCCATGAGGACGTCCACGAGCGATTCCCGCGCCGCCGCGGTGAGCCCCCGGTGGTGGCTGACGAGTCGTCCGCCCCAGAGGCGGTCGACCATGGCCTGTGCCCGGGACCGGTTGAACGGGACGACCGAGACCTGGGACTCGGCGATGATCTCGGCGGCGACACCGCCGGCGGCGAGCGTCACGACCGCTCCGTGCACGGGGTCCCGCGTCAGGCCGAGCATGAGTTCGATCCCGGGCGGCACCTGTTCGGCCACGAGGATCCGGTAGGGCGCGTCGGGGGTGGGACGGTGCTGTCGCGCCACCCGGCCGAGGCGGGCGAAGGCGGCCGCCGCCGCCTCCCTCCCCCGCACACCGATGATCACGCCGCCGACGTCGGACTTGTGTGGAAGCCAGGCCGCGTCGATCTTGAATACGGCGGGTCCCGGAAGCTCCTCCACGGCACGCACCGCCGCGTCTTCCTCGTCGACGACCGTCTCGGTCGGCACCGGTACGCCGTAGCGCACGAGCAGCGCCTTCGACTCGGACTCCGACAGCGTTCCGGTCGTGGCGGTGACCGTTGCCCCGCCTGCGGCCGGGGCGTCGGTGACGTCGAGGAAGGCGCCGGCCTCCTGCGCCTGGACCAGCTTGCCCGCGACGCCGATCAGGCTGGCGGCGTCGGCGAAGCAGGTCAGGCCGCGTTCCGCCATCCTGGCCAGGACGTCCGGCTGGTGGGCCAGGGCCAGGAACGGCTTGTCGGTGCCCTGCGCGGCGCGCAGGAGGATTTCGCGGTGGGTCTCCGGCAGCGTGCGTGCCACGGTGCCGTACGCGACGATGTCGAACTCGTCGCTGGAGCCGATCTCCTCGAGTACGGCCGCGACCGGGCGCAGGTCGTTGACGAGGTTGCCGGTGATGTCGATCGGGTTGCCCGCGGACCCGAAGGACGGCAGGACTTCCGCGAGCCGGGCCCGCAGTTGCGCGCTCGGCTGTGGCAGCGCGAGCCTGGCCTGCTCGGTCGCATCGGCCATCAGCGCGCCGTTGCCGCCGCTGCTGCTGATGACGACGACCCGGTTGCCGCGCGGCCGGCGACCGGCGGCGAAGCCCCGGGTCACGTCGACGAGTTCCCGGATCGTGTCGACCATGACGATGCCGTTCTGCTCGCACGCCGCCGCGAAGCTCGCGTACGAGCCGGCCAGGGCGGCGGTGTGGCTGATCGCCGCCTGCCTGCCCCGTTCGGTGCGCCCCAGCTTCAGCAACACGACCTGCTTGCCCGCCCGGGCCGCCTGTCGGCCGGCCTTCATGACCGTCTCGGCGTTGTTCACCCCTTCGACGACCATGGCGATGACGTCGGGGACGTCTTCGTCGCTGGCGAGCAGTTCCATGGCCAGTTCGCCGGTGGAGACGTCGAGTTCGTTGCCGGTGGCAGCCCAGAAGCCCACGCCGGCGCCGTCGGCGCGCAGCAGGCTGGCCGTACCGATGCCCATCGACCCGCTCTGGGCCAGGACGGCGATGTTTCCGTCCCGGACGTCGAAGGGCACCCGGGTGAAGGTCGCCGTCAACCCGCGCCGGAAGTTGGCGAAGCCGAGGCAGTTCGGGCCGAGCAGGCGTAGCCCGGTCTCGGCGACGAGGCGGTCGAGTTCGGCCTGGAGTGCCTCGCCGGCTCCGCCGACCTCGGCGAAGCCCGACGAGTAGACCACCGCGCCCTGCGCGCCCGACTGCGTGCTCTCTCGCAGGATGGACGGGATCAGCTTGCTGCTCGCCGCGGCCAGCACCAGGTCGACCGGTTGTCCGACCGCGCCGATCGTGGGGAAGGCGGGCAGGCCGCGTACGGTGTCGTAGTTCGGGTTGATCGGATAGATCGGTCCGTCGAAGCTGGTGGTGAGCTGGCCCATGATCCGCCCGCCGACAGAGTCCGCTTTCTGCGAGGCACCGACCACGGCGATGGACCGGGGATTCAGGAACGCGGTGAGTGTCAAGGTTCGTCCGTTCTCTTTCTTGCCCTCGGGTCGTGACGCTGGTGCGGCTACTGCGTCAGCCACAGGTAGTGCGGGCGCAGCGCCCAGTCCTCCGGGGCGAGGACCGGTTGCTGGGTCGCCACCACCTGCTCCTTGGCGGCGGCGATGCGCGACCGGAGGCTCAGCGGGAAGATGACACCCCGGTTGATCACCTCGGCCTGCAGTTCCTTGAGGATCGGGGCGCGTTCTGCCGTCGGCAGGGCGAGGGAGTCGACGTACCGCTTCTCCAGGTCCTCCAGGTCGGTCAGCTTGAAGGGGTTGAGCGGTCCGTTGTTGGAGACGGTGCGGGTCCACCACTGGTCGATGTCGACGGCGGTCGGGATGAGGTACGACGCCGGGTATTCGCCCTTGCGTTGCGCGGCCGTGTACTCCGACGGGGGAAGGTCGACGATGTTCATCGTGATGCCGCCGGCCGCCAGCATCTGCTGCACGGCGACGACGGCCGGCGCGATCGAGGTCGTGCTCGGGAACTGGAAGCTGAACCCGTCGGGGTAGCCGGCCTCGGTGAGCAACCCCTTGGCCCGTTCGATGTCGAGGGCGCGCTGGTTGAGGGACTCGTCGTACCAGGGGGTGGCCGGGGACGAGAAGCCGCCGGCGGGGTATCCGCTGCGACCCAGGACCGCGACGTTGAAGCCGTCACGGTCGATCAGCAGCCCGATCGCCTCGCGTACCCGCTGGTCGCCGAACGCCGGCACCACGGTGCCCGCGCGGTCCAGGATGACGACGGTCGTCGCGATGGACAGGTCGGAGAAGACCCGCGAGCCCTGGGTTTCCACCAGCGTCTTGTTCGCGTCGGGGACGTACGTGATCATGTCGATCTGGCCGCTGGTGTACGCGTTCAGCCGGGCGGCCGGATCGGTGTAGATGTTGATCTCGACTCTGGAGACCTTGACCGCGTCCCGGTTCCAGTAGCCCGGGTTCGCCGTGTACACCTGCTTGGAGCCCTCGGCGAACTCGTCACCCCTCCAGAGCCAGCCGCCCGACCCGGCCGGTTCACGGGACAGGTCCTTGCCCTGCGCGATGGCGGCGGGGCTGACCATCATCCCGGCCGGGGTGGCCATGTTGTAGTAGAAGTCCGGGTACGGGCGCTCGAACTCGACCAGCGCCACGAACTCGCTCTCGACGGTCACCGAATCGATCGAGGCGTACATGTTGGCGTTGGGGCTGGTGGTGGTGGCCGCCGCCCGTTCCAGGTTGACCTTGACCGCCTCGGCGTCGAACGGGGTGCCGTCGTGGAAGACCACGTCCTCGCGCAGGGTGAGTCGCGAACTGGTCGGGGTCGGCTCCTCCCACTTCGACACCAGCCACGGCAGCGGCTCGTACCTGTCGTTGATCTGGAAGAGCGGATCGTAGGCCGCGTGCAGGTTCTGCCCCTGGATGACGGTGAGCGCGACGGGGTCGAACGATCCGTTGGAGATCCAGGAGCCGATGCGCAGGGTGCCGGTCGGCTCGGTCGGCGCCCCGTCGGTCTTGACCATCGCGGCGAGCGCCTCGCCGCTCGTGTGCTCGAGCACGGCGGCGTCGGTGTCGGTCGACGAGTTGTTGCTACCGCTGCAGGCGGCCAGGACGAGGGCCAGGCCTACGGCGACCGCCGCGGTCCCGACGCGTCCACCGGCGACTCGTGCCCGTACTCCTGTCATTGACTCTGCTGTCCGCTTCATGTGGCGTCCTTTGTCGGAGCGGTGGGGATTTCGGTTGTCTTCAGCACGCGGTCGGCGGCGAAACAGGCGATCTCGCCGCCGGCCGGAACCGGTGTCGGCGTGGGGAAGCCGGTGGCGCACTCGGCGGTACGCAGCGGGCATCGGGTGATGAACGGACACCCGGCCGGCGTCGGGTCGACGCCGATCTCGGGCAGCGGGAGGTCGAACCGCCGCGCCCGGTGGGCGGGACGCATCGATCGCGGGACCGGGTTCGGGGCGGCGTCGAACAGCAGCCGGGTGTAGGGGTGCCGCGGTGAGCCGCAGACACGGTCGGCCGGGCCGCTCTCCATGATGCGACCGCGGTACATCACCGCGACCTCGTGGCTGGCATGCCGGACCACGGCCAGGTCGTGAGCGATGAAGAGGTAGGAGATGCCGCGGTCGCGCTGGATGTCGTCCAGCAGGTTGATGATCTGACTCTGCACCGAGACGTCGAGGGCGCTGACCGGTTCGTCGAGCACGACCAGTTGCGGGTCCACGGCCAGCGCCTTGGCGATGGCGACCCGTTGCCGCTGGCCGCCGGACAACTCGTACGGATAGCGGGTGAGATGGGCGGAGCTGAGGCCGACCATCTCCAGCAGTTCACGCACCCGCGCCCGGCGTTGTCCGGCATCGAGGTCGAAGTGGATCCGCAGCGGCTCGGCGAGGATCTGCCGCACCTCCATCAGAGGGTCCAGTGATCCCAGGGGATCCTGGAACACCGCCTGCACCGCCCTGCGGTACCCGGCCGGCGGCGCGCCCCGGAAGTGGTCGACCCGGAAACCGGCCGCGGTGATCGACCCCTGCTTCGGCGTGTTCAACCGCAGCACGGCGCGGCCGATCGTCGTCTTGCCCGATCCTGACTCGCCGACCAGCCCGAGGGTGCGGCCCCGTTCGAGGCGAAGGCTGGCGCCGGAGACCGCGCGGACCACCGACCGGCTGGACCACGCGCGCCGGCGTCCACCCCGGAACTCGATCCACAGGTCGTCGACCTCGAGCACGTTCTCCGGCGGCGCCTGCCCTTTCGTCGTCATGCCTGTCCCTTCCGCGCGGAGGCCGGCACCAGCGGAACCGTCGCGGCCTGCGGCTGATGACCGCCGATGCCGGTCAGGCTCAACTCGTCGGCGCGAACGCACCGGACGTCCCGGCTGGCCCCGGCGGCGCGGGTCAACGGGATCGGGGAACTGCGGCAGACGTCGGCGGCGAAGTCGCACCGGTCGGCGAAGTGACAGCCCGTGGGCCAGTCGACCGGCTGCGGAACCGTCCCGCGGATGGAGGGCAGCGCGCCGGACGTCGCGGTGTTGCGCGGAATCGAGTCGAGCAGGCCCTGGGTGTACGGATGCCGCGGCCGGGCGAAGACCTCGGCGACCGGCCCCGACTCGACCAGTTGGCCCGCGTACATCGTCGCCACGGTGTCCCCCACCTCGGCGACCACGCCGAGATCGTGCGTGATCAACAAGATCGACAGTCCCCGCTCGTCGCGTAGCCCGACCAGCAGCTCGAGGATCTGCTTCTGCACGGTGACGTCGAGGGCGGTGGTGGGCTCGTCGGCGACGAGCACGTCCGGATCGCAGCAGAGCGCCATGGCGATCATGACCCGCTGTGCCATGCCGCCGGAGAACTGGAACGGATAGTCGTCGAGGCGTTGTTCGGGGTGCGGAATGCCGACCCGGTCGAAGAGTTCGACGGTCAGCGCTCTCGCCTCGCCACGTGAGACGTCACGATGTTCCATGATCGCTTCACACATCTGGTTGCCGACGGTGAAGGTCGGGTTCAGGCTGGCGAGCGGATCCTGGAACACGACCCCGATCCGGTTGCCCCGGATCGCCCGCATCGCCTTGAAGTCCAGGCCGCTGATCTCCTCGTCGGCAAGCCGGATGCTGGACGCGGTGACGACGCCGGGGTGCGAGACCAGGCCGAGCATCGACATCGCCGTGACGCTCTTCCCGCTTCCTGACTCGCCGACGAGACAGAGCAGCTCACCACGCCGCAGTCGAAGATCCACGTTCTGTACGACCTCGACGCGGTCGCCGCCCGCCTGTGGGAACGAGACGCTGAGGTTGCGGACCTCCAGCGCGAGCGGCCGCCGGGGTTTGTCGGTGACCGCCTCGGGCGCGGCGGTCACCGGAGCGGCCTTGCGGACCACGTTGAGCCCGAGCCGCCCGACCGTGATCTCGCGGCTGAACAGATCACGCAGTCCTTCCCCGATCTGGTTGATCCCGAGGACCGTCACGAATATCGCCACCCCGGGTGGCACGGCGAGGAAGAAGTTCTGGCGGATCGTCGACTGCGCCTCCGAGAGCATCGATCCCCAACTGGCCGTCGGCTGGGTGACACCCAGACCGAGGTAGGACAGGGTCGCCTCGGCGACGATCGCGGTCGCGAACATCAGCGTCGCCTGCACGATGATCGGTGGGGCGATGTTGGTGAGGATGTGCCGGAACAGGATGCGTGGGCCGCCGGCACCGGAGACCTTCAGCCCGTCGACGTAAAGTTCCTCCTTCGCGGAGAGGACCTCGCCGCGTACGAGTCGCAGGACGGACATCGCGTAGACGATGCCGACGACCGCCATCGCGTTGCGGAGCCCCGGTCCCACCGCCGCGATCACCGCGATGGCGAGCACGAGGAAGGGAACCGACATCACGCCGTCCACGAGCCGCATGAGGATCCGGTCGAGCCATCCGCCGACGTATCCGATCACCAGTCCGGCCGGGACACCGATGCCGAGGGCGATGGCGACGGCTTCTACGGCGGCCAGCAGCGCGACCTGCCCGCCGTAGAGGACGCGGGTGAGTGCGTCGCGTCCGTACCGGTCGGCACCGAGCCAGTGCTCCGCCGACGGCGGGGCGTGGCTGTCCGCCAGGATGCCGGCGTCCGGGTCGAAGGGAGACAGCAGCGGGGCGAGGACCGCGCTCAGCGCGATGAGCCCGACTATCGCGGCCCACACGAGCAGGGAGCGTTGCCGCAGCAGCCGGCCGAGGAACCGGCTGGATCGCACGCTCCCCTTGGTGACGTCGACCGCTGGCAGGCGCGGGCCGTCGGGGGCTGTGTCACTCATGTTGTCCGCACCTTCGGGTTCAGCCAGACATAAGACACGTCGACCAAGAGGTTGACCAGGACGACGACAACGACCGCGAAGAGCACGACGGCTTGGATGATGTTCGGGTCGTAGCGCAATACCGCGTCGATCGTGAGCGAGCCGAGCCCTGGCAGGGCGAAGAGCCGCTCGACGACGATCGCGCCGCCCAGCAGGTGGGCGACCTGGAACGATATCGACGTCACCACGGGTGAGGCCGCGTTACGTCCGGCGTGTTTGAACACCACGCGCCGACGGGAGTGCCCCTTGCTGAGCGCGGTGCGGGTGTAGTCCCGCTGCAGTGCGGTGATCATGCTCGAACGCGCCTGCCGCGACAGCGCCGCCGCGACACCGATACCGAGCGCGAGCGACGGCAGGGCCAGGGAGTGCAGCCAGCCTCCGACGCTGTCGGTCAGGGGGACGTAGCCGGTGGCCGGGAACCAGCCGAGTTGCAGGGCCAGGAAGTAGATGATGAGCATTCCGACGAAGAAGCTCGGCGCCGCCTGTCCGACCGTGGAGAGGAGGATGATGCCGCGGTCGAGTCGGGTGCCCGCGACCACCGAGGCGAGCAGGCCCATCCCGACGCCGAGCACGACGCCGATGACGAGTCCGCCCGCGGTCAGTGACAGCGTGACCGGCAGCGCGGCGAGGAAGAGGTCGGTCACCGAGGCCCCGGTGTAGAGGGAGGTTCCCAGGTCTCCCCGCAGCAGGCCGGCAAGCCAGGTCCAGTACTGCTCGAGGGCCGGCCGGTCGAGTCCGAGTTGCTGCCGCAGGGCGTCGATCTGTTCCTGTGTCGCGTTGCCGCCGAGGATGATTTCCGCCGGGTCGACGTTGGAGGCCAGCGACAGGAAGAAGGTCCCGCTCACGACGAGAAGCACGAGCGGGATCATCGTGAGCAACCTGATCACTACGTTGCGCATCGAACTCCTTGCTGTGCCCGTGCCGTGACAAGCGTGTTACGACACCATGTCTGAACTCAGCCATCGTGCATTGTACCGTCCAGTCAGTCAAGAACGAGGGGAAGATCACCTCGCCCCGCGCGGCAGGGGTCCGGCG
Source organism: Polymorphospora sp. NPDC050346 (assembly GCF_040655695.1). Taxonomy (NCBI): domain Bacteria; kingdom Bacillati; phylum Actinomycetota; class Actinomycetes; order Micromonosporales; family Micromonosporaceae; genus Polymorphospora; species Polymorphospora sp. NPDC050346. Next base: position 34,586 of record NZ_JBFAKM010000038.1, on the reverse strand, counting down.
ACGACGGACGCCTGGCGCGAACCCGACACGCCTCCCCCCAGAGGTGACCACAGGTTCGTTCGCCAGGACAGGGCACACCCGCGAGGGCACACGAATCGCCCGTCGCCCCAGGTGTGGCGACAACGCATGGGACGACCGGGCCGCGCACCATCCTCCGCACAGCAACGTACCGATCGGTCCATTCTGAGTGGGCGAGGTCGACCCCGCCGACGCGCCCGGACCGTTCGAGCCGTCGCGGCACGACGGCGATGGCCGGACTGGTCCGGCCCGGGCGGGGAATGCCGGCGGTCGCGGGCCAGACCCGGATCGTGGCCAGGACGACGGCTGTGCAATGATCATGGCTGGTCAGCCATGATCGGCGAAGGGAGGTGCGGTCGATGTCCAGTCAGTCCATGCCCGCGCCTCGCCACCCACGCTGACACCTGCCCATCCGGCGAGGCGCTCCATCCATACGTGGAGGATCACCATGACCTCGCTCATCCGGCACGTCGACTTCGACTGTGCCGATCCGTACACCCTCGCCGGGTTCTGGGCCGCCGTGCTCGACTACCGGCTCGGCGACGACGACCACCCCGGCGATCCCGAGGTGCTGCTCTCCCCGACGGGCGGCGGCACCGGTCCGGTGCTGCTCTTCCTGCGGGTACCCGAGCCGAAGCAGGTCAAGAACCGGCTGCACGTCGACCTGCAACCGACCGACCGCACCCGGGACGAGGAGGTCGAACGCCTGATCGGCCTCGGCGCCACGCAGGTCGCCGACCAGCGGCGGCCGGACGGCAGCGGCTGGGTGGTGCTGGCCGACCCGGAGGGCAACGAGTTCTGCGTCGAGCGCAGCGCCGCCGAGCGGACCGGCTGACGTACGCCGTCCCGGCCCGGGTCACCCCGGGCCGGGACGCGCCCGAAGACGACTGGTCAGCCACTCGTCGCGGCCGGTGCCGGTGCGGGCGTCGACGGCGGCCGCTGATGCCGGCGGATCAGACCGACCCCGCCGAGCACGACCACCATCCCCGCGACGATCCACGGGTTGAGGCCCTCGCCGAGCACGACGACGCCCAGTGCCACCGAGACCACCGGCAGCAGATAGCCGACCGCGGCGGCGTTGGTGGCGCCCTCGGCGGCGATGATCCGGTAGGTGAGGTAAAACGTGGCTCCGGTGGCGACGACACCGAGGATCACGACGACGATCAGCGTCTGCGTGCCGACCCGGACGACCGGTGCCAGGCCGCCGGCCGGCAGGAGCAGCGCGGTCAGGGCGGTCGCCGCGACGAGCTGCGCCGCCGCGAGCGAGATGGTGGGGACGCCCTTGCCGACCAGGTGGCGACCCATGTAGGCGAAGCCGACGGCATAGCTCGCCGCGGCGGCGACGATGGCGAGAGCGCCGCCGCCCACCGGTCCGGTCGACCGCCACGGAGCGAAGATCAGCACGACCCCGGCGAAGCCGAGCAGGAGTCCGAGAAGGCGTACCGGCCGCAGGCCGCGTTCGGTGCCGGCGACGACGCCGATGAGCGCCGCCCACAGCGGGGTGGTCGCGTTGAGGACGCCGGCCACCCCGGAGTCGACGGTCTGCTGGCCGAGGCTGAATAGGGCGAACGGCAGGGCGTTGCAGAAGAAGGCGGCCACGACGATGTGTCCCCAGGTCGCCCCCCACGGGGGCAGCCGCCGCCCGGAGGCGAAACACGCGACCAGCAGCGCGGCCGATCCGAGGGCACACCGGCTGAGGGTGACCTGGACCGGGGTCATCGCCTCGAGGGCCCGGTCGATCCAGAGGAAGGTCGATCCCCACAGCAGGGCGAGCCCGCCCACCTGGGTCCACGTACGTAGCCTGCTCACGGTGCCCACCGTGCCGGATCCGACCCGAAAGAAAAAGCAAAAGATTCTGCACGACGATTAAGCTCTGCTACATGCTTGACGTACGACGAATGCAGGTGTTGCGGGCGGTGGTCACCAGTGGGTCGGTCACCGCCGCGGCGGCCCACCTCGGCTACACACCCTCCGCCGTCAGTCAGCAGGTGGCGGCGCTGGAGAGGGAGGCGGGGATCGCGCTGCTCGAGCGGGTCGGCCGGGGCGTACGGCCGACGGCCGCGGGTCGGCTGCTCACCGGGCACGCGGCCGTCATCGGCCGGTACGTGGCCGAGGCGGAAACCGCGTTGGCCGACCTACGGGCGGGGCGTACCGGCCGGCTGACGATCCACTACTTCGCCTCGGTCGGGCCGACCCTGCTGGCACCCGCTCTCGCCCACCTCCGGCGCGAGCACCCGGGGGTGACGATCGACCCGAGACTGATCGGTTCGGGCGATCCGCTGCCGGACGTGGAACGCGGGGACGCCGACCTGGCCATCGTGGTCCACCGCACCGGTGACGCCCCTCCCCCGGGCATCCGCGTGGTGCACCTGCGCGACGACACGTACCGGGCCGTGGTGCCCAGCGGACACCGGCTCGCCGCCCGACGGGTGATCGACCTGGTCGACCTCGCTGGCGAGCCGTGGGTCGGCAGCGAACCGTCCGGCCCCTGCCTGGAACCGATCATGGACGGCTGCGCCGCGGCCGGCTTCACCCCGGACTTCGTGGCACAGTCGGAGGACTACGCCACGGCGCAGGGGTTCGTCGCCGCCGGCCTCGGCGTCAGCCTCATTCCCCGGCTCGGACTGGGCACCCGCCATCCGGGCGTCGCCGTTCGCCCGGTACGCCACCCGGAGCCGGTCAGGGCGATCTGCGTCGCGGTACGGGAGGTCGCACTGGCGCAGCCCGTACCGCGTGCCCTGATCGAGGCTCTGACGGATGCCGCGGCGGAGGCGGACCAGCCTGTGTCGAAGTCGGTTACAGCGGGGTGACCGAGGACCACGTGCCGAGCCACTGCTCGGCGCCGTACTCCTCGAACCGTTCCACCTCGGCGAACCCCAGCTTCGCCGCGAGGCGCATCGAGCGGTCGTTGGCGCTCTGGGTGCAGAGCACCACCGGCTCGTCGGGCAGCGCGCCGGCGAACCAGTCGAGTGCCGCCGCGCACGCCTCGGCGGCGTATCCGCGACCCCACACCCCCGGCAGGAACAGGTAGCCGAGCCCGGCCTTCCCGGCCCCCGGAACGACGTGGCCCGGGCGCTCCGCGGCGCGCCGATCGAACGTGATCATGCCGATCATCGCTCCGTCGAGATCGACCACGAACTGGCCGGGGCGTCGCCTGGGCACCTCGGGCACCGCCCGCTCGAGTTCGGCACGCGGTCGGGCGCCACCGATGTAGGTGCCCACCTGCGGCGAGGCGAACAGTTCAATGACCGCCGGACGGTCCCGGGCCTCGGACTCGCGGAGCACGAGCCGCTCGGTCCTGATCGGGGCGGGTGGCCAGGCGACCGGTCCGAGTTCGGTCATGACGGGCAACCTATCGCAGGCGGCTACGCCATGGTCGGTCGTAGCTGGTGAGGCATTTGCCAGCCTTCGGCCAGCCGGGACGGATACACGTTGTCCCCGCCGCCGAAGAACTCGCAGAACTTCATGATCAGTGGATCCCACCGCACCGGGTCGACGTAGTGTGTCCCGGGCACGAGCAGGTCCGGCGCGACATGTGCCCGGACCACCCGCACCTGGAACGCGGTGGCGTGTGGTTCCGGTCCCCCGAACTGGTGAGCGGCGTCCACCTCGCACTCCAGTTGGATCGGGCACTGCGCCACCCGCGGTGCCGCGACCAACTCCGCGGCCTGTTCGGTCAGCCCGGCGGCAGCGAACTTGTCGGGCTCGTACCGGTATCCGATCGCCGCCTTGTGGGCGGGCACGACCGGTGCCGCGGTGGTCAGCGCGAGCCGGTCCACGGCGTCGACCATCGACGCCGACGGCAGGTTGAGCACGCACTGACGCTCACGCAGCAGATTCGCCGTCGTCTGCCCACTGTTGCCCAGGCCCAGCATGCAACTGTGGCCCAGCCACCAGGCCGACGACATGGGGGCGAGGTTGGCGGTGCCGTCGGGATTGCGCGAGCCGATGAGCACCACCGGGGTTCCGAAGTACAGAACTTTCAGATCAACGGTGACATGCATGGCGACGATCCTGCCCAGTCGTCACCCCGGTTGCTCGCGGCAATCGGACGTCGTGCTGCCCTATCGGAGCTTGAACACGCGAATCGCGCCGAGGGCCGACACCACGACCACGCCGGCAAGGACGAGTGCGGTGCAAAGGAGCGGGAGCGCATCGCCGGCGGTGAGGCCGCCGGAGCCCGCGAGGGCTGTGGAGCCCAGGTTCAGGGCACGGGTGTTGATGGCCTGGGGCAGAACGTAGCTCAGCGGCCGGAGGGCGACCGAAGTGACGGTGGCGACGCCGACGACGCAGCCGAGAAGGCAGATCGCGACGGGCGCGGCGAAGGATTTCAGGAGCATCGACAGCAGCGACTGGATCGCGATGAGCGGAAGCGCGGCGACGACCGAGATGGCGCCGACGAGAGCGAACTGCCACGGGATCGCCCCGTCCAGGCGGAGCACGAGCGCGCCAGAGACGAGGGTGCCTACGACGAGCACGAGTTGCATGAAGGCGACGGGTACGGCGATGACGGCGATCTTTGCCAGCACCAGCCTCACCGGGCGTCTGGTGGTGGTGAGCAGGAGGTTCCAGTTGGTGCCGCGGTGCTCCATGCGCCAGGCGGTCGCGGCGAGCAGGCCGATGCCGATGGAGAAGAACAACAGCCCGTAGAACAGGGTGACCTGAGAGGTGAAGGACGCCCAGCCCGCGTCGAGCGTGTCGGGGTTGCTGGCGAGGTTGATGGTGCCGGTGGTCACGGCCAGCAGGGGCAGGATGAGTGCGATGAGCCAGGTGGTCGAGCGCTTGAGCTTGACGAGTTCTGCACGGAACACGGGGGGTTACCTCTCGATCCGGTCGAGACGACGGGTGACCACGGCGAAGACCACGCCGACGAGGATGAGGAAGCCCGCGATCCAGGCGTATGGCGGAGTGATGTAGTCGACGTTGCCGCCCTGCTGTCCGGCGTGGGAGATCATGGCGTAGTAGCCCCACGGGATGATGCGGGAAATGACACCGGGCATGAGGAGGGTGAACACTGCCAGGAACGCGCCGAGCATGCCGACGCCGACGCTGACGAGTTGGTTCTCCACGATCGAGGCCAGCCAGATGTGCAGCGCCAGGAACGCGATGTCCAGGAGGAACAGCAGCGCCGTGTAGCCGATCCACGGCCCCGGATCGAGCGGCACCCGGATGCCGGCGAGCATGCCCGCGCCGATGACAAGCAGCGTCTGCCCGATGACGCCAGGAAGCAGCACGAGGCTCAGCGCGGCGAGCTTGGCCCGACAGAGCGTGCCGGGCGTATAGCCGGCGGTCGACGCGAGGGTCCAGCCGACACCGGAATGCTCGATGTCGGTCTGACGGCTGGCGAGCACAGCGGTGAGGATGGGCGACGTCATCGCGGCCATCAACGTGTAGGTCAACAGAAGCGCTGCCCACGGTGCCGCGCTCGGGTCGTCGAAGGTGTCGCGCGTACAGCCGGAGAACAGCGAGGCACTGGACAGGGCCGCGACAGCGACCACGAGGATCGCGGTGACCAACCCGGTGCGCAGGCGGCGCATCTTGCGGAATTCGAGTGTGACGGCACGTCTCACAACATGCCTCCGCGCCCCGTGAGGTCCATGAACACGTCCTCCAGGCTCTGCTGCACCCGGCGCACCTCGTGGATGGGAACGCCGGCGACGGCGAGCCGGTGGACGACCTGCGCGGTCTGATCCTTGTCGATGCCGCTGATCCTGATGCCCTGGCGGATCGGGGTCGCGGTGATGCCCTGGACGAGCGCCTTCTGCGGGTCAGGGGTCTCGATGATCAGATCAGGGATGGAATGCGCGAACAGCTCATCGCGGGTGCCCTGGAAAATCATCCTCCCGTTCGCGAGGATGCCCAGGACACTGGCCATCTTGTCGATCTCATCGAGCATGTGGCTGGAGACCATGACCGTGATTCCGCGTTCGGCAAGCTGGACCAGCAAGGTGCGGATCTCCTCGATGCCGGCCGGGTCGAGCCCGTTTGTCGGCTCGTCCAGCACCAGCAGGGCGGGATCGCGGGCCAGCGCCATCGCGATGCCGAGGCGCTGCTTCATGCCGAGCGAGTAGTTGCGCACGAGCTTGTTCTGGTGCTCGGTGAGCCGCACGGTCGCGAGCGCCCGGTCGACCTGCGCGGCGGACAGGTCGAGCATGTCCTGCACGATGCGCATGTTCTCCCGCCCGGTCAGGTGCCCGTAGCCGGGTGGAGCCTCGATCATCGACCCGATCGACGGCAGCAGTTCGGTTCGGGAGGCCCGGGTGAGGGGCTGTCCGAGCACCTTGATGTCGCCGCTGGTGGGCTGGGTGAGGCCGAGCAGCATCTTCATGGTGGTCGACTTGCCCGAGCCGTTCGGGCCGAGGAACCCGTACACGACCCCCTGGGGGACATGCAGGTTGAGGGAGTCCACGGCGGTGTGACTCTTGAAGGTCTTGGTCAGTCCGTGGGTGGTGATGACCGCGCTCATCGGCACCTCGCCTCGATCGTGTTCATGCTTTCCACGATTCCCGCTGCGACGGCGGCGCAGATCGTGCCGTGGCATGGAGCGGCCGTTCATACCACGGCATGATTTCTTCGACACTCCGGCGAAATAGCATGAGAAGGGATGGAACCCTTCGCGCTCGCCCCTGCCGCCGAACGGCTCCAGACCGTGTTCCGTACCCGGCCCTGGCTTCTCGATACGGCCGTCGCCGTGCTCGTCGTCGTGGTCGGCGCGATCAGCCGACCCACCCTTTCCTTCATAACGTGGTCGCAAACGGTCTACACCCTCATCGTGGTGGGATGCGCCGCCGCCCTCGTCTTCCGGCGGCTCTTCCCGCGCCCCGGGCTCACGGTCATCGCGATCCTGCTGCTCGGGCACCTGGTCGCCGCCATCGAGCCGGGCTTGTGCGTCGCCCTGATCTGCCTGATCGCCGCCTATACGACGCAGACCCAGCTCACCCCGCCCTGGCGCTGGGTCTTTCTCGCCGCCATCTACGGTGGAACTGTCGCGGCGATCATGACGTCACCGATCCCCGCTGTCGACGTACGCGGACGGCTCATCGTCACGGGTGTCGTCCTCACGCTGCTGACCCTGGCAGCCCTCACCGGAGTGATACGTCGTCAGCGACGCACGCGCTACACGCTCGCCGTCGAGCGCGCGAACATGCTCGAAGCACAGCAGGACGCCGATCGGCGCCTCGCCGCCGTCGAGGAGCGCACCCGCATCGCCCGCGAGATGCACGACATCCTCGGTCACTCCCTCAACGCGATCGCGGCGCAGGCCGAAGGGGTGCGCTATGTCCTGCGTTCCGACGCCGACCGCGCCGATCAGGCGCTGGCCGACATCGGGTGGCTGAGCCGACGCGCCGTGGACGACGTGCGCGACCTCATCGACGTCCTCACCACCGACGCCGCGCAAACGTCCGTGCTCCCGACTCCGTCGCTCGGTGACATGCCCGAACTCATCGCCTCCCTGCGATACACCAAGGCGGCCATCAGGCTTCAGTTCGACGGTGACGTCGACGCCGTACCCGGCCATGTCGGCCTGGCCGCGTACCGGATCGTCCAGGAGAGTCTGACGAATGCGCTCAAGCACGCCGACGGCGTCCCGATCACGGTGCGCGTCACCGTCCAGGATCGGCACGTGGAGGTCGCTGTGCTGAACCCTCGCGCACCCGCTGTCCCACTCCCCGGCACCGCAGCGGGCGGGCGCGGGATCATCGGGATGCGAGAGCGCGCGCGTGCCCTTGGCGGGGCCGTGGAGGCCGGCCCCGATCCGGCGACCGGCGGATGGCGCGTGCGGGCGACGCTGCCGCGGAGCCGCGCATGATCACCGTCGCGCTCGCGGACGACGAACCGCTCTTCACCGCCGGCCTCACGATGGTCCTGGACGCCCAGCCCGACATCAGCGTCATCTGGCAGGCGATCGACGGCGCCGACGCGATCCGGCAGCACGATGGCGCACAGCCCGACATCCTCCTCCTGGACATCCAGATGCCCACGCTCGACGGTCTCGCCGCGACCCGGCGGCTCATCGCCGCGGGCACCGCCAGCAGGATCATCATTCTCACGACCTTCGAGAGCGACGAGTACGTACTCACCGCGGTCGAGGCCGGCGCCGCCGGGTTCCTGGTGAAGAACATCCCACCCGATCAGCTCATCGCCGCGATCCGCACCGTGCACAGCGGTGATGCCGTCATCTCGCCCGGCCCCACCCGCAGGCTCTTCGCCACGTTCCGGCGCCGTCCCACCGAAAGCCGGACCCCGCTCCGTGGCAGCGATACGCAAGCCGTCGCGGAACTCACCCCGCGCGAGCGCGAGATCCTCTCCCTGATCGCCGAAGGTCGTACGAATCAGGAGATCTGCACCGAGCTGTGGCTGTCCATGCCCACGGTCAAAACCCACATCGGGAACCTCATCGCCAAGACCGGCTCACGCGACCGCGTGCAGCTCGTTCTCTTCGCCCTCAGGACCGGCATCGCGGCACTGAAAGCCCGTTGAACGTCCCGGTCGCCGCCTGGGTGGTGTCTGGAGCAGCCTGACAGTTCGCGGCGCCTGGCCGTCATCCGGCTCGACGGCGACCTGCACCGCTCGACGACCGACGCTCTTGTGCACCTGTACCCGAGGTTGTCGCCGGGAGGCTTCGTGATCGTCGACGACTACGGCATACCCGCCTGCGCCGCCGCCGTGCACGAGTTCCGGGACCGGCACCGGATCACCGACCCCATCCGGTTCATCGACCCGTACTCGATCTACTGGCGCCGGACCGGGTAGCGCGGGACCGGAGACCCGGCCGGGGTCAACTGGTCGCCCCGACGTACCGCCGCAACCCGGCCCGCCACGCCGCCGACGCGGCCAGGACCGCTGTCGTGGCGGTGGCGGCCGCCGCCGCCACCGTGGTCCAGTCCGGGGACCGCAGCAACGCCGAAGCCGGGAACGCGGCGACGAGCATGAGCGGCAGGACGTAGGAGAGCAGGAACCGTAACGGTCGGGCGTAGATGTCCGGTGGATAGCGGCCGAACTGCCACGCGGTGCCGTAGATGCTCTGCAGATCGAGTTTGGGCGCCCAGAACGCGATGCAGCCGATCAGTGTCCCGACGGCCCAGGTGGCGGCCGTCCCGAGGAGGAGCAGCAGCAGCCAGACGGCGACCGCCACCGGCTCCGGAGCCCGGCCGGTCATGCCGACCCCGACTCCGACGACGCCGAGTCCGAGCAGGACGTGGATGCACGACAACGGCGCCGCCGTACCCAACGTGGCGAGGAACAGACCGGGCGCCGGCGCCAGCAGGTGATGGTCGAGCCGTCCCTCCCGGATGCCACGGTTCGCGAGCAGCGACAGATTCGGGTCCACGAACGCCGCCTTGACACCGGTCAGCAGCTCGAAGGTGCCGACCAGCACGAACGTCTCCGGTCGCGTCCATCCGCCGAGATGGTCGGTGCGGCCAAATATGATCAACACGGCGGCGAGCGTGGACGCCAACGAGATACCGGACATCATGACGTCGAAGTGCAGGTCCACCCGGAACGCCAACGTCCTGCGCAGCGACATCGAAAAGCCGATGCCCAGCAGGCGGACCATCTTGACCAGCACGCGCACGGGTCACGCCCCGACGGCGGTGAACCGTCGTACGCCCGCACGCCAGGCCACGACGGCGACACCGGCGAACACCGCGCTCCAGGCCAGCTGGACGAGGTACGCCACGGCGAGGGCCGAGCCGTGCACCGATCCGGTCGCGACGTCGGCGGGCAGGCCCAGCATCGCGTAGAACGGCAGGGCACCGACGACGGGTTGCCAGGCGTCCGGTAGCTGCCAGACGGGGGCGGCACCGCCACCGAGAAGAAAGATCATCATTCCTCCCAACGTCACCAGCGCATGTACGCGCCCGGTCCAGAACGCGGCCAGCGCGAGCAGCCAGGTCCACAGGAATCGCAGCACCGCGGCGCCGACGAGCAGCGGGACCGCCGCCGCCAGCGCCGTCCAGTCGTACGAGACGCCGACCGCCAGCGCGGTCACGAGGGTGAGCGGCAGCCCGAAGATGCCGAGCCAGATCCGGATCGCCACGTTCTCGCCGATGGGCGCGACGATGACGGGTTGCGGCCGGAGCAGGTCGTGGCTGATCTTGCCCTCGTAGATCGCCTCGGAGAACGTGTGGTTCTCGTACGAGGCGGTCAGCAGCTGCACGGCGACCAGCGCGACGAAGTAGCCGGCGACCGCCGGGTCGCCCGGAAGCACCGCGGACCACACGACCAGCCCGAGCAGGGGGCCGACCGCCTCGCTGGCCACCAGGGTCACGGTGAACCACCAGGCGCCGGACCAGTCGAGGAACTGGTTGCGGATCCGCAGGAGGACCAGGCGCCGCAGCCGGCGGGTCATACGCCGTCCCGGTAGGCGCGATCGACCACGTCCTCCAGCGTGGGCTCCTCGACCGCCAGGTCCGCCATCTCGAACGTGGCGAGCAGGACCGACGTCACCCTCGCCACGTCGGCGCGGGCCACCCGCAGCGTCCAGCTCATGCCGGAGGTCGACACGACCTCGGCGATCTCGGCGAGGACCTCCGTGGTCGCGTCCGCCGCGCTGATCCGGACCAGCTTGTACGGGGACAGCCGGGCCGACAGCTGCCCGAGCGGACCGTCGTACCGCACGCTGCCGTGGTCGATCAGCATCAGGCGACGGCAGGTGGCTTCGACGTCGGCCATGTAGTGGCTGGTGAGCAGGATCGTCGCCCCGGTCTGTGTCGCGTAGGAGGCGAGGAACCGACGGATCGTGGTCGCCGCCGACACGTCCAGGCCCAGCGTCGGTTCGTCGAGGAACAGCACCTTCGGCCGGTACGAGAGGGACAGTGCGAGTCCGGCCCGCATCTTCTCGCCCAGGCTCAGCGCACGCAGCTGCCGTTCGAGCAACGGGCCGAGTGCGAGCAGTTCGCAGAGCTCGTCGAGGTTTCGGCGGAAGTCGGCGGCCGGAACCTCGTAGAGCACGCGCTGGTATTGCAGGGCGTCGAGGAGCGTCAACTCCTGGGAGCCGCCGGTGGGCTGGCTACCGCGGACAAGCGCGATCTGCTTCAGGAACGGGGTCCTGCGTTGCCACGGCGTGAAGCCGAGCACCCGCACCTCACCCGCCGTCGGATGCAGCAGTCCCGACATGATCTTCATGGTGGTCGTCTTCCCCGCCCCGTTGGGGCCGACGAATCCGACGACCTCGCCACTGGAGATCCGGAACGACGCGTCACGCACCGCGTGGACATCCCGGTAACGCCGCCGGACCACCGACCGCAGGGCGGACATCAATCCGGCCTGCCGGACCGGCACCCGGTAGGTCATGGACAGATCCTCGACAACAACCGACGACACCCGTCGGACCTCCTGTTCGACAACGACCAGGAACATCGACGATATCATTCAAGTACCGTTTGATACTTTTACCGAATGACCACAATGACAATCCACTTAAACAGCGGTCCGGTCACCGGTTCGAGCGAATGAAACCCTCAATTGGCGAATCCAGAATGCGCGGCGTCGACCTGGCCCGCTCGGCGGGGTTGTCCGTGCAGCAGATCCGCAATTACGTCGACGTCGGACTCCTCCCGCCGGCCGAACGCGCCGCCAACGGTTACCGCGTCTTCACCGGCCGGCACGCGCGGGCGCTGACGGTCGCGCGGATCCTGCTCGACGGATACGGCTGGCACACCACAATCGCCGTGCTGAGCGCCGTACACAGTGGTGACACCGCCGGCGCGCTGGCCGCCGTCGACCGCGGGCACGCCGAACTCGATCACGAACGCGCCGCGGCGGAGGCACTGCTCAGGACGTTCGACCAGGAGCCACCGGCGGTGCTGCGGACGTCCAGACCGCTACGCATCGGGGACACCGCCGCGATCGCCGGCGTACGGCCGTCGGCGCTGCGGGTGTGGGAGGAACTCGGCCTTCTCGCACCGGCGCGTGAACCGTCGACCGGATACCGCCTCTACGACCGGGAGCAACTCGTCCGGGCCCGGGTCATCGCGATGCTACGCGGTTCCGGCTATCCGCTGCCGGCCGCGAAGGCCGTCATGGACGCCATGGACCAGGGCGACTCGACCCGTACCCGGACGGCCCTGGAGGCCCGCCTGCGGAACCTGGACGAGCTGAGCTGGCGCCGTCTCCGGGCGGCGTCGGCGCTGTTCGCCTACCTCGAGGGAGAAGGTCTCCGGCCGGATGCCCCGGACCGGGCCGGGCGCGGTCGCGACGGGCCGATTCAACCCCCGCCCACGAAGTCGTCCGAAGCCGCCGACCTGGCGATCTCCACGGTGCGTGCCCCGGTCGCCGAGAACGGGTCGACCGCGTCCCGGAGGCGCGGATTCCAGGCATAGACGAACAGCGAACTGGGTGACAGGTTCCAGGCCGTCCATTCGCTCCACAACGCCGACCACCGGGCGGCATCCCGCGTGAACAGTTCGTCGCGTCGGCGGTGTGGTGCGTCCAGATCGAGAATCCGCATCTGGTTCAGCCCGGACGACTTCGGCCTCACCGCCGCCGCCCCGCCGGCCGGGCAGCGGCTACGCGAATGCGCGTTCCAGACCCGGCAGGCGCAGCTGCGCCCGTACGTGGCACCGGCCGCGCTCCTGTTCGTGACCGATCCGGCCTCGGCCGCCCCACCGCCCGCGTTCGACCTCTCCCCCGCCAACGCGGCCCGGATCGTCGCCGTGACCGCGGCCGTGCTGGCCGCCGCCGTGCTGATCACGATCGTGGCCGGGCGACGGCTGGTCCGGCCACTGACCCGGCTCACCGAGGCCGCGGCCCACACCGGCGGGTTCCCGGTCGTCGCGGTCGACCGCCGGGACGAGATCGGCCACCTCGCCGCCGCCCTGAACGACCTCGACGCCCGCCGGATCGCGGTGAAGCGGCGCCGACGCGAGATGGTCGGCGACGTCGCGCACGAACTGCGCACGCCGCTGACCAACATCCGCAGCTGGCTGGAGGCGGCCCAGGACGGGCTGGCCCTGATCGATCGGACCCTGGTCGACCTGCTCCTCGAGGAGGCGGTGCTGCTTCAGCGGGTCATCGACGACCTGCGCGACCTGGCCGCCGCGGACGCCGGCGACCTGCGGCTGCACATGGTCGCCTGCGACATGCACGAGGTGCTGAGACAGGTCGCCGATTCCCATCGCGGAACGGCCGCGCACGCCGGGGTCACGCTGTCCCTTCCGGACGGGCCACCGGCGTACGTCGCGGCCGATCCGGACCGGCTGCGACAGATCATCGGGAATCTCGTCTCCAACGCCATCCGGCACACTCCCCCGGGCGGTGTCGTCACCCTGCGGCCCGTCCCACACGGCGCCGAGGTGGCGGACACCGGAACGGGAATCGCGCCGAAGGATCTGCCACGCGTCTTCGACCGATTCTGGCGAGCCGACGCCTCCCGCAGCCGTACCACCGGCGGCAGCGGACTCGGACTGGCCATCGCCCGGAAGCTGGCGCAGGCCCACGCCGGCGATCTCAGGGTGAGCAGCACGCCCGGTGCCGGCGCGGTGTTCACCCTGACGCTTCCACCGACAGACGGCAGCAGGAGGATGCTCGTCGCACCCGCCGAACGCCCGACCAACCACAGGGGACGAAACAAGCAAGCGCCCTGACCGTCGTATCGGCAGGTCAGACCATTGGCGGTCTTCGCGCTCGAAGGACCTTCCGACCCGTACGGGCCGCGGTGACCCCGCCCTGGGGCTCACCGTGGAGGGCGGTCGCGCTGCCCCGCCCGGTATGAAACGTGGTCGCCGGCCGTGGTGAGGCCGGGCAGAATGACCGGATGTCCGCCGAAGCCGCGCACGCCGCGGAGGTCCTCGCCCAGCTGTCCGACCCCGGGCGTCTGCGGGCGCTGGCCGAACTCGTCCGCCGGGGCAAGGACGGCACGACCGTCGCCGAACTGGCGCACGCCCTCGACGTCCCGGTGCCGAAGGCCGGGCACGCGCTCGCCCGGCTCAAGGCGATCGGCGTGGTGACCGGCACCGGGACCGGCGCCTACCGGGCCCGGCTCGACGCCCTGCGCGAGGCCGCCGCGGACCTGGACCGTCAGCAGCCCATCAGCCGCCTGCTCGTGGTGTATCCGGAGGTGCGCAACCTTTTCTCGCACGGCCGGCTGACCACCTTCCCACCGCCCCTGTCGGAGCGGTGGGAGCTGCTGTCCGAGATGCTCACCCGCTTCCTCGACCTCGACGGCCCGTGCGCCGAGGAGGAGATCAACCGGCGGCTGTCCGCGGTCACCGACGACGTGGCCGGCGCCCGGCGGATGCTGGTCGACGCCGGCTGGCTGGAACGCGACCGGGCCGGCACCACCTACGGCACCTCGCGCACCCTGCCCACCCGCGAGGACACCGTTACGCCGCCCACCGCGACGGTGTAGGCGCCCCGAGGCAGGCCGTGTCCACCGCGGCCGGCATGTCCCTGGAAAACCTCGTCCACCTCAACGCCTACGCCATCGATACAGATAAACTGATCACGCACTACGGCGCGCTGGCGTCACGTCTGGGCGCCGCCGGGGTGGCACTTTCGCGGGATGGCTGGTCTGATGTCGGGCTGGGAGCTGCGGCTACGGGAGCTGACGGGCAAGGTGGGGCACTTGTTCGCCCGGCCGGAGCCTCGAGAGGTGTTCCATGATCTGATCGAGGGACTGCTGTCGGACCTGGACAGGAAGAACTGCTGGACCCTGGCCCAGCGGGCCGGGCACACCCAGCCGGGCCGGATGCAGGCGTTGCTGTCGCGGGGCGCGTGGAGCGCCGACGCTCTTGAGGCCGAGGTCCGCGCCTATGTGGTGGAGCGTCTCGGTGATCCGAACGGGGTTCTGATCATCGACGAGACCCAGCTGCCGAAGAAGGGTGACAAGTCGGTGGGGGTGGCCCCGCAGTACTGCGCCGCCACCAATCGGATCGAGAACTGCCAGGTCGCGGTCATGCTGTCGTACGCCGGCCGGGCCGGGCACGCGTACATCGGTCGTCGCCTTCATCTGCCGACACAGTGGACCGACGATCCGGGGCGCTGCCGCGAGGCCGGCATTCCGGTGGGTGTCGGGTTCGCCACGAAACACGACCAGGCCGTCGAGCTGTTGACCGAGGCGGCCGACGCGGCCGTCCCGTTCGGGTGGGTCACCATGGCCGACGGGTACGGGCAGCATCCGCGGGTCCGCAACTGGTGTGCGCAGCGGTCATTGCCGTACGTGGTAGCCGTGTCGGCAGCCCTGCCGCTGACGCAGATCAGCGTCGCACCCGGAAACGTCCCGGTGACCCGTGTCGACCAGTTGCTCACCCGGATCGCCGACAGCGCCTGGCAGCCCCGAACCCGCGTGCGGGGCGGTGAAGACGATCGCTCCTACGACTGGGCGTTGATCAGATTCGACGGAAACCTGCGGGTCGGCGATGAGATCCCCGCCGACGGGTTCACGCACACCCTGCTGGTACGGCGCTCGGTCGGCGATCCGGGCGAAGTCACGTATTTCCTCGCCCACGCCCGCCACCGCGCGTCCGCGCCTGTCCTGCGGCGCATCGCGGAGACCCCACAGAGGATCAAGGAGGGTGACGGGCGAGGCAAGGGCCTCATCGGCATCGACCAGCATCAGGTCCGCACATGGACCGCCTGGCATCACACCGTCACCGCATGCATGTTCGCCCACGCGTTTCGCGCGGCTCTGCACGCAGAAGCCGCGACCGTCCTCGACATCACGGCGGATGCCGAGCTGACGAGCCCGGACGGGCAGGCCTTCAACAGCCGGCAGGCCCGGGTGACCGAGCCTTCCCCTGCCCACCCACGCGACCATCGCCGACTTGCGTGATCCGCTCGCACAGACCGTGCAACTGCCTGCGATTTAGGCGGATTGTCGACACTGCGCATACAGGAAAAGCGCCCAGAAGCCATTCGAGCCGTGAAGATCCGCAACTGTAGGAACCCGAGCCACATGGCGCCGGGGCGCGGACCCCACGCTGGGGCAGAACTTTCCGGAACCGCGTTCCCGCAGGTGGGAGTCGCCATGCGGGCATTAGGCTTCGACTCTCTACCAAATAAAGGAAGACATTGACACTCGTCATAGCTCTCCGGACCTTGACACGAGCCGGTTACGCGCTGTTATATGAATCCCGTAACGAGATCGGGATGGCAAACAGGGCGGCACTGGATAAACGTGCCGCATTCACCTGACTGCCATCTCCAGTTCAGGGAAGATGTCATGAACCAAGTCACCCGCACGTTCGCGGTCGGCATCATCACGCGCAGATGTCGCCGGCCACGAGCGGCTCGACTGCCATCACGACCCCGGCCGACACCCTCGCAAAAGGCGCCGCCAACCCGGAGGCGCTGCTCAAACTATTGAGCGAAAGGATCGCCGCCAAGGACCGGGACGGGATCGTCGCCCTCCAGGATCCCGAAGCAGCGATCGTCGACCGGGACGGTTCAGAAACGCACTGGTAATTTCGGCGACATCGTTCGTGAACAACCGAACGGTATGCGGCATTACATCCATGCCACCTTGATGGACCGGCCGGAGGCCATCGCCGGCGGGCCACCCCATTGATGCGCGAATAACGAGTTGCCGGCATGTTCGTGGTTTGGAGAAAAGTTGAACGCCACCTCGCTCGAGGTTTCGCACCCCCTGGCTGCGCGGCAGCAGCCTGAATGGGACGACCCGGCACAGGTCGAGCACGTCCGGGCGGTGCTGGCGACCCTTCCCCCACTCGTCGAGGTCGAATCCCTGAGCAGGCTCCGAGGGTTGCTCGCCGGAGTTTCCGCCGGCCAGGCGCAGGTGGTGCAGGCGGGTGACTGCGCGGAGGACCCCGCCGAACGCACCGCGGGCGACGTGGAACGGAAGACCCGGCTCCTCAACGTGCTCGCCGGCGTCATGAGCGCTGTCACGCACCAGCCCGTGGTACGGGTGGGCCGGATCGCGGGCCAGTACGCCAAGCCCCGGTCGGCGCGCACCGAGTGGGTCGACGGCGTCGAGATCCCGGTGTACCGAGGGCACATGGTGAACGGCCCCGAGCCGGACCCACAGGTGCGGCGGCCCGATCCACTACGCATGTTGGCGGGATACTGGGCGGCGAGCCAACTCATGGGCCACCTCGCCCCGACGCCGGAGGCGCGGATCGAGCCGGCTGTGTGGACCAGTCACGAGGCTCTGCTGCTCGACTACGAGATCCCGATGCTACGCCGGGACCGGCAGGGTCGGGCCGCGCTCACTTCCACCCATTGGCCGTGGATCGGTGAACGCACCCGCGAGGTCGAGGGAGCGCACGTCTCGCTACTCGCGAATGTCATCAACCCCGTTGCGTGCAAGATCGGGCCGCGTACAACGGTCGCCGACCTGCTCGCGTTGTGTACGCGACTGGATCCGGAACGGGAACCGGGCCGGCTCACCCTGATCGCTCGGATGGGCGCTGACGCGGCCATGGATCTGCTACCCCCACTGGTCCGCGCCGTGCGTGCCGCTGGACACCCGGCGATCTGGCTGGTCGACCCGATGCACGGCAACACCGTGACCACCGCCGAGGGACGCAAGACCCGAGTCGTGGAGGCGATCATCCGGGAGGTCACGGCGTTCCAGTACGCGGTTCGCGCAGCCGGCGGAACACCGGGGGGAATACACCTCGAAACCAGCCCCGACGACGTGACCGAATGCGTCGACGTCCACCACGACACCGACCGGATCGACGAGAGATACACGACGCTGTGCGACCCGCGCCTCAACCCTCGCCAGGCGGTAGCGGTGGTCTCGGCCTGGCAGACGCGATGATGTTGAAGCAGGCCGAGGAGACACCGTGCCGGGCATAGCGCCGATCCCCGCCTACCCACTTCCCACGAGCGGTGAGCTGCCCGTCAGCACCGCACAGTGGACCCCCGACCCACGCCGGGCGGTACTACTCGTGCACGACATGCAGCGCTATTTCCTCGCGCCCTTTCCCCCGGCGGTGCGTGACACGCTGGTGCGCCACTGCGTGCGACTGAGGAAGCGCTGCGCCGCGCTCGGGATCCCGGTGTTCTACACCGCGCAGCCCGGTGGCATGACCGAGCAGGAACGCGGCCTGCTGAAGGACATCTGGGGCCCGGGGATGAGCGTCGACCCCCTCGATCGGTCGATCGTCGCCGAGCTCGCACCGCGGCCACCGGACCGGGTGCTCACCAAGTGGCGCTACAGCGCGTTCTTCCGCTCGGACCTGCTGGCACAGATGCGCGAGCAGGACCGCGACCAGCTGATCGTCTGCGGGGTGTACGCACACGTCGGTGTACTGGCGACGGCCCTCGACGCGTTCACCAACGATATCCAGTCGTTCCTGGTCGCCGACGCTCTCGGCGACTTCTCCGCCGACTATCACCGGCTGGCCCTCGACTACGCGGCCACCCGCTGTTCGGTGGTCACCACCACCGGGGAGGTCTTCGCATGAAGCCGCAGCGGTTGCTTGAGCACGTGCTGAGACCCGATCCGGGCGCCTTCGCCCTGCTGCACCGCCCGGAGACCCTGGGCCCGGACCGGTTGGAGATCCTGCTGGGCCGGGTCAGCACCCCGGCCCGGCTCGCTGACATCCCGCTGGCCGACCAGGCCGGACGGCCCGGCGAGGCTCGTCAGGAGGCGCTGGTCCTGGTGCCTCACCGGCAGATCACCGAGCGCGGCTTCGCCGCCACCGCGGACGGCTCACCGCTGCTCGCGATGTCGGTGACGGACCAGGGCCAGATCTCCACCACCGAGGCGCTGAGACACCTCCCGGACGAGCCGATCGCCCTGACCGGCGGACGGTTCGACACCGAGGACGACGCCTACGCTGACATCGTTCGCGCGGTCCTCGACAACGAGATAGGCGCCGGAGAGGGCTCGAACTTCGTCATCAAACGCACGTTCGTCACCACCATCACCGGCTACTCCACGCGCAGCGCGCTGAGCCTGTTCCGTCGGCTACTCACCCGGGAGACCGGTACCTACTGGACGTTCCTCGTGCACACCGGCACCCGGACCTTCGTCGGCGCCACACCGGAGCGCCACGTCAGCCTGCGAAACGGCGTCGCGGCGATGACCCCGATCAGCGGTACCTACCGTTACCCGCCGACGGGGCCGGTCCTGTCGGAGGTCATGGATTTCCTCGCCGACGGCAAAGAGACCGACGAGTTGTACATGGTCCTGGACGAGGAACTGAAGATGATGGCCCGGGTCTGCCAGGGCGGTGGCCGGGTGGTGGGTCCGTTCCTGCGGGAGATGGCCTGGCTCGCGCACACCGAGTACGTCATCGAGGGGCGCAGCGACCTCGATCCCCGGGACATCCTGCGGGAGACGATGTTCGCGCCCACCGTGACCGGCAGTCCGCTGGAGAACGCCTGCCGGGTGATCGCCCGCTACGAGCCGCGCGGCCGCGGGTACTACGGCGGCGTCGCGGCCCTCATCGGCCGTGACGCCGATGGCGCGCGGACGATGGACTCCGCCATTCTCATCCGCACCGCCGACATCAGCACCTCGGAGCTCGATGACAGCGCTCGCGTCGAGGTCGGGGTCGGGGCAACCCTGGTCCGGCACTCCGACCCCGCCGCCGAGGTCGCCGAAACCCGCACCAAGGCCGCCGGCCTGCTCTCGGCGCTCGGTGCCAACGAGCGTCTCAACGGGAACCCGCGGATCCGCGAGGCGCTGGGCAGGCGCAACGCGACGATCGCGCGTTTCTGGCTCAGCGACGCCGGCTCGCGAGCACAGCCACACCCGGCGCTGAGCGGCCGCCGGGCGCTGATCATCGATGCCGAGGACACCTTCAGCTCGATGCTGGCCCACCAACTGCGGGCCATCGGGCTGACGGTGCGACTCGACCGCTTCGACGCGCCCCACCGCTTCGACGACCACGATCTTGTCGTCCTGGGCCCCGGTCCCGGCGACCCGCGGGACGCCGATGAGCCGAGGATGGCCCACCTCACGTCGGCGATCGAGCACCTGCTGTCCCGGCGCATCCCGTTCCTTGCGGTGTGCCTGAGCCACCAGTTGCTGTGCCGGCGCCTCGGTCTCCGGCTGAGGCGCCGGACGGTCCCGAACCAGGGCACCCAGCGCGAGATCGACCTGTTCGGCTCGCGGGAACAGGTGGGCTTCTACAACTCCTACGAGGCCTACGGACGAGCCGAGCAGTTGGAGTGTCCTGGCATCGGCGAGGTGAAGGCCAGCCTGGACGCCGGCACGGGCGAGGTGCATGCCCTACGTGGGCCGCACTTTGCTTCGGTGCAGTTCCACCTTGAGTCGGTACTCACCCGCGACGGCGAACGCGTTCTGGGTGAGCTGCTGGCGCCGCTGACGCAGACCGAGGAGGTACTGAACGTATGAAAGCAAGCATTTCCTGGTGGGACCTGTCCGGGTCCGGCCAGACCATCGACTCCCTGCGCGTCTACCTGCGAGAAGAGGGCGTGCAGCCGTGGGAGCGGATCCACGGACTGCGTTTGAAGTTCTGGATCTCCGACCGGCAGGCCAACCGCTGGGGTGCGGTGACGCTGTGGGAGTCCACAGCTGACCTGACGGCGCCGATGCCCCCGAACCGGGCCACCGAGCTCATCGGACACCCGCCGAATCACCGGATGGAGACCGACGTCGAGGCCATCATCGAAGGTGTCCACTCCGGCGGGTTGCTCGACCGCGGCCTGGCCTTCGAGCCGGTGAAGAAGTCGTAGTGAGCACATCTACCCACCCCCTGAGCACCGATGAGTTCTCCATCCCGCCCGCCGAACCGATGGGCCTGCTCCGGGCCTGGTTCGACCGCGCGGTCGCGGACGGCGTCCGTGAGCCGGGTGCGCTGGCGCTGGCCTCCGCAGATGCCCGTGGCCACGCTTCCAACCGGATCGTGCAGGTCCTCAAGGTCCGCGACACGGGTCTGGTGTTCGCCACGCACGCCAACAGCCGCAAGGGCCGGGACCTGGCCGAGAACGGCTGGGCCTCCGGCGTCTTCTACTGGCGCGAGGCCGGCCGCCAGGTGATCGTGACCGGTCCGGCCTATGCGTTGCCCAACGAGGAAGCTGATGCCTTGTGGGCCGCCCGGCCGGTCAGCACGCACCCGATGTCGGTGGCTTCACACCAGAGCGCACCCCTGTTGGACGAGGACGAACTGAGGAGACGGGCCGAAGAACTGGCCCGTGCTGGCTTGCCGCTGCCTCGCCCGACCGCCTGGCTGGGTTATCTGCTCGAACCCGGATCCGTCGAGTTCTGGCAGGCCGACCCCGGCCGCCTGCACCAGAGGCTGCTGTACGAACGCGACGGAACGGGCTGGCGTACCGGCCGGCTGCAGCCCTGACCGCGCCCCGGGACAGCGCACCATCTCCTGGCTCCAACTCCGGCTCCGACACCGAACGCCGGACGATAACCAGCACACCGATCCACGCATTCACGAGCCGAAAGGATCCAGAATTGACGACGAACCACACCCAGTCCGAGGCGTTCGCCACCGACCTCGACCTGAGAGACCGCAACCGTGCCGTCGTCGCGGACTACATGAGCCGCAAGGGCGAGAACCGCTTGACGCGATACCTGCTCTTCACCGAGGACGGCAGCGCCGGCCTGTGGACAAGCGATACCGGCAAACCGGTCGCCTCCCAGGGCCACGAGAAACTCAAGGCGCACGGCGAATGGTCACTGCGGATGTTCCCCGACTGGGAATGGAAGAACGTGGAGATCTTCGACACGCAGGACCCCAACAGGTTCTGGGTCGAGTGTGACGGAGAAGGCCAGATCCTTTATCCCGACTACCCGCCCGGCTACTACAGGAACCACTTCATCCATTCTTTTCTGCTCGAGAACGGAAAGATCAAGCAGAACCGCGAGTTCATGAACCCGTTCCAGCAGTTGCGTGCACTGGGGATCGAGGTGCCAGTGATCAGGCGTGGCGGGATCCCTACCTGAAAGCCGCCCAATCACCTACCCAAGAAGTGAAGGCATGTCGCTGCTCTGGACGGTCGACCCGGCGAAGAACACCGAACTGAGCGTCGCTGTCTTCGCCGGCCTGCCGGTGCGCACCGGCCGCGGCAACACCGGAGGCAGGCATACCACCCTGCCCGACACCCACTGACCTTCGAGAAGGGGACCTATGGGTACGTACGAGTACGTCGTGGCCGACGTCTTCACCGAAGTTCCGCTGGAAGGTAACCCGGTCGCGGTCTTCGTGGATCCCGCCGATCTCTCTCCCGAGCGCATGCAGCAGATCGCGCAGGAGATGCACCTGTCGGAGACCGTTTTCGTCCTGCCGGCGGAAGACGACGGTGACGTGCGGGTCCGGATCTTCACCCCGGTGAACGAGCTGCCGTTCGCCGGGCACCCGACCCTGGGCACTGCCATTGTGCTCGGCGAGTCGAACCCGGCGCCGAGGATCCGGATGGAGACCGCCATGGGCACCGTGGCGTTCGATCTCGAGCGTGCCGGCGGCGGCCGGGCCGGTACGGCCAGCATGTGGCAACCCATCCCCACGTGGGAGCCCTACGACCGCGCGGACGAGTTGCTCGCCGGTCTCGGCCTGGCGGCGTCCGCCTGCACCCTGCCGGTGGAGGTCTACCGAAACGGGCCGCGACACGTGTTCGTCGGCCTGGGTAGCGTGGCCACGCTCTCCGCTGTGGAGCCGGACCAACGGATTCTCGCCAGGCTGCCCGACATGGCCGCCAACTGCTTCGCGGGATCGGGCACGCGATGGAGACTGCGGATGTTCTCGCCCGCCTATGGCGTGGTGGAGGACGCGGCCACCGGCTCGGCCGCCGGTTCGCTCGCGGTGCACCTGGCCCGGCACGGTCTGATCCCTTTCGGGGAATGGATCGAGATCCGTCAAGGCGTCGAGATCGGCCGTCCTTCGACAATGCGGGCTCGGGCCACGGGAACTCCGGAACGGATCGAGTCGGTCCAGGTGGCGGGGTCCGCCGTCGTCGTCGCCCGGGGAACGCTGTACGCATAGTGCATTCCCGCACCACGCTTCGTGGGGCGGACGTAGTCCTTACCCACCAGCACATCCGGCGGGTACCGCTGCTCCAGGACTCCATCAGGCGTGCGGTGCGGGTAGCCTCCGGCAGCCCGATCAACTGGACCGTCTGCTCCGCGGCGGCGGCAGCCACCAACGCCGTAGGGTCGGCCAGCCCGACGCGTGCGTCAGCAGTCGTCACGCGATGACCCTTCTTGCGCGGATTGGCAGCTCACGACGAAGCCCTACGACAATCGTCGTCCAACCCTGCACCCAGACAGTGTCACCAGGTGTTCACAGTAGACGGTCGGATTACTTGTCGGGTTCACCCCGGGCGGTGAGACCCTTCCGCCGGCGCTCGCCATTGCGATACAGTGATGAACGTTGATACCAGCTATTGCGGGGCGGAATGACAGTCGACTTGCAGGCCACTCGAGACGTAATCGAAATGATCACCGGCGGCTGGCGGGCACAGGCCCTCTACACCGCGGTCAAACTCGGGTTGCCGGATCACATCAAGGCCGGCCGCACCACTCGCGGCGAACTGGCCAAATCAACCGGGGCAGATGAAGATGGCATTCACCGCCTGATGCGCCTTCTGGTGGCCATGGGCGTATTCGAGGGCAATGAGTCGACCGGCTACAGGAACACCGACGTAAGCGCAGCACTGCTCGACGGCCCTCAGTCCCTGCGCGGCATGTGCCTGCTCTACGGCGAGGAGTTCTACTCCGCCTGGGGGCACGCCCATAACGCGATTAGCACGGTCAGTTCGGGCTTCGAGGCCGCCTACGGCCGACCGTTCTACGAATACCTCGGTGAGGACGCGGCCACCGCCCGGCGATTCCAGCACACCTTGAACGCCGCAAGCATGTTCTTCCACCAGGTACCCGAGATCTTCGACTTCTCCGGCAAGATGGTCGTGGACGTGGGTGGCGGAGGCGGCCAACTGCTCGCCACGATCCTCGGCGCCACACCGGATGCCAGGGGCACGCTCTTCGACCGCGAACACATGCTGCCCCAGGCGGGTGAGCATCTAGCCGCCGCCGTCGGACTCGACCGTGTCGAACTGGTCGGGGGCGACATGTTCACCGGCGTCCCCCAGGGCGGGGACGTCTACATCCTCTGTCGGGTTCTGGCCGGCTGGGACGACGATGCGGTCGTCAAGGTCTTCGAGAACTGCCGTCGCGCCATGGTCGACTCCTCGTCGCGACTGCTGCTCCTCGACCGTTTCGTCGACGATGAGGCCCCCACCGTCCTGCCCGCGCTGTGGGATCTGCACCTGCTGATGACCACCGGCGGCGGGCACCGCACCGTTGACCGGATCACCGCGCTGCTGAACCGGGCCGGCCTGGAGATCGAACGGAGGGCCGAGCTGCCCATGGAGACGGTCGCCTTGATCGCGGCGCCACGCCCGGGGCTCCGGCAGGAGTCGTGACGGTGCGCCCATGAGAGCGGCAAGGCTGAGGTAGCCGCGGGTGGAGTGCCGACCTCCGGTGCGGTATCCCCCCGACCCAGTTCAGGGTTCATCCCTGGCCTGGGCAGTGGTGACAGCCCGGGACGTGTAGCGGCCGAGGGTGGCGACGGGGTCGCGCCGACCACGAGGACCCGTGTGGCTTTTCGGGAGAGGTCGGGCGACCGGTTGGTCAGACCGTGACGAACGACGTCCTGGTGAGCTGCTCGGACACCTGCCAGACGCGCTGGGCCTCCTCGGTGCTACGCAGCGGCGTGTACATCCGCTGCTCGGCCGGCGGACCGCCCAGGTTGCCGGGGCCGCTGGGCCCGTAGAGCACACCGGGCTTGGCACCCGGGTCGGCCGCGGCCATGAGCGCGGGCAACTTCGCGGTCTCGACGGTGCCCGCCAGGATGCCGCGAGCGGACATCGCCCGGATCAGGCGTATCGCGGGGGTATCCTGGCTGCGGCCGAGCTCGGGGCGGGCGGCCAGGAGGCTGGTGGGGGCAACCCCGGGGTGCGAGAGGTTGCTGGTGATGCCCCAACCGTGCGCCCTGCTGCGGCGGTCCAACTCCAGGCCGAACAACCCGAACGCGATCTTCGACTGGCTGTAGGCACGCATGCCGTCGTACGAACGTTCCCAGTTCAGATCGTCCCAGTTGATACGGCCACGACGCGCGGCGACACTGACCTGCGAGGTCACCCGGGCACCGCCGGCGCGCAACAGCGGGAGCAGCCGGGCGACCAGCGCGAAGTGGCCGAGGTGGTTGGTGCCGAACTGCAGTTCGAACCCGTCGGCCGTGGTCTGCCGGTTCGGCGGTCGCATCACGCCCGCGTTGTTGATCAGAATGTGGATCGGGCTGCCCTCCCCGCGCAGGGCGTCGGCCAGGGCCGCGACCGACTCCAGCGAGGACAGGTCGAGGCTGCGCAACGAGACCTTCGCCCCGGGCACGGCCTGCCGGACCGTGCTGATCGCGGCCTCGCCCTTGCCCGGATTACGGACGGGCAGGATCACCTCGGCGCCGGCCGCGGCCAGCCGTACGGCCATCCCTAGCCCCATCCCGTCGCTCGCGCCGGTGACGACGGCGCGCTTCCCGGACAGGCCGGGGAGGGTGATGTCGATCGGTTTACGTGGCATCGGCTCTGCTCCCTCTTCTGGATGTCCGGCTCCCCGGGCTACCCCGTCGATCGTCTGCCGAATGCGCTGCGGTAACCACGGCCTCCCGATCACAGGCTCACCAGGTCACCCCACACCCCGCCCTCAGGGGCACCTCCATGGAGCCGGGCAGTCGCCACGGACTCACGAAGGAGAAGGCCGGGCGGATTCGCGCGTGGCGACAGCCCGCCGATGGGCCGCGCTGCCCTCGCGATAGAACAGGTGCTGGACGCCCTGGCCCGCACCCTGGGACTCGATCCCGAGGAGATGGCGCACCTGCACCTGCTGGCCCGGAACAGCCGCGGCCCCGTCCACAGGGGAACCCGGGAGACCGTACGGCCGAGCCTGCTGCGCCTGATGGACGGCTGGCTGCACACCCCCGCGCTGATCATTGACCGCAGAATGGACGTGTTGGCCGGTAACCGGCTGGGCGTGCGCTGTTCGCCAAGGCGTTCGAGGCGGACGAACCCAATCTCGTCCGGTTCGTCTTCCTCAGCCCCGCAGCTCGTTCCTTCTACCCCCGATGGGCGCAGGTCGCGCAGTCCAGCCTCGGCGCGCTGCGCGCCACCGCAACTGATCGTCTATCAGGCCGAGGCCGGTAGCCACTCGGCCCAGGCCCTGGCACTGCTGGGAACGGTGGCCGCCGAACTGCCCTCGTCAGCACCCGCGCCACGCTAGATCAGTTCCCTTTCACGCAGAACTCGTTGCCGTCCGGATCGGCCAGCATGACCGCGCCGTCCGCACCCACCTCGAGCCGGGTGGCGCCGAGGGAGACCAGCCGGTCGACCTCCGCCTGCTGGTCGCCCTCAACCGGGGCGAGTTCGAAGCGCTGCCGGTTCCACGCCTCCTTCGGGGCCACGGGTGGGCCTCCCCACGCGACCTTCGTGCCGCCGTGCGGTGACTGGACCGCGGTCTCCTGGTCCTGGTCCCACACCAGCGGCCAGCCCAGTGCCTCGCTCCAGAAGTGGCCGACCTCCCGGGTGCCGTCGCAGGCGAGTTCTCCGAGCAGGCCGCATCCGGCGAGGAAGGCGTTGCCCGGCTCGATCACGCAGAACTCGTTGCCCTCGGGGTCGGCCAGGACGATGTGCCCCTCCTCGGGGCGTTGCCCGACGTCGAGGTGGCCGGCGCCGAGCCCCAGCGCCGTCGCCACCATGCGCTCCTGGTCGGCGCGGCTGGCGCTGGTCAGGTGAAGATGCATGCGGTTCAACCCCACCTTCTCCGTGCGGCTCGGAACGAACCGGAGGCTGAGCTGGGTATCGTCGCCGGGCAACAGCGCACCATCCGCGTCCTCGACGACTTCCCGGCCGAGCATGCCGGCCCAGAACCGCGCCAGGCGAGTCGCGTCGTGCGCGTCGATGGTCACCGTCAAGAGTCGCGAGAACATCACCGCACAGTAGACACGGGCCAGCCGCACGACAACTCGCCGACAGTCCGTCTTCCTGCTGTCGCTCCCGGGCGCGGACGGGCTGAAACCGCGTTGACAGCGATACCGGTGGGGACGCCTACTTACTGCCCAACGGCGCCGTCGCGCCGGCCCGGCGTCAGCCGCCAGGGCCGGCCGGCGGGCAATCGGCGGCAGTGAAGGGCATAGGATGATGACGGACCCGGACGTGGACGTGCTGACCTGGAAAGAGTTCGGCGAGGAGCACCTCACCGCGCTGACCGACCTGGCCGAGGCATGCCTGGCCGTCGACGGTGGGCTGCCGCTGTTCACCGGTTCTGCGCTGCTGCGGGCCCGGCTGCTCCAGGCCCGCACCCTCGGCGCCTGGTACGACGGCGGCCTGATCGCGGCCGTGGGTGTCGGCACCGACCGACAGCCGGCCACCAGCACCGGCCTGGTGCATCCGACCTGGCGCGGGCAGGGCGTCGGTAGCCGGTTGCTGAGCTGGGCGGACGAACAGGCCGGCGGTGCCGACCTGCTGTCGACCACCGAGTCGTGGAGCCCGGGGGCGGACGCCCTGTTCACGGCGCGCGGCTTCGAGCGGACCTTCACCGAGTGGGTGCTACGGCACGAGCTCACCGCCCTGCCGGAGGTCACCCACCCCGACGGCGTGGCCACCGGGCCGGTGACGCTGGACTCGGAACTGTTCGCGACCTACCGGGCGTCCTTCGCGGACCGGCCCGGATTCGTCGAGCCGGTGGCCGACGAGTGGCTGGACGAGCTACGGGAGGACGACGCGTACCGGCCGGACCTGTCGCTGATCGCACGCGGTCCCGACGGCACGGCGGTCGGCTTCCTCAACGTCATCGACAACTGGATCGACCAGGTGGGCGTGGTTCCCGCCTGGCGGGGCCGGCGGGTCGGGGCCCACCTGGTGGCGATCGCGCTGCGGTCGCTGGCCGCCGACGGCGCCCGGGAGGCGTGGCTCTGCGTCAACGACGACAACCCGGCCGCCGCCCTCTATCGACGGCTCGGCTTCCAGGACGCCGGACGACGCGCCCGTTACCTGCACCGCCGCGCCTGACCGCCACCACCGGCCCCGACCGGGGCGCTTCCTCCTGCGAAACCGCGCCGGCGTAGCTCCCGCGACCTCGCCAGGTCGGCGTCGCCCCCGGCGATTCAGCGAACCCATGCACGGGCGAGCCCCGGTCGATCCTGGACGGATCGACCGGGGCTCGTCGGGTGCGGTCGGATCAGGCGAGGTCGAACCGGTCGAGTTCCATGACCTTGGTCCAGGCCGCGACGAAGTCCGCCACGAACTTGTCGCGCGCGTCCTCGCTGGCGTAGACCTCCGCAAGGGCCCGCAGCTGGGAGTTGGAGCCGAAGATGAGGTCGACCACGGTCGCGGTCCACTTCACCTCGTCGGTGGCCAGATCCCGGATCTCGTACACGTGCTCGTCGGAGCCCGACGCCTTCCACCGCGTGCCCGGGGAGAGCAGGTTGGTGAAGAAGTCGTTGGTGAGCACACCGGGCCGGTCGGTGAGGACGCCGTGCGCCGTACCGCCGTGGTTGGTCCCGAGGGTGCGCAGGCCGCCGATGAGGACCGTCATCTCGGGCGCGGTCAGGTCGAGCATGTACGCACGGTCGAGGAGCAGCACCTCCGGCTGGGTCTTCTCCCCGGCACGCAGGTAGTTGCGGAACCCGTCGGCGCGCGGTTCGAGGACCCGGAAGGACTCGACGTCCGTCTGCTCCGCGGTGGCGTCGGTGCGTCCCGGGCGGAACGGCACGGTCACCTCGACGCCGGCGTCCCGCGCCGCCTTCTCGACGGCGGCCGAGCCGGCCAGCACGATCAGGTCGGCGAGCGAGATCTTCGCGCCGCCGGCCTCGTTGAACTCGCGCTGGATGCCCTCGAGGGCGCTCAGTACCGTCGCGAGCTGCTCGGGCTGGTTGACCTCCCAGCCGCGCTGCGGCTCGAGACGGATCCGCGCGCCGTTGGCGCCGCCGCGCTTGTCGGTGGAGCGGAAGCTGGCGGCCGAGGCCCAGGCGGTGGAGACCAGCTGGGCGGTCGTGAGGCCGGACTCCAGGACCTTCGCCTTGAGGGCGGCGACGTCGGCGTCACCCACCAGTTCGTGGTCGACGGCCGGCACCGGGTCCTGCCACAGCTGGGTCTCCGGCACCCACGGGCCGAGGAAGCGGCTGACCGGGCCCATGTCGCGGTGCAGCAGCTTGTACCAGGCCTTGGCGAACGCCAGCGCGAACTCGTCCGGGTTCTCCAGGAAGCGGCGCGAGATCTTCTCGTACGCCGGGTCGACGCGCAGCGACAGGTCGGTCGTGAGCATCGTCGGCTTGTGCTTCTTCGACGGGTCGTGGGCGTCCGGGATGATCGCCTCGGCGTCCTTGGCGACCCACTGCTTGGCGCCACCGGGGCTCGTGGTGAGCTCCCACTCGTAGCCGAAGAGGATCTCGAAGAAGCGGTTGCTCCACTGCGTCGGCAGGTCGGTCCACGTCACCTCGAGACCGCTGGTGATCGTGTCCGCGCCCTTGCCGCTGCCGTTGGTGCTCAGCCAGCCCAGGCCCTGCGCCTCCAGCGGGGCGCCCTCGGGCTCGGCACCCACGTGGTCGTCGGCGACGCCGGCGCCGTGGGTCTTGCCGAAGGTGTGGCCGCCGGCGATGAGGGCGACGGTCTCCTCGTCGTTCATCGCCATCCGGGCGAAGGTCTCGCGGATGAAGTGCGCCGCGGCGGCCGGGTCCGCGTTACCGCGCGGGCCCTCCGGGTTGACGTAGATGAGACCCATCTCGGTCGCCCCGACGCCAATCGACATCTCCTTCTCGGAGACGTAGCGCTCGTCGCCGAGCCAGGCGTCCTCCGGGCCCCAGAAGATCTCCTCGGGCTCCCACACGTCCTCGCGGCCGAAGCCGAACCCGAAGGTCTTGAAGCCCATCGACTCCAGGGCGACGTTGCCGGCGAGCACGAGCAGGTCGGCCCAGGAGATCTTCTGGCCGTACTTCTGCTTGACCGGCCAGAGCAGCCGGCGGGCCTTGTCCAGGTTGGCGTTGTCCGGCCAGCTGTTGAGCGGGGCGAACCGCTGGCCACCGTCGCCGGCGCCGCCGCGACCGTCGTGGATGCGGTAGGTGCCCGCGGCGTGCCAGCTCATCCGGATCATCAGGCCGCCGTAGTGACCGAAGTCGGCCGGCCACCAGTCCTGCGAGGTGGTGAGCACCTCGACGATGTCCTGCTTGAGGGCCTCGACGTCGAGCT
This sequence comes from Polymorphospora sp. NPDC050346, assembly GCF_040655695.1. Taxonomy (NCBI): domain Bacteria; kingdom Bacillati; phylum Actinomycetota; class Actinomycetes; order Micromonosporales; family Micromonosporaceae; genus Polymorphospora; species Polymorphospora sp. NPDC050346. The sequence goes on along the minus strand of NZ_JBFAKM010000038.1, from coordinate 4,445 downwards.
TGGCGAACTCCCTGGCGTAGCTGAAGTTCTCCCCCAGCGGGTTGCCCTTGGCCGACTGGGCGTGCAGCACCGAGAGGTCGAGCTGGTTGGGCCACCAGTCCCGGTTGGTACGCGGACGCCCGCCGGTCTTCGGGGTCGGCGAGTCGATCGCCGGGTTCTCGCTCTCGCTGCCGTGCGCGGTCACCGAGTCGTGCGCGACCGGGCAGCCGGCGGCCGCCTTCTGGTCCACGCCCTGGGCGCTCGCAGGCGTGTTTTCATGGGTGTCGCTCATCTGTTTCCTTCCGACTGGCCATTCACTGGGAGGTAGGTTCGGTCGCACAGTCGGGGCAGATGCCCCAGTAGACGACCTCCGCCTCGTCGACCGCGAAGCCTTGGTCGTCGGAGGCGGTGAGACAGGGGGCGTGGCCGACAGCGCAGTCGACGTCGGCGATCACGCCGCAGGAACGACACACGACGTGGTGGTGGTTGTCCCCCACCCGGGACTCGTACCGGGCGACCGCGCCGGCGGGCTGGATCCGCCGCACCAGACCGGCGTCGGTGAGCGCCCGCAGCACGTCGTACACCGTCTGGTGGGAGACCGTGGGCTGCTCCGCACGGACCAGGGCGATCACCGTGTCGGTGTCGACGTGCGGGTGGTCGCGCAGCGCCGCGAGCACCGCCAACCGGGGCCGAGTCACGCGCAACGAGACCGCCCGCAGCTGAGCCTCGAAGTCGGACGTCATGCGGCAAACATAGCCCACTCTTCTGGAATCAATCAAGTTTTGCCGGGGCTCGGCTCAGACATTTCCGGCGCCGGTCCGGACGCCCGGGTCACGGCTGACCGGCGCCTCGGGCCGCTACGGCCGCACCGGGCCACTCCAACCTCTCACAACCGCGCGCGACGCGCTCGCCAAGCGGTCGACCGGCAACGCCGGCGTACGGCGAACTCGAACCGGACACACCTTGCCAGCCGGTGAGGAACCGGCCAACGCGCCGCAGAGGCACCTTGGCCGCGATGACGCATGGACCGACGCTCCGATACGGTGGGCCGATGCAGCGGCTCACCGAGGAGACGGTCCTGGCGGTCGGCAGGCTGACGTTGGCCGCAGCCGAACTTGAATATGTCCTCGCGCGGGTTGCCGCCGATCAGGCAGGCGACGATCCCGCCACTCTCTTCGCCGCCCCCGGGGCGTCCCTGCTGGCCGCACGCGGCTCGGTCCAGTTCGCCTCCGCGGACCACCACAACGAGTTCAGCAGGTTGCTCGACTCCGCAGAACTGTATCTGACGCAGAGCCAGCGGGCCGTTCGAGCTATGTGGTCGGAGCGCGGCCGGGTGGACGCGGTGACCATCGACGAGATCACCGGCCTTCTGCTGCGCTGCCGGGACCGGCTCCAGGCACTCGTCGACGAAGCAGCCCGCAGGCCCATCGCATAGTTGCCACCTGAACCCGGCGGTCAGGCATCCGAACAGTCAGCCGGACCGGTCAGCCTCCGTCCACAGCGGACAGGCGCGCCGTTGCTACCGTCGCCGGGATGCACACCTACGGCTCGGACGCGTTCCGTCCGCTGTCCCGCTCGTTCCGGGCGATGTTCGCCGCCGACGGCCGAACCCTGCTGCTCCACAACGGATACGCGCCCGCCCCCGGCACGCTCCTGCAGGCCATGGACACCGACACGGGCGCGATCGTGGCCGGCGACGCGGTCCTCGATTTCGTGCCGGTCGGCGACCTGGTCGTGGCCGCGCCCGCCGACGACCCGTCGACGCTCGGCGTGTACCGGATCCGCGACCTGGCTCGGGTGCGTACCGTGCCCGTCGGTGTGCCCGCCGTCGAAGACGACCGGCTGGCCGTCGGCGGCGGCACGGTGGCGATGCCGGGCCGCAGGTCCGCCAAGCTCGTCGTGCTCGACACCGGCACCTGGCAGGCCCGGCACGTCGACGTTTCGGGAACACCGTTGTGCGCGGCGGTCTCCGACGACGGCGCCATCGTCGTCGTCGGCACCGCCCAGGGCCGGACCGGCAGGGTGCTGGTCGTCGACGCCGTGGCCGGCACCGTCCGGTACGCCCTGAGCGGCCCGCGCGCGGCGGTGGGGTCGGTGGCGGTACGCGGCGATCTCGTGGTCGCGGCCGCCGGCAACCGGCTCCTCGCCTGGCCCCTGCCGCCCGCGACCGGGTCGGCGACCGGCACCCGGCGTTCGACGGCCGTGCCGAAGGCGATCGTGCTCCACACCTTCGAGAAGCACCGGGCCACGGTTCTCGGCGTCACACCCGGCGGGCTCGTTCTCGCCCACGACGGCCACCTGGTCGCCGCCGTCGCCCCGGCGACGGGACAGGTGGTGTGGTCGGAGAAGATGAGCTGGGCGTCGCGGGTCGCCCTCGCCGGCGACCGGCTGATCTGGGCCGGGTACACGGAGGTCGAGGACCGGGACCCGGAATCCGGTACGGTCCGCCGGACCTGGCCCGTACGGGGGCCGGTGCTCGTCCACGCGGTCACGCCGCGACTCGTGGCGTTCGGCTGGGACGCGCGGGTCGGACTGCTCCGCGCACACGGCGGCGCCCCCCGGCCGCCGGCCGGCCACGAGAGCCCGGTGCGGGACGTCTCCTTCGACGGTGACCGGTTCGCCACGGTCGCCGGGGACCGCTGGGCGTACGTGTGGTCACGCGGTCGGGCCGACCCGGTCGCCGTCATCGACGGCGCCCGCCACGACCGGCCGGGTGAGGCGGTCCACCTCGCCGGCGACGACCTCTACACCGGCTTCGGCGGCTGCGTCCAACGGTGGTCGCTGGACGATCCGGCGACGACCGCGGCGCAGAGCGCCCCGTTACGGTACGACGTGACGCTGATCCGACCGCTTGCCGGCGGCGATCTGGTGCTGGCGGCGGTACGCGCGGCCCAGCGGGGCTCCGGCGCGTTGTGCCTGCTCGACGCCACCACCCTGTCCGTCGTGGAGCGGTCGGCGCTGGAGTGGACCGTCCACGCCGCCGACCCGCTCGACGAGCACCGCCTGCTGCTGCGCGGCGACCTCGGCGCCGTCGAGTACGACACCGTCGCGCACCGCCTCGGCCGGTGGCGGACGTACACCGGCCGGCCGTACGCCCGTACCCACCACCTCTACCCGCGCCGGTCGACGCTGGTCGAGATGTGTTCGTACCCGAACAGGCGTGACCCGTCGTGCCGGCACTGGCTCGCCGTGACCGACCTGTCCGACGGCACGGTCCGGCACGACCGCATCGAGACGCCGGAGTTCACCGGATGCGGCGACCTGTCCGCCGAGGGCGTGTTCGCGGCCCCGCACCTCGACGCGATCCGCCTGTGGGACCTCGACGCCGGCAAGATGGTCCACGAACTGCCGACCCCACCACTGGTCCACCGGGTGTGGTGGTTTCCCGACGGCCGGTCCCTGCTCGCCGGCTCCGACAACGGCGCGCTGCACGAGGTGCCCGCGCCCGGGCGGTAGGCCCGCCGCCGGCACTCGGGTGCCGGGGGTGGTGTCAGGCGGGCACCGTCCCGGCGAGGTACGCCTTGATCTGGTCGATCTCCAGCGCGTTGAAGACCTCCGGCTGGTCGGCGGCCTGGTTGGAGTTGATGATCCGCTTGAACAGGTTGTAGTGCGCCATCGACCGCAGCCCGATGACACGGTTCGGGGTGACCAGGTAGCCGGTGCCGCCGGTGCTCCAGATGAGGTACATGAGTCCGTCCTTGGTGAGGATTTCAGGGGGAGTTCCGGGTGCCCCGGCTAACGGGGCTCCGGCGAGAACCGACTCGGGATCGACTCTCCCGCCATTGGGGTGGACGACCTCGAGGTGCAGGTGCGGGCCGGTCGAACGGCCGGTCGAGCCGACGTTGCCGACGTGCTGGCCGGCGGCGACCTGGGTGCCCGTCCCGACCACGGGAGCCGCCCGCATGTGTCCGTAGACGCTCCGCCAGCCGTCGGCGTGGGTGATGGTGACGTTGTGGCCGAGCCCGCTGGCGTTGTAGCTGACGCCGCTCACGGTGCCGGCCGCGATCGAACGGATCGGGTAGCCGAGGATTCCGGAGAAGCTGTAGTCGGTGCCGTTGTGCTGCCTCGTCTCGCCGGTTATCGGGTCTCGGCGGGGCCCGAACGTCGAGGTGATCGGCACCCACCGGTCGAACGGCCGGTTCCATCTCGGTGTGGCGCCGTACGCCGCTTCCGCGAGCCAGGCCTCGGGGATGATGCCGGCGGCGAGCGCCGCGGTGACGAGGCCGAGCAGGTGTCGGCGGTCGAGGCCCGGTCCGTCTTCTTCCAACGGTGTCTCATCGGCTGATCGCATGCGGTCGGTCGCCCTCCGACGGTCGAACGACGGCCTTCAATGGCCTTCAGGATCATGGATGGTAGGGCATCGGACTCCCCCGGTGTCAAGAGTCCTCGGCGTGGCCGGCCGTCGCCCCCGCCGGAGTACGGGGTCAGGTTGAGGTTGGCCGCCGTCCAGGTGCCGTTGCGGTTGC
>NZ_JBFAKM010000037.1:0-85244 GCF_040655695.1 Polymorphospora sp. NPDC050346 | reverse complement strand
CCCACACCTGGCTGTCAGGATCCTTGCCCAGTGTGTCCAGGTCGTTGGTCGGAAAGGTCCCAGTCCTCTGGGCGGGTGCCGGTCGCCCGGACACCGGACTCGGATGCCGAGCCGGCTCCCGGCCACGGGGCGAGACCGAAACCGGGCCTGGAGTCGGCTTCGGCAGCGGCTGACGGACTCGGGCGGCGACCGGGGTGCCAGCCCCATCGAGCTGGCCATCCTGGTGCCGGCGATTCTCGTACTGCTCTTCGCATCGATCCAGGTGGCGGCGATCTTCCTCGCCCGGTCGGCGGCGCTGGCCGCCGCCCAGCAGGCGGTCACCGCGCAGCGCATGCTCGACGCCGAGCCGGGCGCCGGCCAGGAGCGTGCCGCCCAGTTCCTGGCCCAGCCGTCCGGCGAGTGGCTGGTCGACGCGGTCATCGAGCCGCCGGTGATCACGTACGACGACGGCGACCCGGCCGGGGTGGAGTTCACCGTACGGGGACGGGCGCTCTCGCTCGTGCCGTGGCTCGACCTGACTGTCGTGGAGACCGCCCACGGCACCGTCGAACGGTTCACCGACGAATGACGCCCGTACGGCCAGCCCGCCGCAGACCGGACCGTGGATCGGTCTCGGTCGAGGTCGCCATCCTCACTCCGGCCTTTCTGCTGCTCATGGTGTTGGCCGCGATCGCCGGGCGGACCGCCGTCGCACAGAGCACCCTGCAGATGGCGGCGCACGACGCGGCGCGGGCGGCGTCGATCTCGCGCACCGCCACCGTCGCCGCCGACCGGTCCCGGGACGCGGTTCTGCAGCGGATGAACTGGGAGGGGCTGCGCTGCGTGGGCCAGCCCGACGTGCAGCTGTCGGGTTGGATCGCCGGCCGGGGCACGGTCGGATTCGCCGAGGTGTTCGACGAGGAGACCGTCGGCGAGGCGGCGTCGGTGACCGTACGGATCTCGTGCGAGGTGACGTTCGCCGACCTGGCCCGGCCCGCCGACGTACCCGGGTCGCGGGTGGTCGAGGCGACCTTCACCTCCGCCGTGGACCGCTACCGGGGGCGCGGATGAGTGGGATGCGGACCGACAGCGGGCGGGTGAGCGTGTTCGTCGCCGTCGCCATCGGTGCCGTGCTGCTGATCGTGGGCCTCGTCGTCGACGGCGTCGGCCGGCTCCGGACCCAGCAACTCGCCGACAACATCGCCGCCGAGGCGGCCCGCACCGGTGGGCAGCAGATCGACCGGGCGGCGGCGGTGGGCGGCGGTGCCAAGGTCGTCGACGTCGACGAGGCCGTCGCGGCCGCCGAGGCGTACGTCGACGGGTTCGTCCTGCCCGACAACATCACCGCCACCGGGACGGCGGAGCCGGTGGCGGGTGACGGCACCCGGCTGCGGGTGACCGTGACGCTCACCTACCAGCCGGTGATGCTCACCTTCCTCGGCGCCGACGTGGGGACGGTCACCGGCCAGGCCACCGCCGTGCTTCTGACCGAGGAACCGTAGGGAGGCAGTACCGTGACCGAGCGCAGCGAGAAGATTCCATGACCGGCCGCCGAGTCTCCGCGCCGCGCCGGATCGGCCAGGTGGTGACCGGCCTCGGGGCGTTCGTCGTCCTGATCGCCTTACTCTTCGGGGCACCGGCGGCGCTGATCGCCGTCGCCGGCAACCCGCTGCCCGACCATCTGCCGACGTTCGCCGAGGTCTCCAACGCCCTCACCAGCCGCGACGACGGCCAGTTGTTCCTGCGGGCGCTGGCGGTGGTGGGCTGGCTGGGGTGGGCGACCTTCGCCCTGTCGGTGCTCGTCGAACTGCCGGCCCGGGCGTTGCGCCGGCCCGCGCCCAGGTTGCCCGGCATGCGGCGGCAGCAGCGGATCGCCGCCGCGCTGGTCGGCTCGGTGGCCATGGTCGTCGTGGCCGCGCCGGCCGCGACGGCGGCGACCGTCGGCCCCGCGACCACCAGCGCCACGGTGACCACCGCCGCTCCACAGTGGATGGTTCCGCCGCCGGTGACCACGCCCGGCCCGGCAGTGGTCGAGACGGCCGGAAACGACCGGTCGGCCGCGGTCTACCGGGTGGAGCGCGGCGACTACCTGGGGCACATCGCCGACCGCTACCTCGGTGACTTCGCCGACTACCGGGAGATCGCGGCGCTCAACGAGGTCCGCGACCCGGACCGGATCCGGCCCGGCCAGACGCTGCGGCTGCCGGATCACGCCGTCGACCGGGGGGCCCGTACGCATGCGACCGGAGCGGTGGCCGTTCCGGCGACGCCGCCCCCGGCCGCCGCCCCGACCCCGGCGTCACCGCCGGCGCCGGAGCAGGCCGAATCCGAGCAGCCGCCAGCGGCCGAAAACCCGACAAAGCGGCCGACCACCAGCTTCGCGGGTGGCGCGGCGGGCCGCCCGGGTGGGCTGGACACGGCGAACAGGCCGCTCGCGGTGACCGCGGTGATCGCCGCGGCCAGCATCGTCGGCGCCCAGATCGGCATGCTGATGGGGCTACGCCGCCGGCCGGCCAAGGCCCACTCGACCGACAGCGGACGGCATCGCCGCGACTGACCGCCTGCATGGGCGGACCACGCCATCGGCCCGGGACGCGGCCACCGGCTCGGCACCCGCGCGGCGCCTTCGACGCGGTCACCTTCGCGACGGCGGGAAGGCACGACGGCGCAAAGGTATAGCGGTAGGACGGCACGACGGCGGAAAGGCACGGCGGTGGGGAGAGACGCCGGGCCGGGATCGGTCAGGGCAGTTGCGCCTCGACCCTGCCGTCGACCACCCGGGAGCGCAGCACCTGCTGGTCGGTCGCGGCCGGCCCGTGCACGGCCTCGCCGTTGGCGAGTTCGAAGGTGCTGCCGTGCCAGGGACAGACGACGCAGGCCCGCCCCTCGATCCGGGTCAGGCTGCCCTCGCTGAGCGGCCCGTTCTGGTGCGCGCAGTGTTCGAGCATGACGGTGATGTCGTCGCCGTCGCGGTAGACGAGCACCTGTACGTCGTCGATGAGCCGGCTGACCAACTGGTCCTCGGGCAGCGACGAAAGGTCGGCGACCGGATGCCAGCCGTCGCTGATCAGGTGCAGCTGCGGAACCGCCTGGTTGACCCCGGCCGCCTGCTTGTAGGCCAGATGCCCGCCGAGATACGCGCCGCCGCTGGCGGAGGCGAACCCGAGGTATGCCAGGGCCCGGCCGACGTTGTGCCGGCCGGTGAGCCGGGCCGCGAACGAACCCGCGTAGAGCACCAGGGCGATCTGGTTGGCGACCGCGTGGACCAGGCCGACCCGGCGCTGTTCGGGTGACAGGGAGGCCCAGTCGTTGAGCCCGGTGACCACGGCCGGCAGCGCGCCGCCGACGCCGACCCCGGTCAGGATGGTGGCGGCGCGACGCTGGCCCCGCAGCAGATCGAGTACGGCAACACTCGTCCACGCCCCGATCGGCACCTGGACCAGGGCCGGGTGCAGAGGGTGGCCGAGCCAGACCCCGTGTAGCGCGTCGCGCAGGCGGCGGGGCCGCAGGATCGACAGGACCCGCTGCTGGATGGGGTCGGCCAGCCGGTCCAGCCGGGACGCCCGCTCGATTCTGGTCAAGAGTTCTCGCACAGGTGGCGGCTTCCCCTCGCCGACCGGCCCAAACCACTGGCCGACCGGCCCGCGTCCGGAGAGTCCCGGCATGGCGAAGGGTCGCCGGGGTACGTGAGGGACATGCGAGTCGCGATCACCGGAGCCACCGGAAACGTCGGAACCGCTCTCTTGCGCCGCCTGGCGGCAGAACCGGACATCGAGGTCGTCGGCCTGGCCCGCCGGCCACCGAAGCCGGGATCGGGTACGCCGTACGACGGTGTCGACTGGCACGCCGTGGATCTCGGCGACAGCTCGGCCCCGGACCGGCTCGCCCCGTGGCTGGAGGGGGTGGACGCGGTCGTACACCTGGCCTGGCAGATCCAGCCGAGCCACGACCGGCGGCGGTTGCGGCGTACGAACATCACCGGCAGCCGGCACGTGGTGGAGGCGATGCTGCGCGCAGGGGTGACGAAGCTGGTGTACGCGTCGTCGGTCGGCGCCTACGCGCCGGGTCCGAAGGACCGTGGTGTCGACGAGACATGGCCGACCACCGGGGTGCGCCGGTCGTCGTACAGCACCGACAAGGTGGCGGTCGAACGGATGCTCGACCAGTTCGAGCGGGAACGGTCGCGGCTGCGGGTGGTACGGATGCGTACCGCGCTGGTCTTCCAGGGCGATGCCGGCCCGGAGATCGGCCGGTTCTTCGTCGGGCCGCTGGTGCCACGAGGGCTGCTGCGCCCGGGGCGGGTGCCGGTCGTACCCCGTAACGGCCGCCTGCGCGCGCAGACGGTGCATGCCGACGACGCCGCGCAGGCGTACCTGCTGGCTCTTCGCCGGGAGGTGACCGGGGCGTTCAACATCGCGGGTGAGCCGCCGCTCGACGGCGAGGTGCTCGCCGCGGAGATGGGCGCCCGGACGGTGCCGGTGCCACTGCCGGTGCTGCGTACGGCGGCCGCGCTGACCTGGTACGCCCGGTTGCAGCCGACCGAGCCGGGTTGGATCGACCTGGCCGCCGGGGCTCCGCTGATGGACTGTTCCCGGGCCGGCGACCTGCTGGGCTGGACGCCGCGGCACGACGCGCGGGCGACGTTGCGCGAGTTGCTGGCGGGGATGGCGTCGGGTGCGGGTATGCCGAGCGCCGCGCTGCGGCCGGCGGGCCGGCGGCTGGCGACGGGGCTGCCCGGCCACGGCAACCCGGCGTGACCGAAGCCCCGTGACCGAAGCCCCGTGACCGAAGCCCGCTGGCCGCAAGATCCCCGTGATCAGGGGATCTGTCGCAAGACACGCCCGACCTGATCCCTGATCACGGGGATCTTGCGGGTCTGCCGTGGTCGGCGGCACCTGACCGGGTCCCTTCGGCGAGTGCCGCCGACCACGGCTCGTCGCCCCCGGCGGCGACGGGTCTGCGGCCGGCGCGGCCTGCTCAGTCGATCCGCAGCCAGACGGCCGTGTCCGGTGGCAGCAGTTCGCCGTCCAGCGGACCGCTGGCAAGCAGGCACGAGCGGTGCTCGGGCAGCACGACCGAGCCGGTGGATAGGTTGACCACGCAGGCGAATCCGGGGTCGCGGGCGAAGGCGAGCACCCCGTCGGGTGCCGGCAGCCAGCGCAGGCCGCCGTCACCGAGGCTGGGCTCGGCGCGGCGGATCCGGATCGCGTCGCGGTAGAGCTCCAGCATCGAGTGCGGGTCGCCGGTCTGGGCCTGTACGGTGCGGTCCTTCCAGTCCGCCGGTTGCGGCAGCCAGGGCGGACTGGTGGCGCCGGCCGGGCTGAACCCGAACGGCGCGGCGTCGCCGGACCACGGCAGCGGCACCCGGCAGCCGTCGCGCCCGTGCCCGGACCGGGCCCACATCGGGTCCTGGCGCAGCGCCTCCGGAATGTCCTCGACCTCCCACAGCCCCAACTCCTCGCCCTGGTAGACGTAGGTGGCGCCGGGCAGCGACAGGGTCAGCAGCGCGCCGGCGCGGGCCCGGCGGGTGCCGAGTTCGAGGTCGGTGACGACGCCGTGGCGTTTGGTGGCGAAGCTGAACGTGGTGTCCTCCCGGCCGTAACGGGTGACGTGCCTGGTCACGTCGTGGTTGGACAGCACCCAGGTGGCGGGCGCGCCGACCAGGGCGTGCGCGTCCAGGGTGGCGTCGACACAGGCACGCAGGAGGTCCGGGTCCCAGGCGCAGCCGAGGAACTCGAAGTTGAACGCGGTGTGCAGTTCGTCGGGGCGCAGGTAGTTGGCGAACCGGCGGGTGTCGGGCAGCCACACCTCGCCGATCAGGATCCGGTCGCCGGGGTACTCGTCGGTGATCCGCCGCCAGGACCGGTAGACGTCGTGGACCTCGTCGAGGTCGACGTACGGGCTGGGTCGGTCGGCGTGGTGGTCGGGCAGGGCCGGGTCCTTGAGCAGCAGGGCGGCCGAGTCGATCCGGACGCCGTCGACCCCGCGGTCGAGCCAGAAGCGCAGGATGCTCTCGAATTCGGCCCGGACCTTCGGGTGGTCCCAGTTGAGGTCCGGCTGTTCGGGGCTGAAGAGGTGCAGGTACCAGTCGCCGGGGCTGCCGTCGGGGTCGGTGGTGCGGGTCCAGGTGCCACCACCGAACTCCGAGCGCCAGTTGTTGGGCGGCTCGTCGCCGTTCGGGCCGCGCCCCGGCCGGAACCAGAAGAGGTCACGTTCGGGTGCGTCCGGCCCGCCGGCGAGCGCCGCCTGGAACCACGGGTGCGCGTCGGAGCAGTGGTTGGGCACCACGTCGACGATGATCCGGATGTTCGCGGCGTGTGCTTCCTCGATGAGCGCCTCGGCCTCGGCCAGGGTGCCGAAGATCGGGTCGATGTCGCGGTAGTCCGACACGTCGTAGCCGGCGTCGGCCATCGGTGACGGATACCACGGGCTCAGCCAGATCGCGTCGACGCCGAGCGCGGACAGGTGGTCCAGGTGGGCACGGATGCCGGCGATGTCGCCGACACCGTCGCCACCGCCATCGGCGAAGCTGCGCGGATAGACCTGGTAGATCACCGCGCCGCGCCACCACGGGTCGCCGTCTGCTGTGGACACGGGCACCTGCTTTCTCAGTTCGGCGTACGGTCGCCGGGCTCGTCCGAGCACGGTCGGCCAGGCGGTCGTCGGCGACCGCCACGGATGGGGGTCTTGCTCAGCCCTTCATCGATCCGGCGGAGAGTCCGCCGATGATGCTGCGCTGGAAGATCAGGAAGATGACGATCATCGGGATGCTGGCGATCACCAGGCCGGCCATCATCTCGGTGGGCGGCACCTGGCTGGTGTTGGACAGCCGGCTGAGCGCGACGCTGATGGTCTGGACCTCGGTGTCCTGCAGGACCAGCAGCGGCCAGAGGAAGTCCTTCCAGATGCCGATGATCGCGAAGATCGACACGACCCCGAGCACCGGCCGGGACAGCGGCAGCACGATGTGCCACAGCACCCGTAGCCGGCCGGCGCCGTCGAGGCTGGCCGAGTCGAGCAGGTCGTTCGGGATCTGGTCGAAGAACCGCTTGAGTACGTAGATGTTGAACGCGTTCGCGGCCGCCGGCAGCCAGAGCGCCCACGGGGTGTTGAGCAGGTTGACCCCGAAGATCGGCACGTCGGTGACGGTCAGGTAGGCGGGGATGAGCAGCGCCGCCGCCGGCAGCATCAGGCTGGCCAGCATCAGCCCGAGCACCAGCTTGCCGAAGATCGGCCGCAGCTTCGACAGCGCGTACGCCACGCCGACGTCGACGACGAGCTGGATCAGCCAGCCGCCGACGGCGTAGAAGACGGTGTTGCCGAAGTAGCGGGCGATGTTCATCCGGTCCCACGCCAGCGCGTAGTTCTGCGGCTCGAACGTCTCGGGGACGAACGTGGGCGGGGTCAGGGCGAACTCGGCCGGTTCCTTCACCGCCCCGGTGACCATCCAGTAGAGCGGGAACAGGAAGACCAGGCTGAACAGGATGGTGACGACGGTCAGGACGCTGAAGTAGACGACCTTGCCGCGTGTCCGGCGCAGCTCGGTGTCGGAGATCAGGGTCCGGCCGGCGCCGCGGTCGCCGGCCGGGCGGGACGGTCGCCGGCCCGGCGCCGGACCGGCGGGCTTCGGCAGCGGTGGCCGGGACGGAGCGGTGATCGTCATGGCAGGCCCCTCATTCCGCGGTACGGGTGAGCCGGAGGTAGAGCGCGGAGAAGGCGCCCAGTACGACGAAGAGCAGCACGCTCATGGCCGCGGCCAGCCCGAAGTCGTTGTTGACGGTGAAGGCGTAGCGGTAGATCAGCACCATCACCGTGACGGTGTCGGGGTTGGTGGTGCCGGTGAGCTGGAACGGTTCGATGAAGACCTGCATCGTCGCGATGATCTGCATCAGCAGCAGGACGAGCATGATGAACCGCAACTGCGGGATGGTGATGTGGCGCAGCCGCTGCCAGATGGTGGCGCCGTCGAGTTCGGCGGCCTCGTAGAGTTCGCCGGGGATGCCCTGTAGCGCGGCGAGGTACATCAGCGTGGCGCCGCCCAGGTTGGCCCAGGTCGACACCAGGACCAGCGAGATCATGGCGGTGCTCGACGACTGGGTCCACTGCGATTCGGGCAGGCCGACGCCGCGCAGGATGGTGTTGAACAGGCCGTTGCCGGGGTCGTAGAAGTACTTGAAGAGCAGTACGACGACGATCGGCGGCAGCATCACCGGGAGGTAGACGGCCACCCGGAAGAAGCCCTTGAAGTGCCGCAACTCGTTGAGCAGCACCGCGATCGCCAGCGGTACGAGATACCCGAAGACCAGCGCCAGGCCGGTGAAGACGATGGTGTTCTTCCAGGCCGTCCAGAAGAGCGGGTCGGCGAACAGGGCCTCGAAGTTGTCCAGCCCCACCCAGTACGGGTCGGTGACGAAGTTGACCTGCTGGAAGCTGAGCACCACGCCCCGTACCAGCGGGTACCACGAGAAGAGCGCGAAGCAGGCGATGCCGGCCGCCATGAAGGCGTACGCCAGGAGGTTGTCCTGGACCTTCCGGCGGAGCCGGGCGCGTCGCGAGTCGCGGAGTCCGGCCTCGATGACCGCCATCGGACGACCTTTCGTTGATTTGTCGGTGCCGTCGGTTCGCCGGTGGGGCCGCCGCCACGGCGGTGCGTGGCGGCGGCCCGAGGGCTACTGGACCGTGGCGAGGATCGTGTTGACCTGCTTCTCGGCGTCGGTGAGCAGCGCGTTGATGTCGGCGTTGGCGTCGGTGAGGACCTTCTGCATCGCGACGTCGAGCACCGCGTAGATCTGCTGCGCGTTCGGCGGTTCGAGCTTGACCGGGACGCCCGGCGCGGCGCTGATGAACGGCGCGTAGTTCTCCTGCGGGACGTTGGCGTACTGCTTGTCGGCCTCGGCCTGCTTCTGGGCGGCGGCGCCGGTCCAGATCGCCGGCTCGGGCAGGCCGACGACGTTCTTGTTCTCCGCGGCCCACTGGTTCTCCGCCGCGATCCGGTCGGGGTTGTTGAACCAGAAGGTCAGCCACTTCAGGCCGGCGCGGATCTTCTCCGGGGTGGCCTTGGCGTTGAACATGTAGCCTTCGCCGCCGCCGAGGGTGCCCTTCCCGTCCGGGATCGGGCCGAGGCCGTAGTCGGCGAAGTTGCCCTTGTACTGGTTGACGATCGTGGGGATGTTGTCGGCGGTCGCGACGTACATGCCGAGCTTGCCGGCGCCCATCATCTGGAGCAGGTCGGCCCATTCCAGAAGCTGCCGCTCGCCCATGCTCTTGTCGGCCCAGCGCATGTCCTTGAGCTGCTGGAGGACCTGCCGCCCCTGGTCGTTGTTGAACGCGGCCTTCCAGGTGCCGCCCTCGTTGACGGCGACGTCACCGCCGACGGAGTAGATCTCGGCGGTGAAGTGCCAGCCGCCGGTGTTGCTCTTGCTGTAGTCGCCGTAGCCGACGTGCCCGTCGCCGAGGGCGGCGATCTTCTGGGCGGCGGTGCGGACCTCGGCCCAGGTCTTCGGCGGGTTGGCGGGGTCGAGGCCGGCCTTGGTGAACAGAGCCCGGTTGTAGAGCAGGCCCAGCGAGTAGTTCTTGTAGGGCAGTCCGTAGACCTTGCCGTCCGCGTCCGAGAAGATCTTCATCAGCTCGGGCTTGATCTGGGCGACGGCCGGGAACTCCCCGGTGTACTTCGAGATGTCGGCGACCTGGCGCTTGGCGATCAGGTTGGCCGGGTCGGTGAAGTAGACGTAGAAGACGTCTTCGAGCTGGCCGCCGGCGAGCTTCGCGGAGAACGTCTGCGGGTCCATCTTGCCCTCGCGGGCGTCGATGTCGATGTCGGGGTTCTGCTTCTCGAACTCGGCGACCATTTCGAGGAACCGGGCGTGGTTGGCGGCTTCGGTGGCCGGTGGCAGGCCGTTGACCGTGATGGTGACCTTGCCGTCGGCCGGCTTGTCGTCGTCGCCGCCGCAGGCCGCGGCGGACAGTCCGACCCCGGCGACGAGCAGCAGCCCGACGGCGCTGCGCAGCCTGGATCTGTTCATGGACGGACACCCTTCCTGGGGTTGGGCATGCGGAATCGGTGGTGGGTGTGACGCGGCTCTCGGAAGTGCCGTGTTTCGTGGCGATGACGATACAAAGGCGTACTCGCTAGCGCAAGAAGTCGACTGTGTTCAGAAAATCTGCGACTGATCTTGGGAGCGTCGGCCCTGGCACGCGAAGAGGGGCGGACCGTTACGGTCCGCCCCTCTTCGTCCAGATATTCAGTCTTGCGGCAACCTCACCGGCCCGGCACCGGCGCGGTCGAGCCGCGTACCACCAGTTCCGGCTCGAACAGCAGCTCGTCGGTGGTCACCCCGACCCCCTCGATCTGGGTGACGAGCAGGTCCACCGCGGCCTGCCCCATCGTCTCGATCGGCTGGCGCACGGTGGTCAGCGGCGGGTCGGTGCAGGTCATGAACGCCGAGTCGTCGAACCCGACCACCGAGACGTCCTCCGGCACCCGGCGACCCATCCGGCGCGCGGCGCGGATCGTGCCGAGTGCCAGCACGTCACTGGCACAGACGATTCCGGTCACCCCACGGTCGATGAGTTTCGACGCGGCGACCCGGGCCCCCTCCATCGAGAAGCTCGACCGGGCCACGTTCTCGGTCTCCTCCGGCTGCCCGGCCCAGCCGGCCGCCGCGACCATCGCGGCGAGCTTGCGCCGGGACGGCACGTGGTCCTCGGGACCGAGGACGAGACCGACCCGCTCGTGCCCGAGCGAGCGCAGGTGCCCGTACGCCTGCTCGACCGCGACCGCGTCGTCGGTCGAGACGGTCGGGAAGCCCAGTTCGTCGACCCCGGCGTTGACCAGCACCACCGGCAGGCCACGGTCGGTCAGCCGGCGGTAGTGGTCGTGTTTCGCGTCGGCCAGCGCGTACAGACCACCGGCGAAGATCACTCCGGACACCTGGTGGTCCAGCAGCATCTCGACATAGTCCATCTCGGACACACCGCCGATGGTGCGGGCGCAGAGCGCCGGGGTGAAGCCGCGCTGGGCCAGCGAGCCGGTGACCACCTCGGCCAGCGCCGGGAAGATCGGGTTCTGCAGTTCGGGCAGCACCAGGCCGACCAGCCGGGCGCGCTCCCCGCGCAGCTTGGTCGGCCGTTCGTAGCCGAGGACGTCCAGCGCGGTCAGCACCGCCGTACGGGTGGCGTCGGACACGCCCTCGCGACCGTTGAGCACACGGCTCACCGTCGCCTCGCTGACCCGGGCTTTCTTGGCAACCTCGGTGAGTCGTCTCGTCACGGCCGCAATCGTACGTCAATCTTTTGCAAAAATTGCACCGAGTGTTGTCGAGCTGCGCAAGAAGCGACGCGCAAGCGACAAATCCGCGCAGTCCCCGTCACCGACCGAGGTCCGGCAGCGCCCCCTCGATGGCCCGGTGGAAGGTCGGATAGGTGTAGATCATGCTGCGCAGCCGCTCCACCGGCACCTCGCCGTGCACGGCCACGAGCAGCCCGCTGAGCACCTCACCACCCGACGGGCCGGCGGACGTGCCGCCGACCAGCACCCCCCGCTGCGCGTCGGCGACCAGCTTGACGAAGCCGTCCGACCGGTTGATCCAGCCGCGCGTCGAGTTCGACAGCGGATTGAACCCCACCCGTACGTCGATCCCCCGCTCGCGGGCCTGCGCCTCGGTGAGGCCGACCGCGCCGACCTCCGGGTCGGTGAACGTGACGCGGGGCAGCGCCCGGTAGTCGGCCGGCGGGCCGTCCTGGCCGAGGATGTCGCGGATCGCGATCCCCGCCTCGTACATCGCCATGTGGGTGAACGCACCGTGGCCGGCGACGTCGCCGACCGCCCAGATGCCCTCGCCGGCCCGCATCCGGTCGTCGACGGTCAGGAAGCGCGCGTCCGGGTCGAGCCCCACCGCGGGCAGCCCCAGTTCGCCCAGTCGCGCCTGGCGGCCCGTCGCCACCAGCAGCCTCTCCCCGGTCACCGGCTCCGCCCCGGCCAGGTGCACGGTGAACCCGTCGGCGCCGTGGCCGACCCGCTCGACGCGTACCCCGGTGCGGATCTCAACACCGTCGCGCCGCAGCGCGTCCGCCAGGAGTTCCGACGACTCCGGCTCCTCCATCGCGAGCAGCCGCGGGTTCGCCTCGACCACGGTGACCCGTACGCCGAACCGGGCGAAGACCTGGGCGAGTTCCAGCCCGATCGCCCCGCCGCCGAGCACGATCAGCGAGCCCGGCAACCGCTCGACCTCGATCGCCTCCCGGTTGGTCCAGTACGGCGTGTCCCGAAGCCCCTCGATCGGCGGCACCGAGGCGGCGGTGCCGGTGGCGATCACGATTCCCCGGGTGGCCCGGAAGACGTCGTCGCCGACCGTCACCTGGCCGGGACCGGTCAGCGTGCCCCGGCCACGGACCAGCCGTACGCCCTTGCCGGTCAGCCGGTCGGCGGCCGCCGCGTCGTTCCAGTGGTCGGTCGCGTCCTCGCGGATCCGCCGGGCCACCGGCGCCCAGTCGGGGGTCACCGTCGCCCGGCCGGCCAGGTCGTCGACCCGCCGCGCCTCGGCGAGCGCGTTGGCGGCCCGGATCATCATCTTGCTCGGTACGCAGCCCCAGTAGGGACACTCCCCGCCGACGAGCCGGCTTTCGACGCCGACGACGGACAGCCCGGCCCCGGCCAGCCGGCCGGCCACTTCCTCGCCACCGACACCGAGCCCGAGTACAACGACGTCCACGACTGCCGGTTCACCCATCCGGCCAGCATCCCACCCCGTCAAGATCCCCGTGATCAGGGATCATGTCGCGCGTGTCGTCGGCGGGTCATGGTCCGTACGCCCTGATCACCACGATCTTGCGACGCGGGCCGGGACCGGCGCCCGGCGGCGGCGGTCCGGCCGGCGGGGAAATGGCGTGGCCGGCCGGTACGTCCGGTCGTAGCGTCTGCCGGATGGACGGACGGGTGGATGAGCGGTTCGCCGCGGTGCGGGACGTGTTCGCCGGCCTGCTCGAATCGGGCGCGGAAACGGGTGCCGGCGTCGCCGTGTGGCACGACGGCCGGCTGGTGGTCGACCTCACCGGCGGCTGGCGCGACCCCGGGCGCCGGCAGCCCTGGACCGCCGACACCCTGGTCAACGTCTATTCGGTCAGCAAGCCGTTCGCCGCGCTCTGCCTGCTGCTGCTCGTCGACCGAGGGCTGGTCGGGCTCGACGACCCGGTCGCCCGGCACTGGCCGGAGTTCACCGCCGGGGCGACCGTCCGGCACGTGCTCGCGCACACCGCCGGCCTGCCGGCGTTCCCGGTGCCCAGGCCGGCGGAGGCGTACGCCGACTGGGCGCTGCTCACCGCCGACCTGGCCGCCGCCGAGCCCCGCTGGGTTCCGGGTACGGCCGCGGCCGAGCACGCGTTGACGTACGGGCATCTGGTCGGTGAGCTGGTACGTCGCGTCGACGGCCGGTCGGCCGGCCGGTTCCTGGCCGACGAGATCGCCGGGCCGTGGCGGCTCGACCTGGCCTTCGGCCTGTCCCCGGCCGACCAGCGGCGGTGTGCCGACGTCGGGTACGGCCGGCCGGACTGGGCGGCGACGGTGCTCGGTGCGCCGGGTTCGCTGCGGCGGCTCGGGTTGGGCAACCCGGCCGGCGCCCTCGATCCGGGGGTGGTGAACAGTCCACTGTGGCGGGCCGCCGAGGTGCCGGCGGTCAACCTGCACGCGACGGCGACGGGGGTCGCCCGGTGCTACGCCGGGCTGCTGGCCGGCGGCACGCTCGACGGCGTACGGCTGTTCGGCCCGGACACCGTCGCGGAGCTGCTCCGGGTCCAGTACGACGGTCCGGACCTGCTGCTCGGCCGGCCGGTGCGCTGGTCGCTGGGGATGCAGGTCGACGACGGCGAGTGGGGCATGGGTGGTGTCGGCGGGAGTGTCGGCTTCGCCGATCCGGGGCACGGGTTCGCCTTCGCCTACGTCACCCGCCACCTGGCCGACTTCGACTGGGTCGACGCCCTGGCCGAGGCGGTGATCGGCTGCCTGTGACCACCTCAATATCCGCGTGATCAGGGAGTCTGACGACCGGCACGCCGGCGACCCGCGCGTTTTAGTCCCTGATCACGCGGATCTTGCGGGGTCCAGCTCGGGGACCCAGCGGCGGACGTAGTCGCCGGCCGGGTCGAAGCGGTGCGCCTGCCGGACCGGGTTGAACCGCCGGTAGGGCTTGGTGTCGTTTCCCGTGCCGGCGACCCACTGCCAGTTCCCGGAGTTGTTGGCGACGTCGCCGTCCAGCAGCCAGCGGTGGAACCACTCCACCCCGAGGCGCCAGTCGAGGCCGAGCTGCTTCGTGAGGTAGCTGGCGGTGATCAGCCGGGCCCGGTTGTGCATCCAGCCCTCGGCCCGCAACTGCCGCATCCCGGCGTCGACGATCGGCACGCCGGTCCGCCCCTCCTGCCAGGCCGCCAGCGCGTCGGCGTCGTACCGCCACACCTCGGTCACGCCCGGCCGGTAGGCGGCCGTCGACAGGTCCGGGAACGCGTACGCCACCTGGTGGTAGAAGTCGCGCCAGCAGAGCTGGCGGACGAACGGCCCGTCGCGGTCGCCCGCCGCCCGCGCCACCGCCAGCGGGGACACACACCCGAACCGCAGGTACGGGCTCAGCCGTGACGTCGCGTCGGCGGCGAGGTCGTCGTGGATGTCGTCGTACCGGTCGATCCCGCCCAGCCAGCCGCGCAGCAGCCGCCGGCCCACGGTCTCGCCCCCGGCGGCGGCCCGCGGCGACTCCCCCGCGGGCAGGGCCGGCAGCCGACCGACCGCGACCCCGGACGGCAGCGGCACCGTCGCCGGCGTGGCCACCTCGTCGCGCCACCGGCTGGCCGCCCAGGCGCGGAAGTACGGCGTGAAGACCTTGTAGTGGTCGCCGCCGGCCGGGGTGACCGCCCCGGGGTCGACGACGGTCAGCCCGGGGAAGAGCCGCAGCGACAGCCGGTGCCGGTCGGCCTCGGCGCGCAGCCGGCTCTCCCGGCGCCGGGCATAGCGGCTGACGTCGGCGGAGACGGCGATGCCCCCGGCGCCGGTCTCGGCGGCCAGCCGGATCGTCTCGGCGACCGGGTCACCGTGCCGCAGGACCAGGTCGCCGCCCCGCTCGCGCAGCGAGCCGCGCAGGTCGGCGAGGCTCTGCGCGAGGAACCGGTCCCGGTTGGGCGAGCGGCCGGCGAGGGCCGGGTCGAGCACGAAGAGCGGCACCGCCCGCTCGGCGTTGGCGCAGGCGGCGGCCAGTGCCGGTTGGTCGTGGACCCGGAGGTCGCGGGTGAACAGGACGATCGCCGTACGCATCGACCTCACCGCGGCGACGGACCGGGTACGGCGACCGGGGTGCCCGGCCGGGCCAGCAGCGACCGGGCGGCGACGGCGGCCCGACGGCGGCCCGGGACGGTCGCCCGGCGGACGAAGGGGTCGTAACCGGCGGCGGCGATCTCGTCGAGGATGCCCCCGTAGAGAGCGAACGCGGTGCGCATGCACGCCTGGGAGGCGGGGGTCAGCATCGCCACCCCGGGGGCGGCGGCGGCGTAGTGCGCCTGGGCGCGGGTCACGGCGTACTCGATCAGCTCCCTGGTCCGGGCGGTGCCGCGACCGTCGCGGGCGGCGGTGACCAGGTCGGCGCGGCCGACCCCGAACTTGTCGAGGTCCTCGTCGGGCAGGTAGGTGCGACCGCGGGCCAGGTCCTCGCCGACGTCGCGGATGAAGTTGGTGAGCTGGAAGGCGAAGCCGAGCTGGCGGGCCGGCTCGCGGGCGGCGGCGGGGTCGGCCGCGCCGAGGATCGGCAGCATCATCGTGCCGATCACGGCCGCCGACCCCTCCATGTAGTCGAGCAGGTCGTCGTAGCTGGCGTACGAGGTGATGGTGAGGTCCATCGCCATGCTGCGCAGGAACAACGCGAAGTCGGCCCGGTCGAGCTGGAAGACCGCGATGGTGTGCAGCACGGCGGGCAGCAGCGGGTCGTTGACGGGCTCGCCGTGCAGGCCGGCGAGGAACCGGGCGGACCAGGCGTCGAGCCGGGCGGTCCGCTCGGCGACCGACGCGTCGCCGGTCCGGTCGACGATCTCGTCGGCGTAGCGGGTGAACCCGTACAGCGCATGGACATGCCGACGTTTCCAGGCCGGCAGCAGCCGGGTCGCGAGATAGTAGGTGCGTCCGTGCCGTTTGTGCAGCTCACGACAGCGTTCATAGGCCGCGGCAAGATCTGTCTCCATGGGACCTCCTCGGATAGATCGACGCAGCAATCGACGCAACTCGCAACTCTAGGGTACGCTCGGCGTCGTGGCCAACGACACACTCCCGACGTTCCCGGGTGATGCCCGCCCCGTTGCGCCCCCGCCCGCTCCGGCTCCCAGCGAGCTGATCGGGCTGATCGAGCTGATCGAGCAGACCCTGATCGACTTCCTGGACTCCGAGGTGGCCGCGATCGAGGAGATCGACCCCGCCCTCGGCGACCTCGCCCGCACCGCCCGCGACTGCGTGCTCGCCGGCGGCAAGCGGCTGCGCCCGGTCTTCGCCCACTGGGGCTGGCGTGGGGTCCGCGCGCACCAGCCGGTCGCGTCCACCCTTCCGGCGCTGGCCGCGCTGGAGCTGCTGCACGCGTTCGCCCTCGTCCACGACGACGTCATGGACCGCTCCGCCACCCGGCGCGGCCGGCCCACCGCGCACCGGGTGCTCGCCGACCAGCACGTCGCGGCCGGGCGCACCGGCGACCCGGACCACTTCGGCACGGCCGGCGCCGTGCTCGTCGGCGACCTCTGCCTGGTGTGGGCCGACCGACTGCTCGCCGGGACCGGCCTGCCGGCCGCCTCGGTGCTGGCCGCCCGCCGCTGCTACGACCAGATGCGGATCGAGGCGATCGCCGGGCAGTACCTCGACATCCTCGGCGACACCGACGCCGCCAACTGGTCGGTCGACCGGGCGCTGCGGGTGGCCCGGCACAAGACCGCCAGCTACACCGTGCAGCGCCCGCTGCTGTTCGGCGCGGCACTCGCCGGCGGTGCCGCCGGGCCCCCCGGCCCGGTCACCGCCGCCTACAGCCGGTACGGAATCGCCGTCGGCGAGGCGTTCCAGCTCCGCGACGACCTCCTCGGCGTGTACGGCGATCCGCGACACACCGGCAAGCCGGCCGGCGACGACCTGCGTACCGGCAAGCCGACGGTGCTGCTGCTGCTCGCCGACCAGCTCGCCACCGCCGCGCAGCGGGCCGAGCTGGCCCGGGGGCAGGCGGGCACGGTCGGGGTCGACAGGCTCGCCGAGGTGGTCACCGCCACCGGTGCCACCGCCCGGGTCGAGCAGATGATCGAGGCACGGGTCGCCGACACGCTCGACTCGATCGGAACCGCGCCGATCGACCCGGTCGCCCGTCGGGCGCTGGCCGACCTCGCCGTACGGGCCACGGATCGGCGGGCATGATGGAGGCCCGGAGAGGGGTGGCCCAATGCGCAAGGTGAGCGGACCGACCGATCGGGTGGTCGTCGTCGGTGCCGGGCTGGGCGGCCTCGCCGCGGCTCTGCACCTGGCCGGCAGCGGCCGTCAGGTCACCGTCCTTGAGCGGGAGCCGGTGCCCGGCGGGCGGGCCGGTCGGCTCAGCGTCGACGGCTACGAGTTCGACACCGGGCCGACCGTGCTGACCATGCCCGACCTGATCGCCGAGCCGCTCGCCGCCGTCGGCGAGGAGCTGACCGACTGGCTCGACCTCGCCCCGGTCGCCCCCGCCTACCGGGCCTACTACCCCGACGGCTCCACCCTGGACGTGATCACCGACACCGCCCGGATGGCGGCCGAGATCTCACGGGTCTGCGGTCCCCGGGAGGCCGACGGCTACCTGCGGTTCGTCGACTTCGCCCGCGACCTGTGGCAGCTGGAGCGGACCGACTTCATCGACCGCAACTTCGACAGCCCCCGTGACCTGCTGACCGCCAACCTGCTCCGGCTACTTTCGACCGGCGCGTTCCGCCGGCTGCAAACCAAGATCAACCAGTTCTTCACCGATCCCCGGACCCGGCGGATCTTCTCGTTCCAGGCCATGTACGCCGGCCTGGCCCCGCACGACGCGCTCGCCATCTACGCCGTGATCGCCTACCTCGACTCGGTCGCCGGGGTCTACTACCCGCGTGGCGGGATGCACGCCGTACCCCGGGCCCTGGCCGGGGCGGCGGAGAAGCACGGCGTACAGATCCGCTACGGCACCACGGTGACCCGGGTGGAGACCTCGGCCGGCCGGGCCAGCGCGGTGATCACCGCCGACGGCGAGCGGGTCCCCGCCGACGTCGTCGTACTCAACCCCGACCTGCCGGTCGCCTACCGGGACCTGCTGCCGGCCGCCCGCTACCGGCGGCTGCGCCATTCGCCGTCCTGCGTGGTGCTGCACATCGGGTCCCGGCAGCCCTACTCGAAGATCGCCCACCACAACATCCACTTCGGCCGGCCGTGGAAGGGCACCTTCGACGAGATCATCAAGCGGGGCGAACTGATGTCCGACCCGTCACTGCTGGTCACCAACCCGAGCCGGGCCGACCCGTCGGTCGCGCCGGCCGGCCGGCAGACCTACTACGTGCTCGCGCCGGTGCCGAACCTCGACCGGGGCCGGCTCGACTGGCGCGGCGACCTGCCCGCGCGCTACGCGGACGAGCTGATGCGTACGCTCGAGGCGCGTGGCTACCGCGACTTCCGGGCCGGCGTCGAGGTGTCCCGGGTGGTCACCCCCGCCGACTGGGCCGACCAGGGCATGGCGGCGGGCACCCCGTTCGCCGCCGCGCACAGCCTTTTCCAGACCGGCCCCTTCCGCCCGAACAACCTGCACCCCACGCTGTCCAACGTGGTCTTCGTAGGATCTGGGACACAACCCGGTGTGGGCGTGCCGATGGTGCTGATCTCCGGCAAGCTCGCCGCCGGCCGAGTGACGGGAGGCACCCGGTGACCCTCTCCCGCGAGGCACACCTGGTCGAGCTGGTCAACGACACCGGCAACCCGATCGGCGAGTGCACCGTCGACGACGCCCACCGTCCGCCGGGCCGGCTGCACCGGGCGTTCTCGGTCTTCCTGGTCGACCCGACCGGCCGGGTCCTGCTCCAGCAGCGGGCCGCCGTCAAGACCAGGTTTCCGCTGCGCTGGGCCAACAGTTGCTGCGGGCACCCGGCGCCGGGCCAGTCGTTGGCCGAGGCCGCCAACCGGCGGCTCGGCGAGGAACTGGGCATACCGCCGGTCGACCTCACCGAGGTCGGCGTCTACGTCTACTACGCCGAGGACCCCGCCACCGGCCGGGTCGAGTTCGAGTACGACCACGTGCTGCGGGCCGAGCTTCCCCCCGGCACGACCCTGGCCCCGGCTCCCGAAGAGGTGGCCGACGTGCGCTGGGTGACCCGCGAGGAGTTGCTGACCGGGCTCGCCGAACAGCCGCGGCAGCACGCGCCGTGGCTCGCCGGCGTCACCGACCGGCTCTTCAGCCCAGGGCGGGCGGGAGCGGACGGCATCGTCGTACCGGGTTCCGGCGCCACCATCGACGAAGCGCCGGAGCGGTCAGGTGGGCGATGACGCCCTGAGCGCGGGCGCCGTCGCGCGCCGGCTCGGCGTCGCCGTGACGACGCTACGCACCTGGCACCAGCGGTACGGCCTGGGGCCGAGCCAGCACGTGCCCGGGCACCACCGGCGTTACACCGCCGAGGACCTCGCCCGGCTGGAGGTCATGCGGCGGCTGACCGCCGAGGGTGTCACGCCGGCCGAGGCGGCCGGCTGGGCCCGCCGCACCACGGTCGCCCCCAGGCCCGACACCCCTCGCAACGCGGCCCCCCGCCAGGGGGCCGCCGGCCGGGCCGGCGGTGGCTTCGCCATCCCGGTCGGCCGGGCCGGCCCGGCCGCCCGCGGCCTGGCCCGCGCCGCCATGCGGCTCGACTCGACCGCCATGCGGGAGCTCATCGAACGGCAGGTGGCCGCCCACGGCGTCGTCCGGACCTGGGACGAGATGTTGCGGCCCGTCCTGGTCGGGATCGGCGAGCGGTACGCGACCACGTCCCGCCTGATCGAGGTCGAGCACCTGCTGTCCCGCTGCGTGTCGGAGGTCCTCGGCGCCGTACGCCGGCCGGCCGAAGCAGCCCGGATCCTGCTGTCCTGTGCCGACGAGGAGCAGCACAGCCTGCCGCTGGAGGCGCTCGCCGCCGCGCTGGCGCAGGCCGGCGTCGGCTGCCGGCTGCTCGGCGCACGGGTGCCGACCGTCGCCCTGGTCGACGCCGTGGACCGGACCGGGCCGGCGGTGGTCGTCGTGTGGTCGCACGCTCCCGCCACCGCGCGTACCGAGCAACTGGCGGCCGTACTGTCCGTGCCCCGCCGCCCGCTGCTGGTGATGGCGGCCGGTCCCGGTTGGGCGGCCGGCCCGCTTCCCGCCGGGGTGCGGTCCCCGGCAGACCTCACCGAGGCCGTCGTTCTCGCTGGCGCGGTGGCCGTGCCGGGTCGCCCGGTGACCGGCTGATCGGAGTCGTCTATCCGGTATCGCACGCCGTCGGCGGTGGGCTAGCGTGAGCCCGACGTCCTGCCCGAATTCCCCTCGGGAGCCGACGATGAAACAACGTGCCGCCCTCGGGTCCGGCGTGGTCGTACTCGCGCTGCTGCTCGGCGCGGGCTGGATAGCCTCCCGCCCGACCAGCCACCCCACTTTCCGGACGGCGCCACCGGCGACCGGAATCCCGGCGCCCGACGGCACACCGTCCCGGCCGGCGACACCGTCGAGCGCACCGCCGACCGGTACGCCGGCCCCCACCCGGTCGGCGGCGGCCACGCCCGGACCGACCGCGACCACGAGCACGGCTCCGGCGCCACTGCCGGTACGACGCACGACCGGACGCAAGGGAGTGGCGCTGACGTTCGACGACGGGCCGCACCCGGTCTGGACACCGAAGGTGCTCGACCGGCTACGGGCGGCCCGGGTCAAGGCGACGTTCTGCGTCGTCGGCTCACAGGTGCACCGTCATCCGGCGCTTGTCGCCCGGATCGTCCGCGAGGGGCACACCCTGTGCAACCACACCTGGCATCACGAACTCGACCTCGGCAACCGCCCGCCGGCGGAGATCCGGGCCAACCTGGAGCGCACCAACCGGGAGATCCGGCGGGCGGTACCCGACGCCCGGATCCCCTTCTTCCGGCACCCGGGGGGCCGGTGGACCGAGGCGGCGATCTCGGTCGCCGAGGAGTTGGGAATGGCCTCGATCGACTGGGACGTCGACCCACGGGACTGGGAGAAGAAGACCAGGGCGTCCGAGATCACCGAACGGGTGCTCAAGAAGGCCCGGCCCGGTTCCATCGTGCTGCTGCACGACGGCGGTGGCGACCGGGCGGCGACGCTGGACGCCTGTGCCGGGCTGATCGGCAAACTCCAGGACCGGTACGAGATCATTTCGCTCGACACTTGATCACGGTGTTTCCGCAGGTCAGAGGGATGATCACGAGAAGAGCGGTATCGGTTTGGTTCTGGGGCGGGACATCACGTATGCTTTCCAAGCCTCCGGCGCCGCCGGATGGGAGCTCTACCGC
This sequence comes from Polymorphospora sp. NPDC050346, assembly GCF_040655695.1. Classification (NCBI taxonomy): domain Bacteria; kingdom Bacillati; phylum Actinomycetota; class Actinomycetes; order Micromonosporales; family Micromonosporaceae; genus Polymorphospora; species Polymorphospora sp. NPDC050346. The sequence continues at coordinate 63,745 of NZ_JBFAKM010000037.1, read as the reverse complement.
TGGAGTCGCGATATGCGATGATGGCGGGGCCGCCCTCATCGTCTAGCGGCCCAGGACGCCGCCCTTTCAAGGCGGTAGCACGGGTTCGAATCCCGTTGGGGGCACATTCCGGCCTAGCCGGAGCAGCAAGGTCCTGTGGAGCAGTTGGAGTGCTCGCCGCCCTGTCAAGGCGGAGGTCGCGGGTTCAAGTCCCGTCAGGACCGCCAGCGCCGCTCGCCGCGCGTTTCTACGCGCGGCGTTCTGCGTTTCGGAGACTGGCACCCGCCGCGCGGTCACACCGCAAGACGGGTACCATGAACCGAGCAACACGGCCAGATAGCTCAGTTGGTACGAGCGTCCGACTGAAAATCGGAAGGTCGGCGGTTCGACCCCGCCTCTGGCCACATAGCCTTTCGCCGGGCTAAAGCAACGCCGACCAGCGGAAACGCCGGTCGGCGCTTTGCTTTGTCAGCACCGCAACCTTCCAATTTTCAGCTGGACGGTCCGTTGCCCCCTGCCGCTGCGATGGACATCGGAGGTGCCGGCGGGTGCGACAATCGGGACCCCGTCCTGACATCCGGTAGCGAGGCCGTCGCGATGACGTACCAGCAGTTCCCCGAGCAGCCGCAGTACTCCGCGCCCCCAGCCAACCTGCCCATCCCCCAACCGCCGCACTGGTCGCCGCCGAACTCCGCGCCGCCCACGTTGCCGTACGGGGTGATCCCGGTCGTCCCGATCGCCGCCAAGTCGGCCGGCGCCGCCGTCGCGCTCGAACTCGTGCTCGGCATCTTCGGCATCTTCGGGGTGGGCAACCTCTACGCCCGGCAGATCGGGCTGGGGATCGCGTTGATGGTGTCCTACTGGGTCTTCTTCTGGATCAACATCTTCCTCATCGGCATCGTGATCGGCCTCGTGACGCTGCCCCTGACCTGGGTCATCTACATGGTCGTCGGCCCGCTGACGGCGGCCCGCGGGGTCACCCGGCACAACATGGGCATGCTCCGCTGACGGCTCTGCCGCAGCGCTGACGCCTCAACCGCGCCGCCGGCCCGCGAGCGGCGCCGGCCGGCCCCGGTCCAGCCGGGTGCCACCCAGGTCGGCCGCCCGGCCGGCGGCGGCGCCCTGGCTCATGCCGCTGCCGGCGAGACGGCGCCGGCCGGCGGTCCGCAGCCTGGGATAGACCTCGGAGATCCGCCGGTCCACCCGGTCGGAGCGGTCGGCGAGCACGAGCGCGACCGACGGGCCGGAGTTGGTGACCGTCGCGGCGGCCGCGGCGGCTTCGGCGTCGCGCAGCCGCTCGGCGACCACGGCGGCGAACCCCGCGAGCCACGACCGCCGGAACGCCGCCGGCTGCTCCCCCGCCGGTACGTCGGCGGCGGCCAGCCCGTGGGCGGCCTGCACCAGCAGTGAGGTGAAGAGCAGGTCGACGCGTTCGAGGTCGCTGCCGAAGCCGAAGAGGTGCATGGCGAAGCCGCTGCCGACCCGGCGGCGTACGCACCGGCAGCGCAGCGCGGTGGCGACCGCGGCGAGCAGGCCGGCCTTGTCGAGGGCGTACGGGGCGAGCAGGTCGAGCACCCGGTCACCGACCGGGTCGGTGGCGGGGTCGCGGGCGGCGAGCAGGGCCCGGTCGACGCCGTACCGCGCGATCAACTCGGTGGCCTTGGCGGTGAACGCCTCCGCCTCGGCGGCCGTACAGGCCGGGTCTTCGGCCTTGGCCAGCAGTTTGCGCACCTTGGCGAGGATCGCGTCGGACATGCACAACAGCTACCACAGGCCCGGGCCGCCGGTCCGGGGTGAGTTCGCCAGCGCGGTCCGGGCCGCCGCACCGCGTCGTCGGCACCGCGCCCGGCCGGTGCGTCCGGGCCGGGTCCGGGGCATGCGACGGGGCAGCGGACATGGACCGCGATAACTACGATCGTCGCCACAGGAAGTCTGTCCATGACAGACGGTGACCCTCGACCCCGGAGACGTGGATGCCCAAGAAGGTCAAGCACCTGCTCGCCTGCGTGACGCTGTCAGTTCTCACCGCGGTCGGGCTCGGCAGCCCACCGGCGTACGCCGAACCGATCCCCCGCACAGCCGGCGAGGCCTCGCTGCTGGCCACCTGCTACGGCGGCGCGGTCCGCTCGAAGTTCTCGATCGGCGCCTGGGGTGGCGAGGTGGGCACCTACCGGACCACCAACCGCTGTGTCGACGTCAACATCCGCAACTTCAGCACGTACGGCACCAACGCCTGCGTGATCTTCGTGAACGCGACGAGCGGGTGCAACTACTGGACCTACATCCCGGCCAAGTCGGGCTGGTTCACGGTCGCGACCAACGTGCGTGACGGGGTGCCGTTCCGGGTGCGGCTCTCGAACAACTTCTACCAGTACACCCCGCTGGAGGTTCAGGTCGCGTTCTGATCCACCGTCGCGCAATCGCGGGTGGCCGCCGTCAGGCCACCCGCTTGCGCAGCGTGGCGACCGCCGAGCCGGCCAGGGTGAGCAGACAGTCCGGCAGTTGGCCGTCGGCCAGGGCGGCGCCGAAGAGCGCCTCGCCCGTCGAGACGTCGCCGTTGGCGTACGCGCTGAGGAAACGGGCGACCCAGCGGGCGTCGTACGCCGCCTCGTCGATGTCGGGGAACTCCAGCGTCCACCGGCCGAGCCGGAGGTCGTCGCCGACCATCGAGGCCGCCAGGCACCACGCGACGTCGTAGGCACCGACCACGCCGGCCCGGTCGACGACCGCGTCGAGCGTGCCGACGACGGCGTCGGTGTCGCCGTCCAGGGCAAGGTGCAGCACCTTGGCGGCGTCGTCGAGCGCCTCCTGGGGTACTTCCGTCACGCCGTCACCTCGCTTCATGTCCGACGCCGTGAGCGGCGATTTCGACCTGCCCCGCCCGCGCTGATGCCGCTCTCCGGCACCTCGGGCGATGACTTCGCCCGTGCTCAGTCACATGCGGAAGGGTATGACGCACCGTCAAGGCGGCACTCCCGGACGGTGAGCCTCAGCCCGAAACGTGGAGACAGGTCAGCCGGGCGGTGCAGACCCGGTTCCCCTTGTCGTCACTGATGACCACCTCGTACGTCGAGACGGTGCGGCCACGGCGGAGCGGGACGGCGACGCCGGTGACCGTACCGGCGCTGACCGCCCGGTGGTGGGTGGCGTTGATGTCGACACCGACGACGGCGGGCCGGCCGATGGTGGCGCCGTGCAGTGCGGCTCCCACCGATCCGAGGGTCTCGGCGAGGACGCACGACGCCCCGCCGTGCAGCAGACCCATCGGCTGTGTGTTCCCCTCGACCGGCATCGAGCCGACGACCCGCTCCGGGGTCAGTTCGACCAGCGTGATGCCCATCCGCTCGGCGAGTGCGCCGGGCGCGGCGGCGAGTTCGGCCGCGAGTTGACTGTCGGCGTCCACGCCGGAAGGTTACCCGCAGGTAAAGCGCTGACCTGCGACCACGGTCACAGTTCCGGCCGCTGGCACGCTAGTGTGCCCACGGAGCTTCGCCGAGGGGAGGACGATCCGATGCCCGTGTCACGCGGCAGGCGCAGTGCCGCCCTGGCCGTCTGCGCCGCGTTCCTGTTGGGCGCCACCGGCTGCGGTACGGCCGAGCCCGAGGAAACGACGGAGTCCCTGGTCAGGCTATACGGCTCCGACGGGAATATGATCAATTCGTTCGCCACGGAGTTCGAGGGACAGCCGGGGATCCTGGCCGGCATGAAGGGGACCAAACCCCTCACGCCGCTGTCCGCCGACTTCATCGAACGACTCGCATCCGTCGACCCCGACCTCGACGACTACATCTACTCCGGTGAGACGTACGACGCGGTCGTGATCAGTGCGCTCGCCACCCAGCTCGCCGGCACGACCGACCCGGCCGAGATCGCCAAGCAGATCAACGGGGTCACCACCGGCGGCGAGATCTGCGACACCGTCGCCGAGTGCCTGAAGCTCGCCCGGGCCGGCACCGACATCCAGTACCGGGGCGTATCGCTGAAGCGGGGCGGATTCACCGACGCCGGGGAGCCGTCGACCGCGAGCTACGCCACCGTGCACTTCGGTTCGGACAACGAACTCGACGACGGCAAGACGGAGTTCATCGGTGCCGGCGACGAAACCACCACCAGCACGGTCGCGCCGCCGCCGCCGAAGCGGGAAAGTTCCGGCGGGAACCAGCGGGCCGGCGCCCCGTTGAAGATCGGCGGCCTGCTGCCACGCACCGGTGACCTGGCCCTCGCCTATCCGCCACTGGCCGCCGGCGCGGCCCTGGCGATCCGTGAGATCAACGCTGCCGACGGGGTGCTCGGCGCGGACGTGGCGTGGCTCGACGGCGACGACGGCACCAACGTCGACAAGGCCCGGCAGACCGTTCAGGAGCATGTCGCCAAGGGTGCCCATGTCATCATCGGCGCCGGTGCCTCCGGAATCTCACGGGCCGTACTGCCCGATGTCGTCGCCGCCGGCCTGATCCTCTTCTCGCCGTGCAACACCGACGCCGGCCTGAGCACCGTGGACGACAAGGGCCTCTACTTCCGCACCGCGCCTTCGGACATCCTCCAGGGGCGGGCGCTGGCCGACGTCATCCTGCGGGACGGCCCGAACCGGATCGTGATCGTGGCCCGTAAGGACTCGTACGGTCAGGGGTTGCAGGAGAACGTCCGGGCCGAACTGGAGCGGACCGGAGTGGCGCCGGACCGGATCCGGCTGCTGACCTACGATCCGCCCGCGGGTGCCGACGGACCACCGGTGGATTTCTCCGCCGGGGCACAGGAGATCAAGGAATTCGCGCCGGAGGCCGCCCTGGTCATCGGGTTCGCGGAGTCAGCCGAAGTCATCAAGGCGCTTGCCGCAGCGGACGTACCGCTGCGGCACTGACGGCCACCCGGTAGTGGCACGTTTCCGTGATTCCTCGGCTGGTCCGGGCACCGTACGGTTTCATCAACACCGCGAGAGATGATGATCGAAAGGGCAAGACAATGAGCGAGTACAGCGACCCGGGCCTCGACCTCGAAGAGCCGACCACCGACACCGAGGGCTTCGGCTCGGAGACCGACACGGGGCAGGAGCCGCTGTCCTACGAGCCCAACTCGATCGTGATCCAGAACGTCGACGGTTCGACCGAGACCATCACCGACACCGACGGCGACGGCGTGGCCGACATGGTGACCCAGGACTTCGACGGTGACGGGAACGCCGACGCGGTCCTGGTCGACACCGACGGTGACGGCCACCTGGACACGATCCTGCGTGACTACGACGACAACGGCACGGTCGACGCGGTCGGCATCGACAGCAACGCCGACGGCATGATCGACATCGTCGGCACCGACACCAACGCCGACGGATACGTCGACCACGTGGTCGCCGACACCAACTTCAACGGCACGCCGGACATGGTCGTGCAGGACACCAACTTCGACGGCCGGGTCGACGTGGTCGCCACCGACACCAACGAGAACGGTGTGACCGACCAGGTCATCCGCGACACCAACTTCGACGGTGTCGCCGACCAGGTCAACTACATCGACCCGACCACCAACCCGTACGCGGCGAGCTGAGCGGCGTAACGACGCGGTGGAAAGCCGGTGGGCCAGCTTGGCTCACCGGCTTTTCCGTTCCAGGAAGTCGGTCATCCGGCGGCGCTTCTCCTCGTCTTCGAAGAGCACCGCCTGACCGACCAGGTCGACGTGCGGGTGGGCGGCCGGCGGCGCGTCGACGGCGAGCTTGGTCAGCCGCAACGCCAGCGGCGAGCCTTTCACGATCTCGTCGAGCAGGCCGTGGGCCGCGGCAAGCAGTTCGCCGGGCTCGTCGACGACGAGGTTGACCAGCCCGATCCGGGCCGCCTCCTCGGCACCCACCCGCCGGCCGGTGAAGAGCATCTCCTTGGCCCGGGCCTCACCGACCAGCGCCGGCAGCCGGTGGGTCGCCCCGGCCCCGGCCATGATCCCCAGCCGCACCTCGGGCTGGCCGAAGAACGCCCGGGCCGTACAGACCCGCAGGTCACAGGCGTACGCCAGCTCGGCGCCGCCGCCCAGCGCCGGCCCGTCGACGGCGGCGACGGTCGGCAGGGGCAGGGCCCGGATGCGGGCGAAGACACCAGCGTTGATCGCCGCGAGCGCGTCCAGCCGGCCCCGTTCGCGCAGTTGCGCGATGTCGGCCCCACCGGCGAAGACGCCGTCGGCGCCGCCGGTGAGCAGCAGCGGTTTCGGCTCCCGTTCCAGCCGGGCGCAGACGCCGTGCAGCGCGTCGACCATGTCGGCGTCGATCGCGTTGCGCTTCTCCGGCCGGTCCAGGGTGACCACGACCCGGTCGGCGCGTTCCTCGACGGCGATGCTCATGCCCGCCTCCCGTTCTCCCAGTCGTAGAAGCCCTGTCCGGTCTTCTTGCCCAGCCGGCCGGCGGCGACCATCTCCACGAGCAGCGGGGGCGGGGCGAACCGGTCGCCGTACGCCCGCTGGAGGGTGCGCGCGATGTCCAGCCGTACGTCGAGCCCGACGAGGTCGGTGAGTTCGAGGGGGCCGACCGGGTGCCGGTAGCCGAGCACCATCGCCTTGTCGATGTCGGCCGGGCTGGCGACCCCGTCGGCGACCATCCGGATCGCCTCCAGCCCGAGGGCGACGCCGAGCCGGGAGGTGGCGAAGCCGGGCAGGTCGCGTACGACGACGGGGTCCTTGCCGAGCCGGCCGGCGAGCGCGACGGCAGCCGCGGTGGTCTCGTCGGCGGTGGCCGGGCCGACCACGATCTCCAGCAGTGTCATCACCCAGACCGGGTTGAAGAAGTGCAGCCCGGCGAAGCGTTCGGGCCGGGCCAGCCCTTCGGCGAGGCTGCCGATGGAGATGCTGGACGTGTTGCTGGCGAGCAGCGCGGGCTGCCGGGCCTCGGCGGCGGCGAGCACCGACCGCTTGAGGTCGAGGCGTTCGGGCACGGCCTCGACAACCACGTCGGGCCCGTCGGCCACCTCGGCGAGGTCGGCGCGCGGCACCACCCGGGTACGGCCGGCGTCCGCCTGCGCCGCCGTGAGCTTGCCGCGCTCGACCGCCCGCTGCCACAGCCCGCCCAGCTTCGCCATGGCCGTGTCGGCCCGGTCCCGGTCGACCTCGACGAGTTCGACGTGGAAGCCGGCGCCGGCGGCGACGTAGGCGATACCGAGCCCCATGGTGCCGGCGCCGACGACGACAAAACGATCGTTCATGCCAGCGACCCTATGCAGCCCGGGTCGCGTACGCCAGGACGGGGCCCTAGCGTGAACGGGTATCCGTACCCCGAAAGATCGTCTGATGGAGGTCCGTTGATGAGCGAACCGCAGGAAACCGTCGAGACGCGCGGCGACGAGCGCATCGAACTGTTGGCGGCGGACACCAACAACGACGGCAAGGCCGACGTCTGGGTGGTGGACACCGACGGTGACGGCAAGGCGGACCTCTTCCAGTTCGACACCGACGGTGACGGCAAGGTCGACATCACCATGGTCGACATCGACGAGGACGGCACGCCCGAGGAGGTGGTCGACGGCGACGGCGGTCATCCCCCGGTGACGGTCTGACGACCGCGACAGGCGTCGCCCGCCGGGCCGGGCGCCAGGCGGGGCCGAACAGGCGGCACCGGCGGGGCCGGGCAGGCGTCAGGCGGGGCCGGGCAGGCGTCAGGCGGCGCCGAGCCAACTGAGGGCCGCCCATGCCACGGCCAGGACGAGCACCGCCAGCCCGACCGCCGCCCCGATCCGCCGGCCGGGCCCCTGGGCCGGTCCGGGTGCCACCGCCTCCGGGTGGCCCAGCTCCCGGAGCTGATCCCGCTGGGTCAGCACCTCTGCGCGCCACCGGTCGACAGCGGCCGGCAGCCCGGCCGGCTCCGGCGCCGGTACGTCGGGCGTCCGGGCCACGGCCGCGCCGGCCCGGCTGAGTTCGACCGCCAGCCGGGCCTGGGCGTGCTGTAGCCGCCGTACGGCCGTGCGGGCCGGATGGCCGGCCCGTTGCTGCGCGTGCCGCCGGGCGTCGGCGCGCAGGTGTCCCAGCGCCAGCGCGCGCAGCTCGCCGGGCGTGGCGATCCGTGGATCGTCGAGCGCGGCGAGCTGCGCCGTGTAGTAGTCGGCCTCGCGGTGCCGGGCCACCCGGACCAGCAGCAGGATCAGGACCAGCGACGGCACGCCCTTGGCGAGCAGCACCAGCAGCAGCCCGAAGCCGCCGGTGCCCGGCCCGTCGGCGAGCAGCGGCGAGTTCCACAGGAAGTGGCAGGCCCACGCGCCGGCCAGGGCGAGTCCGGCCATCGCACAGCGGGCCGGGCGGGAGCGGTCCCGCCGGACGACGGCGTAGCCGATGCCGGCGCCGGCCAGGGCACCGAACAGTGTGTGGCTCCACAGTCCGGCGAGGAAGCCGCGGACGAAGAAGGTGGCCACCACCGGGGTCACCTCGTCGCCGCGGCCGGCGATGACGACCGCGTTCACGGCGTAGATGACGTCTTCGACGACCTGGAAACCGAGCCCGACCAGGGCGCCGTAGACGACCCCGTCGAGAACGCTGTTGACCTGGGTACGGGCCACCAGCACGATCGCGACGACGCCGAGGGTCTTGACCAGTTCCTCGACGGTCGGGCCGGCCACCGCCGCTCCCCAGGCGGCGGTGAACTCGGTGGAGTGCAGCTTGGCCAGCAGGTTGTGCAGGGCGGCGCTGCCGGGGATGGCCGCGCTGGTCGCCACCAGGCCGCCCCACGCGAACGCCGCGACGAGCAGCACCGGCGGTTCGCGTTCGAAGTAGTCCAAGGCTCGTACGCAGATCCAGAACGGTACGGCGTAGAGGGCGAACAGCCCGACGGCGACCGAGGTCGCGACGGGATGTTCGGTGAACGCCGCCCACAGCAGGGTGCCGATCCGGACCAGGCCGGCCAGCAGCAGGACGACCAACAGCCAGAAGGCGGGCAGTGGTACGGCCTGGCGGAGGTCGAAACCGGACGGTGCGGGGTGGACGGACTGGACGGCGCGGGGCGGTGGCGGTCCGAGGGTCACGCAGCCTCCACGACGGTGATCGACCGGGTGCTGGCCTCGACGGCGGCGGCCAGGCCGCCGAACTCGGGATGGCTGCCGGCGACCGTCACCTCGATGGAGAGTCCGCCGGTGAGGAAGACGGCGTAGCGACCGCCCCGGCCGGGCGCCATGTAGCCGCCCTGGATGCCGTGCAGCCCGGCGGCGGTGGAGACACCGAGCTGGGTGCCGGTGATCTGGTAGCCGCGTACTTCGGTGATCTTCCGTTCGAGCCGGGCGGCCGCTGCGGCGAGATCGCCGTCGAAGGGGGTGACGACGATCGCGTAGCGGACCGGGCCGATGAGGAACAGGACGGTGCCGCGTTCCCCGGAGGGCCGGGTCTGCGTGACGTCGACCATGGCACCGGGCGGCGGTACGACGGTGACACCGGCGCCGACCGGATAGGGCACCCCGGCGGCGACCGGACGTATGGCGGGAATGGCGCGGTCGATCGCGGGCAGCCCCACGGTGACGATGCCGAGCGCGCCCAGGATTCCCAGGCTGCCGGCGAGGTTACGCAGTAGCCGCCGCGCCACCTTCATACATTGACGCTAGCGCCTGTCAGCCGCGATCCGGAGGAAAGTGTCCGCCAGGATACGAAGGAAAAGTATCGGCCGGGACACGGACGGCGGCGGCCGGTCCGGATTCAGTTGATCATGATCGGCCGTGCCACCATGTGGATATGACGACGTCTCCCGGCTCCGACCTGCCGCCGAGCCGTCGCGAGCGGCGTAAACAGGAGACCCGTACGGCGTTGGAGGAGGCGGCCCTCGCCCTGTTCGCGGCGAAGGGCTACGAGCAGACCACGGTCGAGGAGATCGCCGAGGCGGCCGGGGTCGCCGTACGCACCTTCTTCCGTTACTTCTCGTCCAAGCAGCACGTGCTCTTCGGCGACGTCGCCCACCAGCGGCTGGCCCGGCTGCGTACCGAACTGGCCGCGACCGCGGTCGACCAGCCGCCGCTGGAGGCCGTCGCGGTGGTGCTCGACGCCCTCGACCTGGACGCCGCCGAGCAACGCCAGATCACCCGGCGGATCCGGCTGATGGACGAGCAGCCGTCGCTGATCGGCATGTACCTCACCCTGATGAACGACCTGCGGCAGGTGGTCGTCGACTTCGTCGCCGAACGCACCGGCCTGCCACCGCACCATCCGTACCCACTGCTGGTGGCGGGGGCGGCCGTCACCTCGTGGGACGTCGCGCTGTGCGCCGGGCTCGCCGAGCCGGAGCCGGCCGACGCCGGACCGGTCGGGCCGGCGTCCAGAATCCGCCGGGCCGCGTTCGCGGCCCTGACCGCCGGCATCCCGGCCACCCCGCCGCCACGCTGACCGCCTGTTGGCCCTCTCGGCCCTGTCAGCACCTGCCGGCCGGCCGCCGGTTCAGTTCCCCAACCGCAGCGTGGCCAGGTAGTACGGGGCGTCGGTGGTGTCGACGTCGACCAGCCGCCACGTGGTGCCGTGCACGATCCCGGCCAACTCGTCGGGGGTGCAGACCAGGTAGTCGAACCAGGGCGTGCTCAACTCCCGGTAGCGCACCCGCAGCCGCAACTGCCCGCCCAGCCGGCCCCGGGCCCGGTTGGCCTCGTGGTAGGAGGTGTGCACCGGGTCGCTGGTGCCGTACGGATTCGTGCCGTGGGCGATCACCTGCGCGCCGGGCCGGGCCATCGCCGCCAGCGCGGCAAGGAACTCCGGTGCCCGTTCGCGCCCTTCCAGCAGGCCCAGGTTGTTGCCGAGCAGCAGGAACGTGTCGTAGCGGCGGCCATCCGAGGCGTGCCGGTCGACGGTGCCGTGCACCAGGCTGCGTACGCCCCGCTTCCGGCACACGGCCAGCGCCCCCGCGGATACGTCGAGGCCGGTGACCGCGACGCCGCGGTCCTGTAACCGCAGGGCGATCCGGCCGGCGCCGACCCCGATGTCGAGCGTCTCGCCGTGGACCCGGTCGACCGCCCGGTGGTCGTACGGCTGCCACTCGTCCGGTCCGGCCAGGTAGTGGGCGGCCGGCGCGCCGTTGATCAGGCCGTCGTCGCGCTCGATGATCTCGATGACGGGGCGGGGCAGCCGCCCGCCGACCAGTGGGCGCGGCCCGATGCCGGTGGCCACCGCCAGCGCGTCCCGGACGACTTCGCCGAACGCGTCGCCGATCGTCGGCTCACCCTTCACCAGCTTGACACTACCGACGGTACGGGCGATCGATGGGACGTACCCTTGCTGTCGTGACCGACCTCGAAAGCCTCGGCGACGAGAAGTACGTCCTGCTGACCACGTTCCGCAAGGACGGCCGGGCGGTGGCGACTCCGGTGTGGGCAGTGCGGGACGGCGACAGCCTCGCCGTCTGGACGGTCGCCGACTCGGGCAAGGTGAAGCGGATCCGGCGCAGCGGCGAGGTCACCGTCGCGGCCTGCGACGCCCGGGGAAAGCCACACGGCCCGCAGGTGCCCGCGCGGGCGAGTCTGATCGACCCGGCCAGCACCGAGCGGGTGCGTGGACTGCTGAAGAAGAAGTACGGGGTCTTCGGCCGGCTGGTCATGCTCGGCAGCCGGATCCGGCGGGGCGCGCACGGCACGGTCGGCATCCGGATCGTGCTGGCCCCCTGAGGGCTGGCGACGCGGGGCCGATCGGTGATCCGACACGGAGAAGGGACGGCACCCGCATCTTCCCCGTGCGGGTTCCGTCCCTTACCGACGATCGATCGACCGAGTTTTTCAGTCGCCCTGGCGTTGCTGGGGGATCTGGCCTTGCAGCAGGGCGCGAACCTCCGACTCGCGGTAGCGACGGTGGCCGCCCAACGTGCGGATTGCGCTGAGCTTGCCCGCCTTCGCCCACCGGGTCACGGTCTTCGGGTCGACACGGAACATCGACGCGACCTCGGCCGGTGTGAGTAGCGGCTCTGGTTCATGCGTACGCGACGCCATCGGTCACTCCTCCACAGGTACCTAAGAACATCGGCCGGGGTCCCGCCGGCCGACGCGTATCCCATGGTCCGGCTAGTCCCCGATGTCCGACATGGGCCGAACGGCCGAAGGTCCCTGGATAGACGGACGAACAATGACCGATTTATCCAAATTTTATATACCAGAAACCGCCTTATTGGGACAGTTGCTCACCGTTGGTAGCGTACCCACTACGAGCGATCCTCGCCTTGGGAGCGCTCTCATCGTGGATCATTGGGGCATTTTCGGACTAGTTGCGGCGCTCCCTGAGCTGGACGTCCCGCCACCGCGCGACCAGGGTCTCGTAAGCCTTCGTGGCCGCCTCGCTGTTGCCCCGGGACAGCCCGGCGAGCCCGGCCGCCACCAGTTGGGGCGAGTCGTCGCCCTCCAGCGCCTCATCGTCGAGCAGGTCGACCAGGCCGCCGTAGTCGAGTTCGACGACCGAACGCGGGTGGAACTCCTCCAGCCACCGGGCACCCTCCTCCACCGCCTGGGTGATCGGCGCGTCGCCCACCGACTTGCGCAACACCGACAGGCCCCGGGACGCCCGCCGCCGGGCCTTCGAGATCTCGGTGCGGTAGCGCAGCGCCCGGCCGCCCGGCCGCAACGTCAGCTCCCGCTCCTCGGCGTCGACGAAGACGAACCACCGCAACGGCACACCCCAGGTGGAGATCTGCTCGTGCACCCGGGGCACCCCGTGCTCCAGCACCCGGGCACCACTGCGCCAGTCGTCGATCACCGCCTTGGCCTGGCCGGCCAGGATCGGCGGGACGAACGCGTCGGCCAACACCGACGGGACGCCGTCCCGGGCACTGAGCGCCGCCTCGGCCACCCGTACCCGCAGGTTCCACGGGCAGACCAGGAGGGTGTCGTCGGTCTCCAGCACGTAAGCCTCTTCGGGCAGGTCGGGCAGCCTGCTCCAGCCGGCACCGAGCGCCTCGATCACCGCCGTACGCTGTCGCACCGGGCCGTCCAGCGGCGCCACCGCCCGCCCCTGTCTGACGTACCGGCGCCAGAAGACCTGGCGCTCCCGATCGAAGGCGGTCAGCGGCTCGTAGACCCGGAGATACGAAGCGAAGAGCGACGGCACGGCGCGATCCTCCCACGAAACGGAACTTCGCTGCTTACAGCACCACCGATCGGTTCGAATGGCCCAGGGCGCCTGGCGGGCCCTCCCGACCGGGCCTAGGCTCGGCGGCACCGGCAACACCCCGCCGGGCACCACCCCGAGGTCCGTGCCCCACAAGGGCACACACCGTCACCAGGAGCAAGCATGGGCGTATTCACCAGCACCGGCGGCCAGGATCCGGCCGGGCACGAGCAGGTCGTCTTCTGCCAGGATCGGCACACCGGTCTCAAGGCGATCATCGGCATCTACTCCACCGCGCTCGGCCCCGCGCTGGGCGGCACACGTTTCTACCCCTATACGAACGAAGACGCGGCACTGAACGACGTGCTCGACCTGTCGCGCGGGATGGCGTACAAGAACGCCCTCGCCGGCCTCGACCTCGGCGGCGGCAAGGCCGTCATCTGGGGCGACCCCGAGCTGGACAAGTCCGAGGCGCTGCTGCGCGCGTACGGCCGGTTCGTTCAGTCCCTCGGCGGCCGCTACTACACCGCCTGCGACGTCGGCACCTATGTCGCCGACATGGACGTGATCGCCCGCGAGACCCGGTTCGTGACCGGCCGCAGTGTCGAACACGGCGGCGCCGGCGACTCGTCGGTCCTCACCGCCTGGGGTGTCTTCCAGGGGATGCGGGCCGCCGCGGAGCACGTGTGGGGCAGCCCGACGCTGGCCGGTCGCCGGGTCGGCGTGGCCGGGCTGGGCAAGGTCGGCAAGCACCTGACCGCCCACCTCCTGGACGACGGCGCGTCGGTCGTGGCGACCGACGTCAGCGAATCCGCCCTGCGCTGGGCGCGCGAGACGTACCCGCAGGTCGACCTGGTCGCGGACACCGCGGCGCTGGTCGCCGCCGACATCGACGTGTACGCCCCCTGCGCGCTCGGCGGTGCGCTCGATGACGACACCGTGGCGACCCTGCGGGCCAGGGTGGTCACCGGTGGCGCGAACAATCAGCTCGCCCACCCGGGGATCGACAAGCTGCTCGCCGACCGGGGCATCCTCTACACCCCGGACTATGTGGTGAACGCGGGCGGAGTGATCCAGGTCGCCGACGAGATCGAGGGGTTCAACTTCGAACGGGCGAAACTGCGGGCGACCCGGATCTTCGACACCACCCGGGAGATCCTCCGGCTGGCCGACGCCGAGGGGGTGCCGCCGGCGGCGGCCGCCGACCGGCTCGCGGAGCGCCGGATGGCCGAGGTGGGCAGGCTGCGTACGATCCACCTGTCCTGACCGTCGTGGGAGCGGCCGGAAGCCCGTCCGGTCATGACTGACTTCCCATGCCGCTCCTTACAGGTCGAAATCAGGCGCACCGTGACCATCTGCGAGGACGCGCGGAGACTCCGGTAGGTAACCCGAGGTGCCGAACCTGGCCATCCCCATGTACCGTAAGAGCCACGAGAGATGCCTGACGTCATCGGGGCCCGCCTTCGGGCTGCCCCGAATTCTGTGCGAGGGGGTCGAGCCATGGGGCGCGGCCGTGCTAAGGCCAAGCAGACGAAGGTGGCCCGGGAGTTGAAGTACCACTCCCCGAACACCGACCTCACTGCACTGCAGCGTGAACTGGCGGGCAGTGGGAAGTCTGACCGCGACTTCGACGACGACTACAAAGAGTATGTCGACGACGATGACGAGGACGACAAGGACGACGACCGTAACTGGTCGCCGCCGGCCCGCTGATCTCCGGTCGCATCTGAGCACGCGGTAACGCCCGCGTGCTCACGTATGTCCGTGGGCACAGCAGGTTTCGTCCAGCCCGGTTTCCGACGTGATCGAGGGCTTGCCACGGTGGGCGTCCCGCCCAGACCGTGACAAGCCCTCGTTCGACTGCACCGGAAGTGTCTGACAAACCAGCTCAGCGCGGCCGGTTGTTCCAGTTGTAGAACGTCGGGATGTTCTCGAAGTGGTTCCACGCACAGACCGCGCTGGACCCCTCGGCAGCACCCGGTGCTGTCACCTCGGCACGGCGGACGCGTGCCTCCTCCGCCTCGCGCAGCAGCGCGGTGAGTCCCGCCCGGGTTCCGTGCACCCGTTCGGTGACCGGGTCGATAACCTCGTCCTCGACGTGATCAGGCTGCCGAACGCTCGTGGTCTCGGGCATGGTCCAACACTCCCTCCAGTAGACGGATCTTGCTGTTGCGGCAGTGGTTGGTCTGCGTACCGTCGAAACGCCCGTGCTCGAAGAAACGGTTGGCAGCGTGGGCGCCTCCGCAGAACCCGAAATAGGGACAACTGGACCGGCAGGCTTCCACCCCGTCGAGAAACTCCCGGATCCAGCCGAGCCGATGCGCCGCGGCCAGGATCTCCGGTAGCGGCGTCGCCAAAACGTTTCCGCTGGTGAAGTCACCGTAGCGAGGGTCGGAGAACCCGGCCAGCTCGGGCGAGAGCAGCACCACCGAGCCGTCGTACCCGACGGTGGGGATCGGGTCCAACTGGCGCGGCAGGACGGCGTCGGCGGTGCCGTCGAGCACCGCGGCCGCGTACCGCAACGACCACTCGACCTCGCGCAGGTGGATCCGCGGATCGCGGCGCCACGCGGCGACCAGCTCGGCCCAGAAGGCACGGACCGCCGCCGCGGGATGATCGTTCGTACGGAGATTCACCCCCTCGGTCTCCTCGATGTTGATGCCGAGCACCTCACAGCCGAGGTCGAGGAAGTAGTCGTACAGTTCGGTCGCCAGCCCCGGCGCGGGCCGGTTGACCACACACAGCGCGGAGAACGGGATGCCGTGCCGGCGCAGCGCCTCGATGCCGCGCCGGATCCGGTCGTACGACGGCCGGCCGCCCCGCGTCACCCGGTCGGCGTTGCGGGCCCGTGGCCCGTCGATACTCACACTGACCCGGATGTCGTTGGCCGCGAAGAACTCGCACCAGGCGTCGTCGATCAGGGTCGCGTTGGTCTGGAGATGGTGTTCGACGTCCGGGGCGAACGGCCGCAGCAGTTCCGTGAAGTGCTCACGGCCGGCCGCGAGCGGCTCCCCGCCGTGCCAGACGACGGAGAACCGGGAATCGCGGGACCAGTCGTTGACCGGGCCGGCGACCGCGGCGGCGACCGCCGGCGACATCTTCCGGTCGTCGGCGCGGAACGGCAGGTAGCAGTAGGCGCAGTCGAGGTTGCACAGGGTGGTCGGCTGCATCACCACGTAGGTCGGAACCGTGGCGATGCCGCGCATCCCCGTGAACACCTGCCGTTGGCCGGTCAAGATCCCTCCTCCCGCCTGAGGCGCACCTCAGGCTAGGTGGAGATGGCCGGCCAGGTGAAGCCCTGGGCAGCTATCCAGCCGGCCATTGATCGATGATCGCCTCAGCCTCGGGTGTGGTGACCGATCATCTGCACGGTCCCGGTGCCCTCGATGATCTCCCCGGCCTGCCATGCGTCGAGTCCACGACCGGCCAGCAGCGCCAGCGCCCGGTCGGCGTCCTCGGCCGACACGATGGCGAACATGCCGATCCCCATGTTGAAGGTCGACTCCATCTCCGGGTCCTCGATGCGCCCCTTGGCCTGCACCAGGTCGAAGATCGGCTGCGGCCGCCAGGTCGACCGGTTGACCACGGCGTCGACGTGCTCGGGCAGGATGCGTACGAGGTTGCCGGGAATGCCGCCACCGGTCACGTGGGCCAGGGCGCGCACCTCGCACTCCTCGATCAGCTTGAGGCAGTCCTGCGCGTAGATCTTGGTCGGGGTGAGAAGCTCCTCGCCCAGCGTGCGCTGCGGGCCGAAGTCGTCGATCACCGTGTCGAGCCGCATCCGCCCGGCCCCGAGCAGCACGTGACGCACCAGCGAGAAGCCGTTGGAGTGCAGGCCGGACGACCGCATGGCGATGACCACGTCGCCGACCTCGACCCGGTCCCGGCCGAGGATCTCGCTCTCCTCCACCACGCCGACCCCGGTCGCCGACACGTCGTACTCGTCGGGACGCAGCACCCCGGGGTGCTCGGCGGTCTCGCCACCGAGCAGGGCGCAGCCCGCGTAACGGCAGCCGTCGGCGATGCCCGCGCCGATCTCGGCCACCTTGTCCGGCACGACCTCGCCGCAGGCGATGTAGTCGAGCAGGAACAGCGGCTCGGCCCCGCAGGCCACCAGGTCGTCGACGACCATCGCGACCAGGTCGATGCCGACGGTGTCGTGGATGTCGAGCTGCTGGGCGATGACCAGCTTGGTGCCGACGCCGTCGGTCGACGACGCCAGGATCGGGTTCTGGTATTTCTGCGTGTTGAGCCGGAAGAGCCCGGCGAACCCGCCGAGATCGCCCATGACCTCGGGGCGCATCGTGCGCTTGACCTTCGACTTCAGCAGCTCGACGGCGCGGTCCCCGGCGTGGATCGAGACCCCCGCGTCCGCGTACGTCACGGTGCGCTTGCGGCCGGTGCGGCCGGTTCCCGCGGTCCAGACCTGCTTGTCGCCGCCGTCGGCGCCACCGTTCGGTCCGCTTTCTACGCCGCCGCGCTCAGTCACGTGCGTCACGGTTCTTCCCCTCAGTGCTTCTCGCGGCGAACCGCGTCGGGTGCCTGTCGAGGATCACTCGACTGTGTGTCTCACCGGCCCGGACGGCAGTTGGCCGGACCGGCTACGTCCTACGGACGCTGCGGTGCCTCAGCGCCGCCGGGCACGGCGACGAGTGGCAGCGTGCCGGGACGATCCGTCCCGGTGTCTTCGGGTTGCGCTCCGGTGCCCGGCCGCGGGCCGGCGTCGCCGGACACCCGCCGGCCCACACCCTCGAGCACGTGCTTGCCGATCAGGTTGCCCGCCGGCAGCTCGATCGGATACTCACCGTCGAAGCAGGCCCGGCACAGCCTGGTCTTCGGCTGCTCGGTCGCCGCGATCAGCCCGGACAGCGAGACGTAGCCGAGCGTGTCGGCCCCGATCGAACGCCGGATGCCGTCGTTGTCGAGTCCGTTGGCCAGCAGCTCGGCGCGCGTGGCGAAGTCGATGCCGTAGAAGCACGGCCAGTTGACCGGCGGCGACGAGATGCGTACGTGCACCTCCAGCGCCCCTGCCTCGCGCAGCATCCGGACGATGGCCCGCTGGGTGTTGCCCCGCACGATCGAGTCGTCGACCACGACCACCCGCTTGCCACGGACGTTCTCGCGGAGCGGGTTGAGCTTCAGCCGGATGCCGAGCTGGCGCAGTGTCTGGGACGGTTGGATGAAGGTGCGCCCGACGTACGGGTTCTTCATCAGACCGGCGCCGTAGGTGATGCCGGAACCCTCGGCGTAGCCGATCGCCGCGGGCGTGCCCGACTCGGGCACCGGAATGACCAGGTCGGCCTCGACCGGGTGCTCCTTGGCCAGCTGACGGCCGATCGCGACCCGGGCGGAGTAGACGTTGCGACCGGCGATCGTGGTGTCCGGCCGGGCGATGTAGACATATTCGAACAGGCAGCCCTTGGGCTCCGGGGCGGCGAACCGGGCCGACCGCAGGCCGTGCTCGTCGATCGCGATCAGCTCACCGGGTTCGACCTCGCGGACCACGCTCGCGCCCACGATGTCGAGCGCCGCGGTCTCGCTGGCGACCACCCAGCCGCGCTCCATCCGGCCGAGCACGAGCGGCCGGACCCCGTACGGGTCACGGGCGGCGTAGAGGGTGTTGTCGTCCATGAAGACGAGGCTGAAAGCCCCGCGCAGGGTCGGCAGCACCTCCAGCGCGGCCGCCTCGACCGACAGGTCGGGCCGGCTGGCCAGCAGCATCGTCATCAGCGCGGTGTCGGTGGTCGAGCCGTCGGAGTCCAGGCCCCGTTGGGCGGCCTCGACGGCGAGCCGGGCGGTGTTGACCAGGTTGCCGTTGTGGGCCAGCGCGATCGTGGTGCCGGCGGCGTTGGACCGGATCGTCGGCTGGGCGTTCTCCCAGGTGGATCCGCCGGTCGTGGAGTAGCGGGTGTGCCCGATCGCAAGGTGCCCGCGCAGGCTCGCCAGCGTGGGCTCGTCGAACACCTGGGCCACCAGGCCGAGATCCTTGTAGACCACGATCCCGGAGCCGTCGCTGACGGCCATGCCGGCCGCCTCCTGGCCGCGGTGCTGCAGCGCATAAAGGCCGAAATAGGTGAGTTTGGCGATCTCCTCACCCGGCGCCCAGACCCCGAATACTCCGCACTCGTCCTGCGGGCCGGGCTTTTGGGGGTCGAGGTCCTGAGTCAACCGGCCGTCGCCTCGGGGCACCTGCCGCTCCCTCTCGAAATTCTGGTGAGCTGTGTCCGGGATACCGTCGCCAGACAGTGTACGCGAGCCAGCAGTGATGACAGACGGCTACGAACCAGCTCCGCTCTGCTACGATGCCTCGCGTCGCCTCGCCGATCAGACCGGGAGGTATCCGGAGATATCAGCTCGATTACCACTGAGCTGCACGCTCCCGTCCGCCGTCGCATCGGACCACGCCAATCGACCGGTGGCCAGCCGGACCCACGTGATCGGGTCGGTCTCGACCACGTTCGGTGGAGTTCCCCGCGTGTGGCGGGGGCCCGCACCGCACTGAACTGCGCCGTAAGGTGGGACCCGCACCTCCACCGATCGGCCCGGTGCGGATCTTGAAAGCTCGGACAGCAGCGCACGGACGGCATCACGGAGCACCGCTTTCTCCAGCGGTCGCCCGGCTTCGATGGCCGCCAGAGCCGCCGCCACCACGGCAGACTTAAAGTGCGCAGAGGACACGACGGGACGATACGACCTTTCGCCGGAGCACATCATGCTGCCCCTGGGTCGCGCTGATCCCGCCAGACAAGGCATAGTGGCCGACGGTGTATTCGTGCGGGGCGAGCCGGACCGGAAGGCGGTGGACGTGACAACACACCGACGAGCCTGGATGCTGCGGGCGGGTGTGGTCGTGGCGCTGGCCACCAGCGCCCTCATCGCCGTACCGGCCTCACCGGCCATGGCCGACCCGCCCGAAGTCGGCGTTTCCCCCGGTTCCGTGAACCTGCAGGCCGGCAGCGACGCCTCCGTCACGGTCCAGATCACGACCCAACTGCCCGAGGACACCACGGTCAGCGTAAGCCTGACCGGTCTACCGAGCGGCGTGAACTGCGCGTCCGGCTGTGGCGAGGTTTCGGTCACCCCGGAGACCCGCAAGAACCACCCCCTGACGCTCAAGGCCGCCGCCAACGCGGCTGCCGCCAACGGCAACGTCACCGTCACCGTTCAGACGTCCTCGAACTCGAACAGCGCGTCGTTCTCGCTGCGGGTCACCGCGGCCGCGCCGCCGCCGCGACCGACGGTCCGGGAGGTCTCGGGCACGGTCACCGACCAGACCACCGGCAACCCGGTCGCCGGCGCGACGGTCGCTATCGCCGACTCGCAGAACAACCGCTACGACACCGTCACCGGCGAGAACGGCCGCTTCCGCTTCGCCGGCACGGCCCAGGACCCGATCGCTCCGGGCAGCATCGAACTCGGTGCCAGCAAGGACAGCGCGATCAAGACCATCACGATCAGCGGCGCGGCCAACCAGTCGGTGACCAACCAACGGCTCGCCCTCGCGCTTCAGCCGTCGGCGTCGCCCAGCGCCAGCCCGTCCGACGAGGCGAGTGCCGAACCGACCCCGAGCGAGGGCGCGGTTAGCGGCGAGCCCACGCCGGGGGCAGCGACCCAGCCGGCCGCCGACGACAGTTCCGGCGGCTTCGGCTCGTGGGCCCTGATCCTCGGTGGTGGCCTGCTCGTCGCACTGGGCGTCGGCGCGATCGTGCTGCTTCTCGTACGACGCAAAGAGGCCGACGACGACGCCGAGGACGGTGCGGCCGGGCGGGGGGGCCGGGCGGCCCGTCCCGCCGCAGCCGCTGCCGCCGGCGGATACGGCGGGATGGACGACGCGACCCGGATCACGCCTCGGGCCGGCGCCGGACCCGACCCGACCATGGTCAGCCGCCCCGCGCTGGGCGACCAGCCGACCATGCTGCAGGCCCGGCCGGTCGTCGACGAGTTCCCCGACCCCTACGGCGCACCGCTGCCGACCGCCCAGGACAAGCAGAGCTGGGGCAACGACTACGACGGCGGCCAGCCCACCCAGGCAGGCTACGGCGGCGCCTACGGCAACGCCCCGGCCTCCGGCGCCGGATACGGCAACGCCCCCGCCTCGGGCGCGGGTTACGGAACCGCCCCGGCCTCCGGAGCGGGCTACGGCAACGCACCGGCCTCCGGCGCCGGGTACGGAACCGCCCCCGCATCGGGTGCCGGATACGGCAACGCCCCCTCTTCCGGCAGCGGCTACGGCTACGGCGACTCCCCCGGCTCGGGTGCCGGTTACGGTGCGGGCGGTGGTCGGGGCGACGGCTACGGCGGGCGCGACTACGGCAGCCCGGCGGACCGGCCCGCGCCGGGCGGCGGCTACGGCGACCGTTACGACGAGCCCACCGGCCGCTACGAGCCCGGTGGCAACACCGGCAACGCGGTCGCGGGCGGCTACGCCCCCGCCGTCGACCCGTACGACTCGGATTCCTCCTCGCACGGGCAGGGCCGTGGCTACGGTGGCCAGGACCAGGGCTACCGGCAACCGTCCGGGCAGCAGTACGGCGGCCGGGGTGGCGGCGACTACGAGCAGCCGACCGGTGGCTACGAGCCCTCGACCGGCGGCTACGAGCGGGGGAACCGCTACGACGCGCCCGCTACCGGCGGCGGCTACGGCCAGCAGGACCACCGTTCCGGCGCGGCTGGCGGATACGAGCAGACCGGTGGATACGACCGCGAAGGCTACGACCAGCGCGGCCAGGATCCCCGGGGCGGCTACGACCAGCGCGGCGGTTATGACCGGGGCGGCTACGACCAGCAGCCCGGTGGCTACGACCAGCGCGGTGGCGGATACGACCGGACGCCGGAACAGCGGGGTGGCTACGACCGGGGCGGCTACGACCAGCCCGGCGACTACCCGTCCGACCGGGGTGGTCAGGGCGACCAGTCCCGGCGGGGCGGCCCGCAGCAGCCCGGCCGGCCGGATCGTGGCTCGCTGGACTGGCTGGACGGCTGAGCCCGGCGCCCCGTCAGGCGGCGGTGAAGACCCCGTTGCGCAGCACCGGCACCACCGACGAGACACCCGTTTCGACGGCGATCTCGACGTCGGCGCCATAGCCGCGGCTCCGCAGTTCGCGCCCTGACACGGAGCCGCGTACGGCCGCCGGCACATCGGGCACGCTGGCCAACGCGGCCAGCGCCACCGCCGCCTCGACCGAGAGCCCGCCCGGCACCGTCGCCAGCGCGTCGAGGACCGCGGCCGCACCGAGCTGGTCCTCGACGCCGGGGCGCAGCGTCAGGTCGGGCCACCGTTCGCCGGCAGCGATCACCCCGACCGGGGCGTCGGTCGAGCCGTACCCGTGCTCGGTGAGCCAGCGCCCGACGGCGGGTGCGTTGCGCAGGCAGCCGGCGACGACCGGGACACCGGTGGTCGCGGCGGCGGCGCAGATGGCCGAGCCGTTCGGTGACGGCAGGACCAGGTCGGGTACGGCAGGAGCACGCCGCAGCGCCGCCGGCGACAGCGACCACGGGTTGACGTCGTCGACCGAGTCCCGCCCGACGGCGACGACCGCGCCGATCCGGGTGGCGTATTCGGCGGCCTGGTCGTTCCAGGGGAACGGGTGCACCCGCATCCCCCGGGAGACCGCTACCTCGACCGACGTCGTGAACGAAAGGACATCGACGACGACCAGGGCCGCGCAGACCCGCCCGAGTTCGGCGGCGCCGGCGAGACCCCAGTCGAAGCGTGCCCCGCTGCCCGGCTGGGCGAATACCACCAGGTCAGGGCGTGTCGGTAGGCCCGGCCGGGGCTGCGGTGCCGGGATCGCCGGTTTCGGCGACTTCGGCGGGTGCGGTGGTGTCGACGGTTCCGGCGACCACGGCCGCGGCGGGCGGCGCCCCGGACACGGCCGGCTCGGCGGGACCGCCGGCCACCGGCGCGGCGGGCGCGGGCGGCTCGGCGGCGACGGGCTCGCCGGTGGCAGGTTCGCCAGCGGCGGGCTCGCCGTCCGTGGTGGCGGGCTCCGGCGTGGCAGCCTCGGTCATGCCGCCGAAGAGCCGGGGCAGGGTCGAGGTGAACGCCGCGCGCAGCTCGTCGAAGCCGATCGAGAACTGGTCCCGGATGTCGATGCCGTCCTGGTTGGGGTCGGTCACGCCGAGCGCCGTCGCCGGTACGCCGTATTCGACGCACAGGCCGGCGAACGCCTTCTCCTGCCCCCGGGGCACCGCGACGAGGGCGCGGCCGGCCGACTCGCTGAAGAGATACACGAACGGCATCGAGCCGGTGCCGAACTCCTCGGGCAGTGCGATCCGGGCGCCGACCCCGTGCCGCAGCGACGACTCGACCAGGGCCTGCGCGAGGCCCCCGTCGGAGAGGTCGTGCGCGGAGCTGAGGTGCCCGACCCGGGCGGCTTCGGCGACGAGGTCGGCGAGCAGCTTCTCCTGGGCCAGGTCGACCCGGGGCGGTACGCCGCCCAGGTGCTCGTGGGCCACCCAGGCCCACTCGGAGCCGGACAGCTCCAGGCGGGTCTCACCCAGCAGGAAGATCACGTCGCCGTCGGTGTGGGCGGGCCGGGAGAAGCCCATCGGCACCCGCTGGGTCACGTCGTCGAGCACCCCGAGCACCCCGACGACCGGGGTGGGGTGGATGGCGACCGATCCGGTCTGGTTGTAGAAGCTGACGTTGCCGCCGGTGACCGGGATGCCGAGCTCGGCGCAGCCGTCGGCCAGTCCGCGTACGGCCTCGGCGAACTGCCACATCACACCCGGGTCCTCGGGCGAGCCGAAGTTGAGGCAGTTGGTGACGGCGATCGGGCGGGCACCGGTGACGGCCACGTTGCGGTAGGACTCGGCGAGTGCGAGCCGGGCGCCCTGGTAGGGGTCGAGGCGGGCGTAGCGGCCGTTGCCGTCGACCGAGAGCGCCACCCCGAGCCCGGACTGCTCGTCGATCCGGATGACGCCGGAGTCTTCGGGCTGGGCGAGCACGGTGTTGCCGAGGACGTAGCGGTCGTACTGCTCGGTCACCCAGGTCTTGTCGCACAGGTTGGGCGACGCGATCATGCGCAGGACGGTCTCCCGCAGCGCGTCGGGGTTGGCCGGGCGCGGCAGCGTCTCGGCGCGGTCGGCCTGGATCAGGATCAGGTCGGACGGCTCGCGCATCGGCCGGGCGTAGACCGGGCCGTCGTCGGCGAGCGAACCCGGCGGTACGTCGACGACGGTGTGCCCGTTCCAGGTGATGACCAGCCGGCCGGGCTGCCCGTCCGGTGCCGCCGGGGTGACCTCGCCGATCGCGGTGGCGAGGACGCCCCACTTGTCGGCGGTCTTGAGCACGGCTTCGAGCTTCTCCGGAGCGACGATGAGCAGCATCCGCTCCTGGGACTCGCTGGCCAGGATCTCCTGCGGCTCCATCGACTGCTCACGCAGCGGAACCCTCTCCAGCCAGACCCGCATGCCGGTGCCGGCGGCGGCGGCGGTCTCGGTGAGCGCGCAGGTCAGGCCGGCGCCGCCGAGGTCCTGGATGCCGACGACGAGTTGGGCGTCGTAGAGCTCCAGGCAGGCTTCGATGAGCAGCTTCTCGGTGAACGGGTCGCCGACCTGCACCGACGGGCGGCGCTTGGCGCTGCCGGCGTCGAAGGTGGCGCTGGCCAGCACGGACACGCCGCCGATGCCGTCCCGGCCGGTCTTGGCGCCCATGAGGACGACGACGTTGCCGGCGCCGGCCGCCGCCTTGTTCTGGAGACGGTCGGCCGGGAGCACGCCCAGGCAGAGCGCGTTGACCAGCGGGTTGCCCTGGTAGCAGGGGTCGAAGACGACCTCGCCGCCGATGTTGGGCAGGCCGAGGCTGTTGCCGTAGCCGCCGACCCCGGCGACGACGCCGGGCAGCACCCGGGCGGTGTCCTCGTGGTCGGCCGCGCCGAACCGCAGCGGGTCCATGACCGCGACCGGGCGGGCGCCCATGGCCAGGATGTCGCGGACGATGCCGCCGACCCCGGTGGCCGCGCCCTGGTAGGGCTCGACGAAGCTCGGGTGGTTGTGCGACTCGACCTTGAAGGTCACGGCGAGGTTGTCGGAGATCCGGATGACGCCGGCGTTCTCCCCGATGCCGGCGAGCAGCCGGTCGCTCGGCGGCGCCTTCTCGCTGAACTGGCGCAGGTGGACCTTGCTCGACTTGTAGGAGCAGTGCTCGCTCCACATGATCGAGTACATGGCCAGCTCGGACTGGGTCGGCCGGCGGCCCAGGATCTGCCGGATCCGGTCGTATTCGTCGTCGCGCAGGCCGAGTTCGCCGTACGGCTGGGGCACCTCGGGGGTGGCCACGGCCACATCGACGGTGTCCGGGTCCTCGGCGGACGGTGCCGCGCCTGGCCGGACGTCTGACTGGGTGGTCATGCAGGTGCTCCCGCGAGGTGCTTGAGGATCGAGGTGAAGAAGCCCAGCCCGTCGAGGGACGGACCGGTCAGCGCCTCGACCGCGTGCTCCGGGTGGGGCATGAGGCCGACCACGTTGCCGGCCGCGTTGCTGATGCCGGCGATGTCACGCAGTGAGCCGTTGGGGTTGCCGCCCACGTAGCGGGCGACGATCCGGCCGGTCGCCTCGAGTTCGTCGAGGGTGCGCTCGTCGGCGACGTAGCAGCCCTCACCGTTCTTGACCGGGATCAGGATCTCCTGCCCCGCGGCGAAGGTGTTGGTCCAGGCGGTGGCCGGCGACTCGATCCGCAGGACCTGGTCGCGGTTGCGGAAGTGCAGGTGCTGGTTGCGGGTCAGGGCGCCGGGCAGCAGGTGGGCCTCGCAGAGGATCTGGAAGCCGTTGCAGATACCGAGCACCGGCAGGCCGCCGGCCGCGGCGGCGACGATGCTCTCCATCACCGGCGCGAAGCGGGCGATGGCGCCGCACCGCAGGTAGTCGCCGTACGAGAAGCCGCCGGGCAGCACCACCGCGTCGACGCCGTGCAGGTCGGGGTCGGCGTGCCAGAGGCGTACGGCCTCGCCACCGGCGAGACGGACGGCACGGGCCGCGTCACCGTCGTCGAGGGAGCCCGGGAAGGTGACGACGCCTACGCGCGCTGTCACGGTCGGACTTCCTCGGTCTCGGCCAGCCGGACCTCGAAGTCCTCGATCACCGGGTTGGCGAGCAGCTTGTCGGCGATCTCACGGGCCCGGTCGAGGTCCGCCTCACCGGCGAACTCGATCTCTATGCGCCGGCCGATGCGCACGGAGGAGACGTCGTCGACCCCGAGGCGAGGTAGGGCGTTTACGACCGCCTGACCCTGGGGATCGAGAATCTCCGGCTTGAGCATGACGTCGACGACGACGCGAGCCACTGGGCACTCCTGACTGTGTACGCAGTTGGGTGCCGACCCCAATGGGGCGAGCGGAGCCAGCCTACCTGGTAGATGGACCGGTCGGCGCACCGCCCGGCGGCGTGCACGGGCCGGCGGAGGTCGCCTGTGGCCTGCGGCGGGGCAGGCACGACGGGACATTGTTCGCACCGGGGCGGACCGGCACCCGGCCGGCCCCGGCGGATCACCGTCCGCCGGGGGCAGCAGCAGGGATTTCGTCAGATCAGCGAGTTGATGGCGGTGATGGCGGTCACCACGGCGAGGATGGCGCACACCCCGGAGGCGACGTAGCTCACCAGCGACAGCCGGATCTTCTTGAGCAGCCAGCGGCCGAGCAGGACGGCGAGTCCGGACACGGTGGCCAGCGCCGCCCAGGAGCCGAAGAAGACCGGGATGGCGGGCTGCCCGCTGGCCACCAGGCCGGCGACGAGCAATTGCGACAGGTCGCCCCATTCGGCGGTGAACAGGACGAGGAAGCTGGCGCCGAAGGCCCGCCAGCCCTGCTTCCCCTCGCCGACCTTGCTCGCGAAGGCCTGCTCCTGTTCGGCGCCCTCGGCGTCGGCCCGCCGTGCCCCGCGCAGTAGCAGCAGTGCGCCGACCGCGAAGAGTCCGGCCGAGACCAGCGCCACCGGCGCCTGCGGCAACTGGGCGAGCAGGCTGCCGGCCGCCACCGCGACCAGGCACTGCACGCCGAAGGCGGCCACCACGCCGAGCCACACCGGCAGCGGCGGATAGCGGGTGGTGAGCACCAGGGTGGCGACGAACGTCTTGTCCGGCAGTTCGACCGGCGCGATGAGCACGAAAGCGGTCAGCGCGACGAGAACGTATTCCAACGGAGGATTCCTTCCCGGCCGGACCGGGAGCGGGATGCCCTCGACCCGGCCATACGGCCTGGGTCGAAGGTCTCGCCCACCGCACCGGATCCGGTGCGGTCCACGTGGCCGGGCGCCGGGCGCCAGTGTGTCGACCGCGTGATTGGGGGCTACTCCCCTTCGCTGCGAGCGAGCCTAGCCCACCGCCGCGCCCCTGCCCACCAGGGCCATAACATCGTGGTATGTCGATTCGACCATTGTGAATCAATGGCGGACGTCCTAGCGTGTCCGTCGGAAGGATCAGACCCCCGAGTTCATTGATCCATTTCGAAACAGCCGTGCGGCGGACGACCGGTCCACCGACGGTGGCTCACCCCGACCCGGCCAACCCCCGCCGGGCAAACCCCCTCGGAAGGAGCCCATCCATGCGCGCTCGTCTCGCCCTGGCCACGCTGGCCACCGCCCTCGTCGGCGTGGTGGCCGCCCCGTCGGTCGCCACGGCCGCCCCCGTCGGCCCGGACCCGATCATCGGCGGCGGCACCGTCTCGTCCGCCCCGTGGGCCGCGGCCGTCTTCAGCAACGGCTCGTTCACCTGCTCCGGCTCGGTCATCGCGGCCAACTGGGTGCTCACCGCCCGGCACTGTGTCAGCGGCACCATGTCGGTGCGGATCGGCAGCGTCAACCGCACCTCGGGCGGCGTGACCCGCAACGTCACCGCCTCCTACGGCCAGTACGACCTCGCGCTGCTGCGCCTGAACAGCCCGGTCACCAGCGGGGCCGTCACGCTGTCCAACAGCTACCCGCCGGTCAACTCCACCAACACCATCTTCGGCTGGGGCATGACCTGCTACAGCGGCTGCTCGGCGTCGACCGTTCTCAAGACCGCGTCGGTCCGGGTGACCAGCACCAGCGTCACCGACGCGTACGGCGGCCGGGCGATCCGCAGCACGCGGATCAACGGCAACGCCTGGCGCGGTGACTCGGGCGGCCCGCAGTTCTACAACGGCGCCCAGGTCGGTGTCGCCTCGACCGCCGACGGCGTCAACATCCAGAACTACGGCAGCGTCGCGTACAACCGCGCCTGGATCACCTCGGTGGCCGGCGTCTGACGACCTGTCCCGCGTGCGGCGCGGATGCTCGGATGACCCGGGCGTCCGCGCCGCGCCGTTTCGCAGACTGCGGTCAGCTGAACAGAACCTCGCTATTGGGATACATCCGACATGCCTAGCATCGCAGCATGATGGTGGTTACCACGGATTCATTACCCGGTTACGAGGTACGACACGTCATCGGACAGGTGATCGTCTCGGTGCCGCGTACCCGCAACCCGTTCTCGGAAGGCGTGAAGACCCTTCGTGGCAACTTCCTCCACCCCAAGGCGTCGGACCACCTCCAGCGCTGGCGGGTCAGTGCGCTGACGAAACTCGGCGCCTCGGCCGAACTCATGGGCGCCAACGCCGTACTCGCGATGCGGTTCGAACACCGCGAGGTCGGCCTGATGTGGATGGAGATGTGCGCGTACGGCACCGCCGTCGTCGTCGCCCGTCTACCGCACGACTCCGGCCCGGTCGACCGCTGGGAACGGGAGGGGCGTGGACCGGACGTGGACGACGACGAGGAGGACACCGCGCCGATCGAGGGGCTGCCGGTCCGCGAGGGCTGACCCTCCGGCGGACCCGACCGGGCCCGCCGGACGGCCGGCCGGGTCAGAGGATCGGTGCCGGGTCGTACGCCGCCGCGTCGGGGTGCGCGGCGACCACCGTCGCGACCCGGTCCGCGACCGCCCGCACCTGGGCGGCGGCCGCCCCGACGAAAGCACCCCGGTCGGCCACCAGCGCGTCGATCTCGGCCCGGCCGAGCCCGAGCCGGCCGTCCGCGGCGAGCCGGTCGAAGAGATCGTTCTCGGCGATCCCCTTCTCCCGCATCGCCAGCGCCACCGCCACCGCGTGCTCCTTGATCACCTCGTGGGCGACCTCCCGACCCACCCCGCGACGTACGGCCGCCACCAGGATCCTGGTCGTGGCCAGGAACGGCAGGTAGCGGTCGAGTTCCCGGGCGATCACCGCCGGGTAGGCCCCGAACTCGTCGAGCACGGTCAGGAAGGTCTGGAAGAGCCCGTCGGCGGCGAAGAACGCGTCGGGCAGGGCCACCCGGCGGACCACCGAGCAGGAGACGTCGCCCTCGTTCCACTGGTCGCCGGCCAGCTCGCCGACCATCGACAGGTAGCCGCGCAGGATCACGGCGAAGCCGTTGACCCGCTCGCTGGAGCGGGTGTTCATCTTGTGCGGCATGGCGCTGGACCCGACCTGGCCGGGCTTGAAGCCCTCGGTCGCCAGCTCCTGACCGACCATCAGCCGGATGGTGAGGGCCAGCGACGACGGCGCCGCGGCCGTCTGCGCGAGCGCGGCGACCACGTCGAAGTCGAGCGACCGCGGATAGACCTGGCCGACGCTGTCGAGCACCCGGCTGAACCCGAGGTGCGCGGCGACCCGGCGCTCCAGCTCGGCCACCCGCCCCGCGTCGCCGTCGAAGAGGTCGAGCTGGTCGGCGGCGGTGCCGACCGGCCCCTTGATGCCACGCAACGGGTATCGCCCGATCAGGTCTTCGATCCGCTCGTAGGCGATCAGGAGTTCCTCGGCCGCGGACGCGAACCGCTTGCCGAGCGTGGTGGCCTGGGCGGCGACGTTGTGCGAGCGCCCGGCGAGCACCAGGTCGGAATGCTCGACCGCGAGCCGGGCCAGCCGGGCCAGGGTGGCGACGACGCGGTCGCGTACGAGTTCCAGCGAAGCCCGGATCTGGAGCTGCTCGACGTTCTCGGTCAGGTCGCGGGAGGTCATTCCCTTGTGGACGTGCTCGTGCCCGGCCAGCGCACTGAACTCCTCGATCCGCGCCTTCACGTCGTGCCGGGTCAGCCGCTCGCGGGCCGCGATCGACTCGAGGTCAACGTCGTCGACGGCCGCCTCGTACGCCTCGACCACCCCGTCGGGCAGCTCGATGCCGAGGTCCCGCTGCGCCCGGAGTACGGCCAGCCAGAGCCGCCGCTCCATCCGGATCTTCTCCTCGGGCGACCAGAGTCGAACGAGTTCGGGAGAGGCATAGCGGCCGGCGAGAACGTTGGGCACCTGCGGTTTCGTCACGTACCGCAGTCTTTCACGGCCCCGGTCCCGCTCAGCCGCTCCTACCGAGCCTCCCGCGATCTTGCACTTGTCTCCCCCATTTGCCGGGAATGGAGGGCGACAACCGCAAGATCGCGGGGGTGGGGCTCAGCGACGGCCGACGCGGATGGCCAGGCGGTCCAGGTAGGTGATCTGCGCCGCGACCAGGACGAGAAGGAACAGCAGCATCATCGGCAACGGCAGCACCAGTGCCAGTGCGGCGTCGTCGGTGGCGATCCGCCGGTACAGCGCCTGCTGGGCGACCAGGCCGGCGGTCCAGCTGCCGGGCCCCTGACCGATCAGCCACGGCCAGAGCAGCTGCTGCGCGCTGATCAGCCACGACACCACCACGGCGAGCGGAAGCAACGGCAGCGCCGGAAGCAGGACCGTACGGGCGAACCCGCCGCCCGCCCGCCAGCGCGGCTCCAGGCCACGGAACAGCAACGTGAACGCGACCAGCGCGGGAATCGAGACCCAGCCGGGCGGGATCAGCCCGATCAGGGAGTCGATCTGGTCGAGATCGCGGGCGCGCAGGTAGTTGGCGATGGCCAGCGGACCGGTGCCGACGAAGAGCCACGGAGCGAAGAGCAGCAGCAGGATCTCGCTCCACCGGCCGAGCGGGCGGAGACCGCCGATCGCGAAGCCGCCGACGGCGGCCAGGGTGACCGAGACCACCGCGCCGATCAGCGGCGGGAACCAGGTGTTGACGAAGATCCCGCCGCTGGTGGCACCCATCGGCAACTCGCCGTCGCTGAAGGCGGCCCGCAGCCACGGGAACAGGACGGCGTAGGCGGTCACCGCCAGGAAGCCGACCAACGCGACCACCAGCAGGACCAGGAAGAACGGGCGACCGGCACGCTCCGGTGGGATTCCGGACGGCGCCGGCGGGATTCCAGGGGACGCGGGCCGGTCGCGCCAGCCGTCCCACTCGATCCTCGCCCGGGTGATCAGCAACAGCCCGACGGTGGTCAGGCCCAGCACGCCGAGCACCGCGAGCAGGATGGTGGAGATCGCCGAACCTGGCCCCAGCTCCATCCGGATCAGGCTGTTCTGCATCGCGTCGAGCACCGGCGTCACCGTGCTGCGGGCCGGCCCGCCGCCGGTGAGCAGCGCCGGCACGGTGTAGGTCTGCAGGGCCGCCGCGACGACGCCGAGGGCGAGCACGGCGCCGGTGACCAGCATCGCCGGCCCCGGGCGACCACCGGCCCGCCGGCCGCGCAACGCACTCAGGAAGAACGTCGCGGCGACGCCGACGACCAGCCCGAACGACGTGATGCCGACGATCCAGATCAGGGTGAGCCAAGGGCTCTCGCTCAGCGCCCGCGGGTCGGACCGGTGCATCATCCAGAACACCAGGACGGCCACCGGGGCGTATCCGGCCAGGGGCAGGGCGAGCAGGCCCCGGGTGACCAGGCGGGCGGCCCGACCGGCGCGGTCGGCGACGACAGCCAGCAGCGGTGCGACCAGGAGTGCACACAGCAGCGGCACCAGCCCGAGCGCCAGCGCGAAGCTGAACGCCCCGAGGAACCCCATCTCGAGGATCCGCTCGTAGTTGGCGCCGCCGACCTGCTCGACGGTGCCGATCAGCGGATCCCGCTGGAAGCTCTTGACCAGTGTGGACACCGACGGCAGGACGTAGGACCACAGCAGGGCGAGGAGCGCGGGCAGCAGCAGGAGCAGCCCGACGACGGTACGGACGGGTCGGCTCGGACCGGCGGCCCGGCCCGGATCGGCGGCCCGGTTCAGATCGGCGGCCCGGCCCGGATCGGCGGACAGATGTGCCGGTGGGGCCGGGAACGGCTGCTCAGACGTCATGCGTCGACACCTCGACAGTCATGCCGCTGGATGCTAGCAACGCCCATCCAGTCGATGCCCTGGTCAGGACTTCGTCAGCAGGTCACCCGGGTCGGCCGCGGCGGCCGGGGCACCGGCCACCGGAGCGGCGGTCACCGGGACGGCGGGTGGGTCCAGGCGGTGTTCGAGCCGGCGTACGTCGCGGCTGGCCAGCATGCCGAGCACCGCGATCAGGACCAGCACGGCGGCCCCGAGCATGGTGACCCGGGTGCCGAGGGCCTCGGCCAGCGGACCGACCGCGACCTGACCGATCGGGATGGCCAGGAAGGAGCCGAGCATGTCGTAGGAGTAGACCCGGGCGAGTTTGTCGCCGGGCACGTGCTCCTGCATCGTCGTCTCCCAGGCGATGCCGAACTGCTCCATGGCGAGCCCGGTCAGGAACGCCGCGCCCACCAGCACGATCAGATACGGCGCCAGCGCCAGGCCGCCGAGCAGCAGGGCCGGGGCGGCCATGCAGGCCACCCCGAAGAACAGGAAACGGCGGATCCGCAGCCGCAGGGCGACCAGCGCACCGACGATCATGCCGACGGTCTGCGTGGCCAGCACCAGGCCCCACCCGGCCCGGCCGAAGCTGTCGTCGGCGATGACCGGCCCGAGCACGTTGACCCCACCGACGTAGGCGGCGTTGAGCAGGCAGAAGCCGAGCACCACCGCCCAGAGCCAGGTCCGCGAACTGAACTCGGTCCAGCCCTCACGCAGTTCGCGGAAGACGTTCGGGGCCGACCCGGTCCGCTCGGCGGCGCTGGCCCTGGGCACCCGGACCATCACGAAGAGCCCGGCCGCGACGGCGAAGGCGGCGGCGTCGACGGCCAGTCCCCACCCGGGACCGATGGCGGCGACGAGCAGACCGCCGAGCGAGGCGCCGAAGATGGCCGCGCTGGCGAACCCGAGCCGGTTGATCGCGTTGGCCTGCTGTCGGGACTCCTTCGGCACGATCTGGCCGATCACCGCGGCGGTGGCCGGCTGGGCCAGCGCGGCGGTGATCCCGTTGACCGCGGAGAGGCCGAGCAGCAGCGGGATCGTCGCGGTGCCGGTGAGCACGGCCGCCGCGATGGCGGCCTGGGTCCCGGCCGCGAGCAGGTTGGCGCCGACCATCACCAGGTGCCGGGGCAACCGGTCGGCGATCACCCCGCCGATCAGCAGGAACAGGACGTTGGCCAGGGACCGCGCGCCGACGACGAGCCCGAGGTCGCGGGCCGAACCGGTCAGGTCGAGCACGGCGAAGGCGAGCGCGATCGGGGCGACGGCGTTGCCGAGCACGCTGACCGTGCGGCCGGCGACCAGGTAGCGGAACGCCCGGTTGCGCAGCGGGGCGAACGTCTGTGACCAGTTCACGTGGACAGACCCTAGGGTTCGGCCGGACGCCGGGCGACCCCGTTCCCGTCGATCAAGGTCAGCGTTCGAGGATGGCGACCACTCCCTGGCCGCCGGCCGCGCAGATGGAGATCAGGCCGCGTCCGGAACCCTTCTCGGCGAGCAGCTTGGCCAGCGTGGCGACGATCCGGCCGCCGGTCGCGGCGAACGGGTGTCCGGCGGCCAGCGACGAACCGTTGACGTTGAGCCGATCCCGGTCGATCGCGCCGAGCGGGGCGTCGAGCCCGAGCCGGTCCTTGCAGAACTCCGGCGACTCCCAGGCGGCCAGGGTGGCCAGCACCTGCGACGCGAACGCCTCGTGGATCTCGTAGTAGTCGAAGTCCCGCAACGTCAGCCCGGCCCGGGCCAGCAGTCGCGGTACGGCGTACGCCGGGGCCATCAGCAGCCCCTCGTCGCCGTGCACGAAGTCGACGGCGGCCACCTCGGACGGTCCGAGATAGGCGAGCACCGGCAGCTTGTGCGCGGCGGCCCACTCCTCGGAGGCGAGCAGGACCGTCGACGCGCCGTCGGTCAGCGGCGACGAGTTGCCGGCGGTCATGGTGGCCCGGTCGGCGTCCGGCCCCCGGGTGCCGAAGACCGGCCTGAGCTTGCCGAGCTTCTCCAGCGAGGTGTCCGGCCGCAGGTTCTGGTCGCGGGTCAGCCCCTGGTAGGGCGTGACGAGATCGTCGAAGAAGCCCTTGTCGTACGCTGCCGCGAGCCGCTGGTGCGACTCCAGCGCGAGGGCGTCCTGCTCTGCCCGGCCGATGTCCCACCTGACGGCGGTGATCGTCGCGTGCTCGCCCATCGACAGTCCGGTGCGCGGCTCGGCGTTGCGCGGCAACTCGGGCCGGAACGGCTGGTGCGGGCGCAGCCGGCTGGCGGCCCGCAGCCGGGCGCCGAGGGTCCGCGCCGAGTTGATCTCCAGCAGGGTGCGCCGCATCTCCTCGTTGAGCTGCAAGGGGGCGTCGGAGGTGGTGTCGACGCCGCCGGCCACACCGACCTCGATCTGCCCGAGGGCGATCTTGTTGGCGACCAGGATCGCGGCCTCCAGTCCGGTGCCGCACGCCTGCTGGATGTCGTACGCCGGGGTGCGCGGGTCGAGCTTCGAGCCGAGCACCACCTCGCGGGTGAGGTTGAAGTCGCGGGCGTGCTTGAGCACCGCACCGGCGACGACCTCCCCGAGCCGCTGGCCGGCGAGCCCGAACCGGGCCACCAACCCGTCCAGGGCGGCGGTGAGCATGTCCTGGTTGGTGGCGGTCGCGTAGCGCCCGTTGGACCGGGCGAAGGGGATGCGGTTGCCACCGATCACCGCGACCCGCCGGATGGTCTGCACGATCCCGCCTCCTGCACGTTCTGGACTTGCCGCCAACCTACCCGCCAGTACGCTCTATTCGCATGAGCGACAGGTACGCGAGCTTCGCCAACTCGGGCCCCGGCAAGGCGCTGGTCAAGCGGCTCGGCCTGCCCGACCCGCCCCGGTTGCGCCGCTACCGCCCCGGCGATCCGCTGGTCACCGGACCGGTGGTGCTCGACGCCGCGCCGGGCGGGCGGCTGCGCGAACCGGTCGCCAAGCTGCTCACCGCCGCCGGTGTCGACGTACGCGACCCGGGCACGACCGCGCAGCCGGGCGGCCGTACGGACGCCGCCCTGGTCTACGACGCCACCGGCATCACCGACTCGACCGGCCTGCGCCGGCTCTACGACTTCTTCCACCCGCACGCCCGGGCGTTGAAGGGCTCGGGGCGGGTGATCGTGTTCGGCACCCCGCCGGACCTGTGTGCCACCCCGCGCGAGGCCACCGCCCAGCGCGCCCTGGAGGGCCTGACCCGCAGCATCGGCAAGGAGTTCGGCCGGGGCAGCACGGCCCAGCTCGTCTACGTCGCCCCCGGCGCCGAGACGGCGGTGGAGAGCACCGTCCGGTTCCTGCTCTCCGGGCGTTCCGCGTACGTCTCCGGCCAGGTGGTCCGGATCGGCACCGGTGGCGCCGGGACGGTGCCGGCCGACTGGGAACGGCCGCTGGACGGCAAGGTCGCCCTGGTCACCGGCGCGGCGCGGGGCATCGGTGCGGCCATCGCCCGGGTGCTGGCCCGCGACGGTGCCCATGTCGTGGCGCTCGACGTACCGGCGGCCGGTGACGCGCTCGCCGACGTCGCGAACTCGATCGGCGGCACCGCGTTGCAGCTCGACCTGACCGCCGCCGACGCGCCCGCCCGGCTCGCCGACCACCTCGCCGCCCGGCACGGCCGGGTCGACGTCGTCGTGCACAACGCCGGCATCACCCGGGACAAGACGCTCGGCCGGATGGACGCCGCCCGCTGGGACGCCGTACTCGACGTCAACCTGTCCAGTCAGGAGCGCATCAACGACGTACTGCTGGAACGTGATCTGCTGCCCGAGGGTGGCCGGCTGATCGGGGTGGCGTCGATCGCCGGGATCGCCGGCAACCGGGGGCAGACCAACTACGCGACCTCGAAGGCCGGGGTGATCGGGCTGGTCGAGTCGATGGCGCCGGTCCTGGCCGAGCGGGGCGTGACCGTCAACGCCGTCGCTCCCGGCTTCATCGAGACGAAGATGACCGCGAAGATGCCGCTGGCGCTGCGCGAGGCCGGGCGGCGGATGAACAGCATGGCCCAGGGCGGCCTGCCGGTCGACGTGGCCGAGACGATCGCCTGGTACGCCTCGCCGGGCTCGGGCGGGGTGACCGGCAACGTGGTCCGGGTCTGCGGCCAGAGCCTGCTGGGGGCGTGATGAGCGAGGACCCGACGACCGACCCCGCCGACGGCACCCCCGGTACGAAGGACGGCGCGCCCCGGCCCGCCGGCACGCTGGTGCTGACCAGTCCACCCGCCGTCGGCGCGCTCTACCGGCAGGCGGCGATCGGGCTGGTGCCCGGCCTCGGTGGCCGGCGCGGCGGCGACAGCCTGCCCGGGCTGGAGTTGCGGCTGCGCGGGGTCACCGTCGACCGCGGCCACCTGGCCGCGTACGACCGGGTGTGCGGGTTCCGGCTCACCGACACGCTGCCGGCCACCTATCCGCACGTCCTCGCCTTTCCCCTGGCGATGCGGCTGATGTCGGCGCCGGACTTCCCGTTTCCGCTGGTCGGGCTCGTGCACGTGGCCAACCGGGTCACCGTCGAACGCCCGGTCGACGCGAACGAGCCACTCGACCTGTCGGTCCGGGCCGCCGACCTGCGGCCGCATCCACGGGGCCGGCAGTTCGACGTGCTCGCCACCGCGTCGGTCGCCGGCGAGGTGGTGTGGCGCGGCGTGTCGACGTACCTGCGGCGGGAGCGCACCACCGGCGACCGGGACGGGCGCGACCCGGGTGACCGTCCCGCGCCGCCGGCCGCTTCCGGCCGCTTCCGGGTCGAGCCCCGGGTGGGTACGGAGTACGCGCGGGTGTCCGGCGACCACAACCCGATCCACACGTCCCGGATCGGGGCGCGGCTGTTCGGTTTCGCCCGCCCGATCGCGCACGGCATGTGGAGCAAGGCCCGCTGCCTGGCCGCGTTGGAGGGCCGGCTGCCGGACGCCTACACCGTGGAGGCGGCCTTCAAGCTGCCGATCCTGCTGCCGGCGACGGTCGCCTTCAGCGCCAGTCCGGCCTGGAGTTTCGCCCTGCACGACGCGCGGTCGGGCCGGCCGCACCTGACCGGTACCGTCACTCCCGAATAACCGGCCGTCGGCGGGCATGGCCGGCTTGCCGCCGTCCCTGCTCCTGCATAAGGTTACTTGTCAGTAAGTTTCTCGACCGGCGGAAGGTATCAGCGATGACCGACTTCGACCCGGCCACGTTCGCCTCGGTAGAGCCCCAGGAGTTCGCCAGGCTCGTCAAGGCCACCCCGGACGCGCAGATCGCGCAGGTGATGCAGAGCGACGTACGTGGCAAGGTCCTCGACGAGGTGTTCAACCGGATGCCTTCGCTCTTCCGCGCCGACAAGGGCGCCAACACCAACACGGTGCTGCACTGGGCCATCACCGGCGCCCCGGACGGCGGCTCCGACACGTACGAGGTCGTGATCGAGAACGGTACCTGCACCACCGCGAAGCCGCCGCAGCGCGAGCCGAAGCTGACCCTGACCGTCGGCCCGGTCGAGTTCCTGAAGATCATCTCGGGCAGCGCCAACCCGGTCATGCTCTTCATGACCGGCAAGGTGAAGGCGAAGGGCGACATGGCGCTGGCCGCCAGCATCCCGAACCTCTTCGACATCCCGAAGGCGTAGCCGGGCGCAGCGGTCGGGTCGGCGCCGGTGGCGCCGACCCGGTCGTCGTTCAGCTCTGCGGCACCCGCAACGAGACGTTGATGGTCTTCGACCGCTGCGGGCCGTCGCCGATCGTGTGGATCGTGTAGGTGTGCGTCTCGGTGTTGCCCTTGTCCGCGCACGAGAACGAGAACTCCTGCGAACCCTCGTTGCCGTGGTAGGTGCCGTAGCTGCCCACCATGCCGGGGTTGTCGGCCGACAGCGCGACCGCCGTCGCGCCGGTGGTCTTCCACCCGACGATCAGCGACCGGCCCGGGTCGGTGCCGCTCGGACAGGTCGGCTTCTGGACGACCTTGAAATAGACGATCGACGTGCCGCCGGCCGGCGGCTTCGTCGGGTGCCCGCCGCCCTGGGTCGGGTGGCCGCCCCCCGGAGCGCCCTTGGTCGGCAGGCCGCCGGGCAACCCGCCGGGTAGCCCGGCCGGCGTGGCGCTGACCACGGGCGAGGCTTCACCGGTCGGCTGGGCCGGGGCGGTCGACTCGACCGGCGCGGCGCTTGGAGTGCCGCCCGGCGCCGGAGTCACCTGCACACTGCAGCCGGTGGCCAGCAGGGCGAGCGCACCCCCGGCGAAGACGAGTGCGGCCCGGCCGGTGACGGACCCGGTCACCCGGCGGGTCGTGGTGGACAGCTTCATGATTCGCTCCTAGCGGGAATCACCCCGGCCGCACGACCGGTGATGTGTTCCACGCTAGGAACGCAGCGACATCCGCGAATCCCGCTTTCGTGCCGGCAGCGTCAGCCGGGCAGCGTCACCCGGCCCTCGGCGGCGGCGAGCGCGATGTCGCCGCGGTGGTGCGAGCCGTCCAGCCGTACGCCGTCGACCAGGGCGTACGCGGTCTCCCGGGCGGCGGCCAGGTCGGCGCCGGTCGCCGTGGCGCAGAGCACCCGGCCGCCGGCCGACAGCAGTGCGCCGTCGTCGGCCCGGCGGGTGCCGGCGTGGATGATGCCCGGCCGGTCGGCACCGGTGATCACGTCTCCGGTGCGCGGCGCCGCCGGGTAGCCGTCCGACGCGACGACCACGGTCACCCCGGCGCCGGGGCGCCAGCGCAGCGGCGGGTGCCCGGCCAGCGTGCCGGTCGCCGCCGCGTGCAGCAGGCCGGCCAGCGGCGTCTCCAGCAGGGCGAGGACCACCTGCGTCTCCGGGTCGCCGAAGCGGGCGTTGAACTCGATCACCCGGGGACCGTCGGCGGTGATCGCCAGGCCGACGTAGAGCAGGCCGGCGAACGGGTTCCCGGCCCGGCGCAGCTCCGCCAGCGTCGGGTGCACCACCTGGGCCATCACCTCATCGACGAGGCCAGGGGGCGCCCACGGCAGCGGCGCGTACGCCCCCATCCCCCCGGTGTTCGGCCCGGTGTCACCGTCGCCGACCCGCTTGAAGTCCTGGGCCGGCAGCAACGGCACCGCCGCCTCGCCGTCGGTGACCACGAAGAGCGAGACCTCGGGGCCGGACAGGTACTCCTCGATCACCACTCGGCCGCACTCGGCGGCGTGCCGCAGCGCGGCCTCCCGGTCGTCGGTGACCACGACCCCCTTGCCGGCGGCAAGGCCGTCGTCCTTCACCACGTACGGGGCACCGAAGTCGTCGAGCGCCCGAGCCGCCGCGTCCGGGTCGGTGCAGGTGTGGGCGCGGGCGGTCGGCACCCCGGCCGCCGCCATGATCTCCTTCGCGTACGTCTTCGAGCCCTCCAGCCGCGCGGCGGCGGCGGACGGGCCGAACACGGCGACCCCCTTGGCGCGTACGGCGTCGGCGACCCCGGCCACCAGCGGCGCCTCCGGGCCGATCACCACCAGGTCGGCGTTGGTCTCGACGGCGAGCGCCGCGACCGCGTCGGGATCGGTCGGGGTGACCGTCCGCAACTCGGCGACCTCGGCGATACCCGGGTTGCCGGGTGCGGCGATCAGGTGGTCGACGGACGGGTCGGCGGCGAGCCCGAGCGCGAGGGCGTGCTCACGCCCGCCACCACCGATGAGAAGTACGCGCACTGTTTTCCTTGGGGGAAGAGTGGGATTTCCTTGGGGGAAGAGTGGGAACGGAGGCCCTACGGCAGCAGCGGGTGGCGGACGACGTTCTCTTCACGGCCGGGGCCGACCCCGACCACGGACACCTTCGTGCCGCAGAGTTCCTCGATCCGGGCGATGTAGCGGCGGGCGTTCTCCGGCAGGTCCGCCTCGGTGCGGGCCTTGGAAATGTCCTCCCACCAGCCGTCGTGCTCCTCGTAGACGGGCACGGCGTGGTGGAAGTCGGTCTGCGTCATCGGCATGTCGTCGAACCGCTCGCCGTTGATCTCGTAGCCGACGCAGATCGGCACCTTCTCCAGGCCGGTCAGCACGTCGAGCTTGGTCACCACCAGGTCGGTGATGCCGTTGAGGCGGGTGGCGTAGCGGGCCACCACCGCGTCGAACCAGCCGCACCGGCGCTCGCGACCGGTGGTGGTGCCGTACTCGGCACCGATCTTGCGCAGGTGTACGCCGTTGTCGTCGAACAGTTCGGTCGGGAACGGCCCCGACCCGACCCGCGTGGTGTACGCCTTCGTCACGCCGATGACCTTGGAGATGGCGGTCGGCGGAATCCCGGCGCCGACACACGCCCCGCCGGCGGTCGGGTTGGACGACGTCACGAAGGGATAGGTGCCGTGGTCCATGTCGAGCATGGTCGCCTGGGCGCCCTCCATCAGCACGGTCTCGCCCCGGTCGAGGGCGTCCCAGAGCATCGTGCGGGTCTCCGCGATGTACGGCCGCAGCCGCTCGGCGTACTCCAGGTATTCCTCGGCGACCGCGTCGGCCTCCAGGCCCTTGCGGTTGTAGACCTTGAACAGGATCTGGTTCTTCTCCCGCAGCACCAGGTCCAGCTTCTTGCGCAGGATGCCCGGGTCGAGCAGGTCCTGCAGCCGGATGCCCATCCGGGCGACCTTGTCGCCGTACGCCGGGCCGATGCCCCGGCCGGTGGTGCCGATCCGCGACGAGCCGAGGTAGCGCTCGACCACCCGGTCCATCGCCCGGTGGTGCGGCATGATCAGGTGCGCGTCGCCGGAGATCCGCAGTCGGGACACGTCGACGCCGCGCTCGGCGAGGCCGTCGATCTCGGCGAGCAGCACTTTCGGGTCGACCACGACACCGTTGCCGATGACGATCATCGCGTTGGGTGACAGTGCCCCGGAGGGCATCAGGTGCAGGGCGTACTTCTGGCCGTCGGGGGTGATCACCGTGTGGCCGGCGTTGTTGCCGCCCGAGTAGCGCACCACGTAGTCGACCCGCTCGCCCAGCAGGTCGGTAACCTTGCCCTTGCCCTCGTCGCCCCACTGAGCGCCGATGAGCACGATCGCTGGCATCTAAATCCCGCCTCCGAAGGGCTCGGGTGCCAGGTGGCGACCGCGTGGCGAGCCCGAGGTGTCAGGCTAACAAGAAGTTACGGTACGGCCGGCAAAGGGCTGTATCTCGAGGCAGGAGGCCATCGGCGTGTACGACGTGGTGTTGCTCACGCTCGGCTCCGCCGACGACGGCGGGGCGGGTTGCGGCACCGGCGGCGGCTGTTGCGGCGGCGCGTCCGGACCGGCCGGCGACGAGTGCGCCGAGACACCCCGCGTACCGGTGCTGAACTGCGCGGACGCGCTCACCTCGGCCGGCGCCCGGGTGACGACGGTGACCGCGCACTCCGACGCCGAGATCGACTCGGTTTTGGCCCGGCTCGACGGCCCGGCCCGGCCGGACGGCCTCGACTGGCCCGACGAGGACGCGAAGACCCGGCTGGTGGTGGCTACGGCCAGCGACGGGCAGTTACGCGCCGTGATACGCCGGATGGTCCGGCGGTACGCCCCACCGCCCAGTCGCCGGCCCGCCGATCTCGCCGCCAACCGCACCCTGCCGGACCTGCCGGCGATCGGCATCCTGCCGCTCGACCCGGCCCGGGGCGCCGACCAGCGCGACCTGGCGGCCCAGCTCGGCCTGCCCCGCGACCCGGCGGCGGTCGCCGCGGCCGTGCTCGGCGACCGGGTCCGCCGCCTCGACCTGCTCCGCAACGACGGCGGTTCGGTCACTCTCGACGGTGCCCTGCTCGGTGGGGCCGACGAGGCCGGCCGGCCGCTGGCCTGGCGGGGCCGGGTCGAGGTCGACGACACGGTGCTCAGCAACGGCGACGAACCGTTGCTCGCCTGCGCGATCGGCAACGCCGGCGGCTACGCCGCACTGTCCGACGTGACCCTGCTGGCCCACGCCGACCCGGCCGACGGCCTGGTCGAGGTCGCGGTGGCGGTCCCGGTGACCGTCCGGTCACGGTGGCGCAGATCACGGGTACGCCTCGAGGTACGCCGCGCCCGGGGGCGGGCGACCGCGGTCGTTCCGCGCGACGGTGAGGTGCCGTACCTCGACGACGGGGTGGCCGGCGAACTGGGCCGGAAGCGGTCCTGGTGGACCGAGCCGGGTGCCTGGGCCGTCTACCCCGGTTGATGTCGGCGGCGGGTGCGATCTGGCCGGCTTACCTATC
Organism: Polymorphospora sp. NPDC050346; assembly: GCF_040655695.1. NCBI lineage: Bacteria > Bacillati > Actinomycetota > Actinomycetes > Micromonosporales > Micromonosporaceae > Polymorphospora > Polymorphospora sp. NPDC050346. The sequence goes on along the minus strand of NZ_JBFAKM010000037.1, from coordinate 21,531 downwards.
CTCGTAGGGACGAGGGGAGGCCGCCGTGGCGAACGATCATGCAGACCGGCTGTACGTGCCGGGCGCGAGCGAGCCGAGGTGGACCGGTCCGGAGCCTCCGCCGGGGCCCGCCGGGACCGGCCCGACCTGGTCCGAGGAGCCGTACTGGCCGCCGGAGGAGCCCGACGGGGAGGTACCGGAGAGCGGGCCGGTGCACGGCCGCCCGCACGCGGTGGCGTCGCGGACCCAGCTGGTCCCGATCCTCGGCGACCGGCGCGACCAGGCGCCCCGGCCGGCCGGAAGCCCCGAGCCGCCCGAAGGCCCGGGGGCGTCCTCCCTCGACCAGCCGGTCCCGCTCGACGGTCCGCCCGGACCGGATGCCGGCCTGACGCAGCCACCGGGTCCGGCGCCCACCGCACAGCCCGAACCGGGCCCCGCCCCGACGGGGCAGCCCGATCCGGCGGCCCGGCCCGAGCCACCGGCGCGCCCCGAGCCACCGGCGCGGCCGGCCTGGGCCGCCGCCCCGGCGTGGGGTGCGCCGCCGCCACCGGATCAGCAGCCGACCCCGGTGCCACCGCAACCCCCGGTGCCGGCGCAGCCCGGGCCGCCGCCGGGGCCACGCCCGGTCTCGCCCTGGTCGTACGGGCCGACAGCCCAACCCGGCGCGCCGACCTGGCAGGAGCGACCCGGCCCAGCGCCGGGTCCGGCAGCGCCCAGCGCGATGCCCTCCGGCCCGATGACTTCCGGTGTGACGCCCTCCGGTCCCGAGCTCTCCGGCCCGGCGCCTTCCGGCCCGGCCGCGCCCGGGGTGGACGCGCCCCCGCACAAGGCGACCGGAATCCACCAGATGCCGCTCCGCGACGTGCCCCCGGCGGTCGACCCCGACGAGCCCGACCGTCCCGAGCCTCGTCCCGCCGGCCCGCCGCCGGACGGCATCTACCCCGCCCCGACCAGCGTCCCTCCCGGTGCCGGGCACCATTCCGGCAGCGCGGGCCATCCCGATGCCGGGGGCCATCCCGGTGTCGTGGGCCATCCCGGTGTCGTGGGCCATTCCGGGGTTCCCCGTTCGGCACCGCCGGCCGCGGAACACGGCGGGCAGCCCGGCCCGGGCGCACCCACCGGGCCGGCCGCCCCACCGCCCACCGGACCCGCTGCCCCGCCGTACGGCCATCCGGGTTCCGTCTACACCCCCGGCGTGCCGCCGGGCCGGCCCGGCCCCGCGCTGCCACCGCCCGGTCACCCGGCCGCCGGCCACCCCGCCCCCGGTCACCCCGCGCCCGGTCAGCCCGCACCCGGTCACCCGGCGCCCGTTCAGCCCGCACCCGGTGCGCCGGGCGGGCCGTATGGCGGGCCCCCGAGTCCCGGCCGGCCGCCAACGGTCATCCCGACCGCCGAGGAGTTCGCCCGGCGGCGGGCGGTCCGGCCACCCGACCCGGTCGCCACGATGGGGGTCCGGGCGGCGGTCAACAAGACCACGCTCGGGCTGGTCAAGATGCGCCCCGGCCGCTACGAGCAGGAGATCAAGCACGACATCGAGATGGTCCGCCGCAACTTCGGCGGGCTGCGTCAGGTCACCGTGGTCAACCCCAAGGGCGGTGCCGGCAAGACGGTGGCGATCCTGCTGCTCGCGATGACGTTCGGCCAGAAGCGCGGCGGATACGTGCTGGCCTGGGACAACAACGAGACGCAGGGCACCCTCGGCATGCGGGCACAGCAGGACTTCCACTCGCGTACGGTCCGTGACCTGCTGCGCGACCTCGACCAGTTCCGGGGCACGCACGGCCGGGTCGGCGACCTGTCGCAGTACGTCCGCGCGCAGGGCGAGGGCATGTTCGACGTGCTCGCCTCGGACGAGTCGGCGACCGCGGGCGAGATGCTGACCCGGATGGCGTTCGGCGACATCCGCGAGGTGGTCAGCCGGTTCTACAAGTTGATCTTCGTGGACACCGGCAACAACGTACGGGCGGAGAACTGGCAGGCCGCCATCGACGCCACCGACCAGCTCGTGGTGACCATGTCGGCCCGCAACGACTCGGCCGAACCGGCCGCCCGGATGCTCGACCACCTGGAGCAGACCGGCCGGCAGCGGCTGGTCCGCCAGGCGATCACCGTCGTGTCGATGCCACCGTCACGCAAGGAGATCGACCTGCCGGCGATCGAGCGCCACTTCTCGGCGCGTACCCGGGCGGTGCTGTTGGCGCCGTACGAGCGGCTCATCGACAGTGGCGAGCCGGTCCGTTACGGGCAGTTGTCGACGGCCACCCGCGACGCCTGGTTGAAGATCGCCGCGGCGGTGGCCGTCGGGTTGTGACGGGCTGGCGGCGGCTCAGGAACTCGCGAGCGCGTCGCCGGCCGCCGGGTCGCAGTCGCGCAGGAACTGGGCGCACCGGGCCGCCTCGTCGGATTCGCCGATCTGGCCGGCGGCCTTCGACAGCACGTGCAGGCTGCGCAGGAAGCCGCGGTTGGGCGAGTGCGACCACGGCACGGGGCCGTGGCCCTTCCAGCCGCTGCGGCGCAATTGGTCGAGGCCCCGGTGGTAGCCGGTACGGGCGTAGGCGTACGCCGCGACGACCTGGTCGGCGTCGAACGCCCGGGCGCCGAGCGCGGCCCAGGCCCCGCTGTGGGTCGGGAAACGTGCGGCGACCGAGGCGTACGCCTCGTCGGTCTCCTCCTTCTCGGCGGCGGCGAGCGCCGCCTCGGCGTCGTCGTCGGCGGGCAGCAGGGTCGGCGGCGGCTCGGGCAAAAGGTTCTGCATGAACCCATTCAACCCGCCGCACCGGACCGGGCCGATCCAGGGGCGGGGTACGCGTCCGTCCCCGGTTGCCGGCACCGGGCAGGATGACGGGCGTGTCCACCCCACCGCCGATCGACGTCCTGCTCCCCCACGACAACTCGCCCGACGAGATCGAGTCGCGGGCCGAACTCGACCTGCACCTGCGGGCCGGCAGCCTCGCCGGCCTGACCGTCCAGGGGCTGCGGCTCGACGAGGAGCCGGTCCCCGACCTGGCCACGGTCGACCTGACCGACACCCTGTTCATCGGGTGCCGCTTCGCGTCCCGCGCCGTCGAGGCGGAGGTGGTGCTGCGCGGCGCCCACGTGGTCCCGCCGTTCCGGGCCCTGCCGTACGCGATCCACCCGTCCCGGCTCTACACCCCGCCGGACCTGGCCGCCGGCTTCGGCGCCGCCGGGTTCGCCGGCATGTACGACACCGCCGTCTACGAGCACTTCCGGGCGCACGGCGGGGCGCTGCCGGAGATCCGTGAGGCGCTGGCCCAGCGGCTGCACGACCACGCCATCGACAACGCCCTCGCCCACGTGACCGACGCCTGGCTGGCGACCCACGGCCCGGCCTCGGTGGTCGGGGTGATGGGTGGGCACGCGGTGCCCCGGGGTACGGCGACGTACCGGCTCGCCGCCGCGATCGGCTGGCGGCTGGCCCGCGCCGACCGGCTGGTCGTCACCGGTGGCGGCCCGGGGGTGATGGAGGCGGCGAACCTGGGCGCCTACCTCGCCACCCGGACGGCCGACGAACTGACCACCGCGATCGACCTGCTGGCCGGCGCACCGGACTTCCACGACCACGACCCGTACACGGCCGCGGCACTCGACGTACGTGAACGGTTCGGGCCGGCCGATCCGGACGACTGGGCCCGGTGCGGCGGGCTCGCCATCCCGACCTGGCTCTACGGTCACGAGCCGGCCAACCTGTTCGCCGGCCAGATCGCGAAGTACTTCTCCAACGCCATCCGCGAGGACACCATCCTGCGGCTGGCCCGGGGCGGGATCGTCTTCGCCGCCGGGCGGGCCGGCACCGTGCAGGAGGTCTTCCAGGCGGCGACGAAGACCTTCTACCGCACCGACGGCGACAGCGGGCCGTACGTCTTCCTCGACCGGGCGTTCTGGACCGAGACCCTGCCGGTCGAGGCGTTGCTGCGACCGCTGCTGGCGCTGTCACCCGACGGCGACCTGTCCAAGACCGTCCACCTGGCCGACGATGTCGACGACGTCGTACGGCTGCTGACAGCCTGACCGGCGGGTCGCCCCGGTGCCCGCGGTCCGCTTCAGGCGACCGAGACCCGGCGCCAGAAGCCGATCGGCAGGGCCACCTCGGGCGAGTCGGTCAGTCCGTTCTCGTCGAGTGCGTTGTGGACGGCCAGCCGGGCGCCGTCGAAGAGGAACTCGACGGCGTGCAGCACCCGGGGCCGCCAGGGCGACGGCATGATCCGTTCGATCACGTTCACCGCCAGCAGCCGGCGGCCCCGGGCACCGCGCAGCGCCTCGTGTCCGTCGGCCCGCCAGTCCAGGGTGACGCCGGGCCAGTCGAGCGGCATCGACATGTCGATCTGGTTCCAGGTGATCGCGCACTCGTCGAACTTGCGGTGGGTCACCTCGACGTTGACGTCGCCGAAGCCGAGGATCACCGGTCCGCCGGCGAACCAGGTCCGCTGGTCGACGTCCCACATCAGCCACGCCCCGACGAGCGGCCGCCCGACGAGCCGGCTGAACCGGGCCCGGTGGGCGGCGGCGAGGGTACGGGCACTGTGGGTCCACTGCGGCTCGTAGCCCTCGATGCCGAGCACGACCGACCTCCACCGTCCGGGGCAGGCCGGCGTGGGGCGTACGCCAACCTCCGAATCGGACAATTCTAGGCGGTAACCCGGGGTGACGGCGGATATGGCGACGGGCGCCACGAATTCGTGACGCCCGTCCGGTGACGCTGGAAGATCACTTGCTCAGCGAGGTGCCCGTCGAACGCAGGTGCTCGCACGCCTCGACGACCCGCTGCGCCAGGCCGGCCTCGGCCTCCTTGCCCCAGACCCGGGGGTCGTACATCTTCTTGTTGCCGACCTCGCCGTCCACCTTGAGCACGCCGTCGTAGTTGCGGTACATGTGGTCCGCGACCGGGCGGGTGAAGGCGTACTGGGTGTCGGTGTCGATGTTCATCTTGACCACGCCGTAGTCGAGCGCCTCGCGGATCTCCGACAGCAGCGAGCCGGATCCGCCGTGGAAGACCAGGCTGAGCGGCTTCTCCTTGCCGTACTTGGCGCCGACCGCGTCCTGGATCTCCTTGAGGATCTCCGGGCGGAGCTTGACGTTGCCGGGCTTGTAGACGCCGTGCACGTTGCCGAACGTCAGGGCCGCCATGTAGCGGCCCTTCTCGCCCAGCCCGAGCCGGTCGACCATCGCCATGCCGTCACTGACCGTGGTGTAGAGCTTGTTGTCGATGGCGCCGACGACGCCGTCCTCCTCGCCCCCGACGACGCCGACCTCGATCTCCAGCACGATCTTGGCGGCGGCGGCCTCGGCGAGCAGTTCCTCGGCGATCTGGAGGTTCTCCTCCAGCAGCACCGCCGAGCCGTCCCACATGTGCGACTGGAACAGCGGCTCGCCGCCCTTGGCGACCCGCTCCTTCGAGATGGCGAGCAGCGGGCGGACGAACCCGTCGAGCTTGTTCTTCGGGCAGTGGTCGGTGTGCAGCGCGATGTTCACCGAGTACTTCTTCGCCACCTCGTGCGCGTACGCCGCGAACGCCACCGAGCCGGTGACCATGTCCTTCACGGTCGGGCCGGACAGGTATTCGGCGCCACCGGTCGACACCTGGATGATGCCGTCGCTGCCCGCGTCGGCGAAGCCGCGCAGGGCCGCGTTGAGGGTCTGCGAGGACGTCACGTTGATCGCGGGGTAGGCGAACGCGCCGGCCTTGGCGCGGTCGAGCATCTCGGCGTAGACCTCGGGGGAAGCGATGGGCATGACAAATGCTCCTTACTGACCGCTCACGGCCACGGGCCGCAGTGTCCTGGGTGTGTGCGCCGGACCGCGCTGTCCTCCGCCGGCAGTATCCCGTAGTTGCTTCGCGGGCCGAGAATCGGCCCCGGCCACCTCAGGCCCTGGTGCCCTCCCACCGGTCGGGCACCGCGAGGCTGATCGCCCAGCCGACGATGGCCATCACGATCGCGCCCCAGAACGCCGGCCAGAAGCCGTCCACGTGGAACGGAAGGTTGAGCGCGCTGGCGAGCCAGTCGGTCAGCAGGAACAACAGGGCGTTGACGACAAGGGCGATCAGACCGAGGGTCAGGATGTAGAAGATGCAGCCGACCACCTTGACGATCGGCTTGATCACCGCGTTGACGATGCCGAAGATCAACGCGACCGCCAACAGTGTCAGCACGTTACGGCCGGCCGACCCGCCGGTCACGTCGATCCCTGGCACCACGAGTGTGGTCACCCACAGCGCGACGGCGTTGACCACCAATCGGATCAGAATCCCCACGGTCCCATCGTGTCACCGCAGGACCAGTCGTGACACGGAAATGGATGACTCGTTTAGCGACGGCGCCCGGCGGGCACGGATGTCAACCCGTACGGTGAGTTCAGCACCGCGAACCGCGAGGAGGCGGCGATGACCAGGCCAGACGAGGACTTCGCACCCGGCGACCACCTTGCTCCCGACGAGCGCGACCCGGAAACGCCGCAGGCCGACGCCGTCGAGCAGGCGACCGTCGCCGATCCGGCCGAGGACGAACCCGAGATGCACCGCGGCCTGGAAGTCACCGAATGGGACGCGGCCGAACAGTCCCGCATAGTCAACCTCGACGAGGACTACCGCTAGCCCCCTTGGGGGTTTCCCGTTGATCAAGGACTAGTCGTGGGCAGGAACGGACGAAAGACCCACGATTACTCCTCGATCAACGCGTAGGGCAGGGTGGGCGTGCCCGGCGGCGGCGGACCGCCGGTTATCCACAGGGCACCCCGTTGTCCACAGGTTCTGGGTACGGGGTGGCGGGCCGGGTCCGGCGATCGCCACGCTCTCGGGCATGACGACCTGGCGGTACGCCGATCTGCTCGCGCGCGGCCTCAGCCCGAACCAGATCCAGGACCGGGTACGCGCCGGCGCCCTGCACCGGATCTCGCGGGGGACATACGTGTCCGGCGGCCCGCCGTCCTTCACCGACCGCCTGCACGCGGTTCGGCAGGTGCTGCCACCCGACACCGTCTTCGGGTTCCACACCGCCGCCCGGTTGTACGGCTTCGGTGTCGTGCCGACCGACCGGATCCACGTCGTCAGCCCGACCGGTCGTCCGATCCCCCAGATCAACGGCGTCGTCGGCCACCAGGCCGTGTTGCCCCTGATCCCGGTCGAGCTGGCCGGACTGCCCTGCGCGGCACCCGAACGAGTGGTCGTCGACCTGGCCCGGACCTGTTCCCGGATCGACGCACTCGCCGTGGTCGACGCCGCGTTACGGGCGCAGGCCAGCACCCCGTCCGCCCTCGCCACCGAGGTGACGCGGCACGACGGTCTGCGCGGCGTACGGCAGGCCCGTGAGGTCGTACCGCTCGGTGATCCACGCCCGGAGTGCCGGCAGGAGAGCCAACTCCGGATGATTCTTCTCGACGGCGGCCTCCCGGCACCCGAACCGCAACTGTGGGTCTTCGACGCCTGGGACGATCCACGGTTCCGGCTCGACCTCGGCTATCGGCGCCAGCGGGTCGGAGCCGAATACGACGGGCGGTCGCACACCGACCGGGAACGGATGCGGCTGGACCGGCGGCGGCACAACTGGCTGGCCGAGCACGGCTGGAGCATGCGCTACTTCACCGACGTCGACATCTACCGGCAGCCCGCACAGGTCGTGGCCACGATGCGAGCCGCACTCGCCGGATAGCACCGGGGCGCTGTTGACGCGGTCCACCTGAGCTGGAAGCCGCGAATCGCTCCCGACTGTCGACGTGGCCAGCATGCCGGCCCGGCCCCGCTTCGCGCTCCCCGCCCGCCCCGGCCTGCCTCGCCTCACGCTCCCCCGCCCCCGCCCGCCCAGTCCCGTTCCGTCCTGCCGCGCCTCCGTCGCGTTGATCAAGGAGAACTCATGCCACCAGACGCGATCGAGGACCAACCGTGCCCGAGATACCCCTTTCGCGAAGCAACTTCTCCTTGATCAACGCGACGGGGCGTGGCGGGCGGGACGGGGCGGGGCGGCGCGGGCGGGGCGGAGGAACGCGGGTGGTGGAGAGCGGGCGTACAGGAGGGGCACAGGGGTGGCACAGGAGTCGGGCGGAGGCTTCTCGGGCAGGAGGTAGGACGAGACGAGGAGCATTCTCATGACGTACCGGATCGACCGTCGGCGGGCGCTCGCCGGCATCGGCACCGTCGGGCTGGGCACGCTGCTCACCGCCTGCGGTGGCGGCCGGACCGCCGGCCCGACCACGAGCGCGGAAGTGACCACCAGCGCCGGCACGACCGCCACGGTCCAGCCGCAGACGGGCGCCGACCCGGCCCTGGCGGACCTCTTCGACGACGCGGCGAGTTGTGTCGTGACACCGGAGCAGACCGAGGGGCCGTACTACTTCGATCCGAAGGTGATCCGCAGCGACATCCGCGAGGACCGGCCGGGGATGCGGTTGCGGCTGGCCGTACGCGTGCGGGAGGTCGGTGACTGTGCGCCCGTACCGAACGCGGCGGTCGACATCTGGCACTGCGACGCGGGCGGGCTCTACTCCGGCTTCGAGTCGGCGTCGACCGGCAGCGGCGGTCCGCCCGGCCGTGGTGGCACCGGCCGCACCGACGACGAGATCTACCTGCGTGGCGCGCAGGTCACCAACGCGGACGGCATCGTGGAGTTCGTGACGGTCTATCCGGGCTGGTACCGGGGCCGGACGGTGCACATCCACACCAAGGTGCACCTGGACACCAGCACGACCCTGACCACCCAGTTCTACTTCGACGAGGCGGTCAGCGCGCAGGTGTACGCGACGGAGCCGTACTCGTCGCACGCCGGACGAGACACCACCAACGAGCGGGACGGGGTGATGCGCTCCGGTGGTGACCCGCCACCGATGCTGACGTTGTCGAGGGACGGCGACGGCTACCTGGGGTTGATCACCATCGGGGTCGACCGGTGAGACGGCCGCGGACACGTCGGGAAAGTACAAGACCCGGACCGCCCGGCGGACGATAGTGGCGGGATGACCGATCCTGATGTCCTGGTCGTCCCCGACGTCGCGGCGTGGCGGGCCTGGCTCGACGCCAACGAGGACAGTTCCGACGGTGTCTGGCTGCTGCTGGCCCGCAAAGGTGTCACCGATCCCACATCGCTGAGCTACGCGCAGGCACTCGACGAGGCCCTGTGCAGCGGCTGGATCGACGGGCAGGCCAAGCGGGTCGACGAGCGCACCTACCGGCAACGCTTCACGCCCCGCCGCCAACGCAGCCTGTGGTCGGCCCGCAACGTGCAGAACGTGGCCCGGCTGACCGCCGAACAGCGGATACGGCCGCGCGGGGTCGCCGAGGTCGAGCGGGCCAGGGCGGACGGCCGGTGGGAGCGGGCCTACCAGGGGCCGGCCGGTATCGAGATGCCGCCGGATCTGGCGAAGGCACTGGACGACAGCCCGGCCGCCGCGGCGAAGTTCGCGACGCTGAACGGCCAGAACCGGTACGCGGTCCTGCACCGGGTCACCACCGCCGCGACCGACGCGACCAGGCAACGCCGGATCGCCAACCTGGTCGGGATGCTGGCGCGCGGGGAGACGCCGTACCCGCAGTAGACCCGGCACCGAAAAACCGGGGCGCCGGGCAGGGCCTCCGGCTGCCATCATCGCCGGTGTGCTGATCACCGTGTCCACCACCCACCAGCCGGCGACAGATCTGGGCTATCTGCTGGTCAAGCATCCCGACCGGGCACATTCGTTCGAGATGCCGACCGGCACCGCGCACGTGCTGTTTCCGGAGGCGACGCCGCAGCGCTGCACGGCCGCGCTGCTGCTCGACGTCGATCCGCTGCGGCTGTCGGGTGCGAAGGGCAGGGGCGGCAAGGGTCAGCCGGGGGCGATGCCGGACGACTTCACCCTCGGCCGGTATGTCAACGACCGGTCCTACGCCGCGTCGAGCCTGCTCGCCGCCGCCCTGGCCAAGGTGTTCCGGTCGGCGCTGCGGGGCAGTTCGAAGGACCGCCCGGAGTTGGCGGCGACCGCGATCCCGCTGGAGGTACGGGTGCCGGTGCTGCGTTGCCGGGGCGGGGCGGAACTGGCCGGCCGGCTGTTCGCCCCGTTGGGCTGGACGGTCACCGCGACCGCGATCCCGCTCGACGAGCGGTATCCGCAGTGGGGCGACAGCCGCTACGTCGACCTGACCCTGGCCGGCACCGTACGGCTGTCCGACGCCCTCAACCACCTGTACGTGCTGCTGCCGGTGCTCGACGACGCCAAGCACTACTGGGTGGCTCCCGACGAGATCGACAAGCTGTTGCGGGCCGGCACCGGCTGGCTCGCCGACCACCCGGAGCACGGGTTGATCACCCGGCGCTACCTGGCACACCGCCGCGCGCTGGCCGGGCAGGCGCTGGCCCGGCTGGCCGAGCAGCGGCTGGTCGAGGACGCACCGGACCCGGACACGGTGGAACCGGACGCCGACGAGACGGTCCGCCGGCCGCTGGCGGTGCGGCGCCGGGCCGCGGTGCTGGCGGCGCTGGCCGAGGTCGGCGCCACCCGGGTGCTCGATCTCGGCTGCGGCGGCGGCGCGCTGCTCGGCGACCTGGCCCGGGACCGCCGGTTCACCGAGATCGTCGGCGTCGACGTGTCGGCCCGGCTGCTGGAGGTGGTCGAGCGGCGGCTGCGGCTCGACCGGCTGCCGGATCGGCAGCGTGGCCGGATCAAGCTGTGGCAGTCGGCGTTGACGTACCGGGACGACCGGTTGCGGGGGTTCGACGCGGCCGTACTGATGGAGGTCATCGAGCACGTCGACCCGCCGCGGCTGCCGGCGCTGGCGGACGCGGTCTTCGGCCACGCCCGGCCGGGGACGGTGGTGGTGACGACTCCGAACGTCGAATACAACGTGCGCTACGAGGGGCTGGCGCCGGGCGCGACGCGGCATCCCGACCACCGGTTCGAGTGGACCCGGGCCGAGTTCACCCGGTGGGCGACCGAGGTCGCCGACCGGTACGGCTACACGGTCGCGTTCTCCGGCGTCGGCGACGACGATCCGCAGGTCGGCACCCCGACCCAGCTCGCCCTGTTCACCCGGGCCGAGACCACCCGACCGACGGAAGGACAGGCCCAGTGAGCGAGCGCAGCGAGCGAACCATCGGGCTCAGCCAAGAACATGGTGGCGCCGAGCGAAGCGAGGTGACGACGTGAGCGAGCGCAACGAGCTGGAGATCCCCGAGCTGGCGCTGGTGGCGCTCGTCGGGTTGTCCGGGTCCGGCAAGTCGACGTTCGCCCGGCGGCACTTCGCGGCGACCCAGGTGCTGTCGTCGGACACGTTCCGGGCGATGGTCGCCGACGACGAGAACGACCAGTCCGCCTCGTCGGACGCGTTCGACGTGCTGCACTACGTGGCCGGCAAGCGGCTGCGGGCCGGCCGGCTCACCGTGGTCGACGCGACGAACCTCCAGCCGCACGCCCGGGCCGGGCTGGTGAAGGTGGCCCGCGAACACGACGTGCTGCCGGTGGCGATCGTGCTCGACGTGCCGGAGCAGGTGTGCTGGGAGCGTACGCGTGACCGGCCGGAACGTGACTTCGGCCGGCACGTGCTCAGCCGGATGCAGCGGGACCTGAAGCGCTCGCTCGGCCAGCTGGGCCGGGAGGGGTTCCGCAAGGTGCACGTGCTGCGCGGCGTCGACGAGGTCGAGGCCGCGCGGGTCCGGTACGAGCGGCTCTACAACGACCGTCGCGAGGTGACCGGTCCGTTCGACATCGTCGGTGACGTGCACGGCTGCCGGGCCGAACTGGAGGCGCTGCTGGAGAAGCTGGGCTGGGTGCTGCGCCGCGACGGGCAGGGGCGGCCGGTCGACGCGACCCACCCGGCGGGGCGTACCGCGGTCTTCGTCGGCGACCTGGTCGACCGCGGCCCGGACTCGCCCGGGGTGCTGCGCCTGGTGATGGGCATGGTCGCGGCCGGCAACGCGATCTGCGTACCGGGCAACCACGAGGAGAAGCTGCGTCGCAAGCTGCGCGGCCAGCAGGTACGGGTGACGCACGGGCTGGCCGAGACGCTGGAGCAGCTCGACGCCGAGGACCCCGCGTTCGTCGCCGAGGCGAAGGAGTTCATCGAGGGCCTGGTCAGCCACTACGTGCTCGACGGCGGCAGGCTGGTGGTCGCGCACGCCGGGCTCAAGGAGGAATACCACGGGCGGGCTTCCGGCCGGGTGCGGGCGTTCGCGCTGTGGGGCGAGACGACCGGCGAGACCGACGAGTACGGCGCACCGGTGCGCTATCCGTGGGCGCGTGACTACCGGGGGTCGGCGACGGTCGTGTACGGCCACACCCCGACCCCGACACCCGAGTGGGTCAACAACACCATCTGTGTCGACACCGGTTGTGTCTTCGGCGGCCAGTTGACGGCGCTGCGCTATCCGGAGCGGGACCTGGTCTCGGTGTCGGCGGAGCGGGAACACTATCCGCCGATCCGCCCGCTGGTTCCGGTCGAGCCGGTACGCGACCCGGGCGTGCTCGACCTCGCCGACGTGGCCGGGCGACGGCACCACGACTACGGATACGGCACCACGACGATCGCGGCGGAGAACGCCGCCGCCGCGTTGGAGGTGATGAGCCGGTTCGCGGTCGACCCGCGCTGGCTGCCGTGGCTGCCGCCGACGATGGCACCGTCGTCGACCTCGACGGTCGACGGTTTCCTGGAGCATCCGGCGCAGGCGTTCGGCGACTACCGGGCGGCCGGTGTCGACCGGGTGGTGTGCGAGGAGAAGCACATGGGGTCGCGGTGCGTCGTACTCGTCGTCCGAGAAGACGGGGGCGGGGTGAGCGCCGGCTTCGGCGAGGGCGGCGGAGTCGTCTACACCCGTACCGGCCGGCCGTTCTTTGCCGACCCGGCACTGAACGAGGCGCTGCTGGCCCGGGTCCGGGCGGCGGTGACGTCGGCCGGGCTGTGGGACGAACTGGCCACCGACTGGCTGCTGCTGGACTGCGAACTGCTGCCGTGGTCGGCGAAGGCGACCGGCCTGATCCGCGAGCAGTACGCCAGCGTCGGTGCGGCCGGACGGGCGGCGCTGCCGGCCGTACTGGACGTGCTCGCCGGGGCGGCGGCGCGCGGGCTCGCCGTCGACGAGTTGCGGGAGCGGACCATCGGCCGGGCCGCCGACCTGGCCCGTTACACCGACGCCTACCGGGCGTACGTCCGGCCGACGGACGGGCTGACCGGGGTGACGCTGGCGCCGTTCGCGGTGCTGGCCGGGGCGGGTACGGCGTACACCGACCGGGACCACGGCTGGCATCTGGCGCTGGCCGACCGGCTGTGTGCCGCCGATCCGCAGACGTTCACGCCGACCCGGCGTACGGTCGTCGACCTGGCCGACGACGCGCAGGTCACGGCGGCGACCGACTGGTGGTCGGAGCTGACCGCCGCCGGTGGCGAGGGCATGGTCGTCAAGCCGTACGCCGAGCCGGCCGCACTGGACGGCAGGGGGCGGCTGTTGCAGCCGGGGCTGAAGTGCCGGGGGCGCGACTATCTGCGGATCATCTATGGCCCGGAGTACACGGCACCGGAGCGGTTGGCCGCGTTGCGGCAGCGGTCGCTGGGCCGTAAGCGCGGGCTGGCGCTACGCGAGCACGGGCTGGGGCTGGCGGCTCTGGACCGCCTGGCCGAGGCGGCGCCGCTGTGGCGCCGGCACGAATTGGTGTTCGCGATCCTGGCCTGCGAGTCGGAGCCGGTGGACCCCCGGCTGTGACGGTAGCCACCCGACTCTCAGGCAGCACGCCTAGACTGCTGTCGTCGCCGCCCGCCCGGGAAGGGCCGGGCCAATCGGATGGCAAGACTCGGAGGACTCTCTCGTGCCGCCAACCACGCCACTCGCCCTCGGCCCGGAATGGCTTGACCCGGAGTGGTTGATCCAGACGTTCGGGCTGATCGGCATCCTGGTCATCGTCTTCGCCGAGTCCGGCCTGCTGATCGGCTTCTTCCTGCCGGGAGACTCGCTGCTGTTCACCACCGGTCTGCTGGTGGCGGACGGGCAGTACCTGCCGTACCCGCTGTGGCTGGTGTGTCTGCTGATCACGCTCTCGGCGATCGCCGGTGACCAGGTCGGCTACATGTTCGGCCGCAAGGTGGGGCCGGCGCTGTTCCGGCGTCCGAACTCGCGGCTGTTCAAGCAGGAGAACCTGCTGAAGGCGCACGAGTTCTTCGAGAAGTACGGTCCCCGCTCGATCGTGCTGGCCCGCTTCGTGCCGATCGTCCGGACGTTCACGCCGATCGTGGCCGGCGTCAGCAAGATGAACTACCGCACGTTCGTCATCTACAACATCGTCGGCGGCATCCTGTGGGGCACCGGCGTGACGGTGCTCGGCTACTTCCTCGGCCAGATCCCGTTCGTGAAGGCCAACATCGAGTTCATCCTGATCCTGATCGTCTTCCTGTCGGTGCTGCCGATCATCATCGAGTTCGGCCGGGCGTGGCTGGCGGGACGCCGGCAGCCGAAGCCGGCGGACCAGGCGGCGCTGGCCGAGGCGGAGCGGGACGCGATCGCCCACGCCGCCCAGGAGACGGCGCGCGAGCGATACGAGCGCGACTGAACACGGCTACCGACACAAAACGGCTGCGGGCGGGGGGATTCCTCGCCCGCAGCCGTGTTTGGCCCACCGGTGCCGAAGCAGTTCATCAGGCGGCGACCGGGGCCAGGGACACGTCAGCCCGGCCTCGCACGGCGTCCGCCAGGGTGGCGGGGTCTGTGCGCAGCCGGGCAAAACCGGTGACTTGCGGGAAGTCACCGGCCGGCGGAACCGTCTGGCGTCACCTCACTGCGGAGGGACGCCAGACGAGGACCACTGTCTGATTCAGCGAGCCTTCTTGGTGGCCCGCTTACGCGGCGGAGTCAGCAGGTCCGCGATCGTAGCGATCGCGGTCGGCACCAGCCGGTAGTAAGCCCACACACCGCGCTTCTCCCGCTCCAGCAAGCCGGCTTCGGTGAGGATGCGCAAGTGGTGGCTCACGGTCGGCTGCGAGAGGCCGAGCGGTGCGGTCAGGTCGCAGACGCAGGCTTCGCCCTCCGGCGCCGACTGAATGAGGCTGAGCAGCCGCAGTCGGGCAGGATCGGCGAGCGCCTTGAGGACTCCCGCGAGTCGCTCGGCGTCGGCACGTTCGATCGGCTCGCCGGCCAGCGGCGAGATCTGAGGCATTGTCATTTCAGCCAACGCAGTTCCCACGTAATCCATCCTTCCACCAAGAGCATTGACCTGCCTGCATATCGGCCGGTCCGAATCGGCAAACTTTTAGGCCACAAGGCCAAGGTCAGCCAACGAATAGGCCGCTCGGTACGGCAGACCAGCGGCCCGCACCGCTTCGCCCGCACCGCGATCGACGATCACTGCCACGCCGACCACCTCTGCCCCGGCCTCTTGCAGAGCCTCGACCGCGGTCAGCACACTGCTACCCGTGGTCGAGGTGTCTTCAACCGCCAGCACCCGACGGCCTTTCACGTCGGGTCCTTCGACCCGGCGTTGCAATCCGTGTGCCTTGCCGGTCTTGCGCACCACGAAGGCGTCGAGTCGCCGCTGCCTCGCCGAAGCGGCGTGCAGCATCGAAAGAGCCACCGGGTCCGCACCCAACGTCAGACCGCCAACCGCATCGAACTGCCAGTCCGCAGTGAGGTCTAGCAGCACACTACCCACCAGGGGGGCCGCCGCGTGGTGCAACGTGACTCGTCGCAGATCGACGTACCAATCCGCTTCACGCCCCGATGACAGCACCACCCGTCCGTGCACCACGGCAAGTTCAGTGATGAATTTACGCAGGTCGTCGTGGTCCCCCATGGCGCACAAGGGTACTGCTCAACTCTGTGAAGCAAACTGTCGGCCCGGGCACCGGGGCAAAGATTGACTCGTTAGATGAGTCTGCAGGTGGGCCAGTCGGCTGGCTGGTGACTCTGGACGGTTGCGATCATCGCTCCGCGCGGCCAATCCGACCGCGAGTGTCGCGCGTCACTGAGTTGATCAGTCCACGCGGGGCGTGACGCAGCGCGAACGTAGCGCTCTTGTAGCGCCAGTCCGGCACGCTCACCAGACGCCCCCGGCCGAGATCCCGCAGCGCGGCGTCGACCACGTTCTCGGCCCGCAACCAGAGCCAACCGGGCAGCCCCGACATGTCTATGCCGGCCCGGTCGTGGAACTCGGTACGGGTGTATCCGGGGCACAGCGCCATCACCCGTACGTTGAACCGGCGCACCGACATGGCTATCGACTCGCTGAAATTGGTCACCCACGCCTTGCTGGCCGAGTACGTCGATCCCGGCATGACCGGACCGAACCCAGCGACCGAAGAGACATTTATCACTGCCCCGTGCCGCCGTTCGGTCATGCCGGCCACGGCGGCGAGCGTCAGCCGCATGACCGCGTGCACGTTCAGCCGCAGCAGGCGGGTCTCCTCGGCGACGCTGGACCGCAGGAACGGCTTGTGCAGGCTGATCCCGGCGTTGTTGACGAGCAGGTCGACCGGCTCGTCGACGGACCGCAGCCGGTCCTCCACGAGCGCGCAGCCGTCGTCGGTGGACAGGTCGGCCGGCAGCGCGGTGGCGCGTATCCGGTGCCGGTCGGACAGGTCGGCGGCGGACACCGCCAGACGCTGCCCGTCCCGGGCGACCAGCACGAGGTCGTAGCCGTCGGCGGCGAGGCGTTCGGCGAAGGCCGCTCCGATCCCGGCGGTGGCGCCGGTGATCAGTGCGGTGCGACGGTGCTCCCTGGGTGCTGCCATCGTTCCTGTCCTCACTGGGCTCGGGTCGGGTTCGGGCCGGCCGGGGTCGCAAACACGCGATCCCCGAACGGCTGAGCCGAACGGGGATCGCGGGTGGTCGTCGGGTCAGCGGGGCGGCGGGTTGCTCCCGGGCGCGGGCGGGTAGCCGGGATCCGACCCGGGCGCCTGCGGATAGCCCGGCTCGGCGCCCGGCGACTGCGGGTAGCCGGGGTAGGACCCCCCGGGCAGCGGCGGTTCGCCGCCGCCGTGGCCGGCCCGGCGGAAGTACTCGTTGGAGGCCGGAAGGGCCAGCAGGATCAGGGCCGCGAGCAGGGCCAGCAGGGCGATGACGCTCAGCGTCATGGACACCGGGTTGTACCAGCCCGGCAGGGCCTCCATCGTCCGTTCCTGGATCTCGGCGGGATCCGGCAGGTCACCGGTCGTCGGCGCCCCGAAACTGCTGGTGGCGGACGAACCGATCAGGCCGAAGCCGAGGCAGCAGACACCGAGGCCACCGACCACCCAGGTGATGATCCGGGCGACGTTCTTGCCTTTGAGGTTGAGGACGGCGAGGACGGCGAGCCCGATGGCGAGCAGGATGTTGACGACGAGGGTGGCGATGACGCCGACCACGACGAAGCTCTCCGTGCCCTCGAGTTCCGTACCGGCGTACGACTCGCTGTATACGTCGCTGATCGGACCGATCGTGACCAGCGACAGAAGCCCGGTGATCGCCAGAATGGCGGCCACCGCGTAGAGCAGATATCCGGAGATGGTGACCGTGCTCGGGCGCGCGGCTGGGCCCGGCTGGCCGGGATTCGTCGGAATCGACACGTTTCTCCCTTCCTAGATCCAGAAACCACCGTAGCGGTACCCTGCACCGTTGTTTCACCAAACCCGCGCGCGTCGTGCGACGGAAGAATCGCCTGGTCGACAAAAGTCGTAAAACAACCAGCCGCCCAGCTCCGGAAAGCGGTCAGTAGCCGCGCCACTCCGCCCGGGCGTACTCCAGGACCCTCGGTTGCAACAGCGTCGAGGCCGGTACGTCGAGCCGGGCCCGGTCCGGCGGGAAGTTCGCGGCCAGCGCCAGCGTGTTGGCGTCGAGGAACCGCAGCGGCGGTGCCCCCGCCGGCAACTCCAGTGGCGGCGCCACCGGGCCGGGCGCGGCGAGCAGGAAACCCCAGTCGCCGAACGACGGCACGTCCACGTGGTACGGCGTCACAGCGAGGCCGGCCGCCCGGATCGACGCCTCGATGCACCAGTACGACCGCGGCGCGAAGTACGGCGATCCGGCCTGCACCACGATGCGGGCACCCGGGGCGAGCACCTGCCGCACCAGCGCGTAGAACTCGACGGAGTACAGCTTCGCGGTCGCCGTCTCGTCCGGGTCGGGCAGATCGACGATCACCGCGTCGAACCGATCCGCCGCCGTACGCAGCCAGCCGAAGGCGTCGGTGTGCAGCAGGCGTACCCGGGGGTCGGCGAACGCGTCGCCGTTCAGCGCCCGCAACGCGGGCTCGGCACGGGCCAGCGCCACCACCGCCGGGTCCAGCTCGACCACGGTCACCGCCGACACGTCGGGATAGCGCAGCACCTCGCGTACGGCGAGCCCGTCGCCGGCCCCCAGCACCAGCACCGAACCGCGCGCGCCGGCGAGCGCCGGATGCACCAGCGCCTCGTGGTAGCGGTATTCGTCGAGCGAGCTGAACTGCAGGTCGCCGTTGAGGAACAGGCGCAGGTCGGGCTGGCCGCCACGGGCCACCGACCGGGTCAGCACGATCTCCTGGTAGCGGCTGCGCTCGGCGTGCACCACCGGGTCCCGGTAGAGCTGCTGGCGGGCGGTCACCTCGAAGTCCTCGGCGACGACGTAGGCGTACCCGAGACAGAGGGTGACCGCGACGGCCCCGGCGGTCAGCCCCGCCTTGGCCCGGGGCCCCAGGTCGCGCCGGAAGACGGTGAAGACCAGGGCGAGGCCGGCGACCGCGTTGACCGCCCCGACGACCAGCGCACCCCGCAACTGGCCGAAGACCGGGATCAGCAGGAACGGAAAGGCCAGCCCGCCGAGCAGCGCGCCGACGTAGTCGGCGGCGAACAGGTCGGCGACCGCGCTGCCGGCCGACTGCTCCCGGATGCGTTGCAGGAGAACCATCAGCAGCGGGATCTCGGCACCGATCAGCAGGCCGAGTACGAACGCGGTCGCGACGAGCGCGGGTCCATAGAGGTCCAGCCAGGCGAAGGCGGCGTAGAGCAGCAGCACCGACAACCCGCCGAGCAGGGCGAGCAGCAGTTCGACGGCGGCGAAGGCGGCGGCGGCGCGGGACTGCAGCGGTTTGGCGGCGAGTGCCCCGACCCCCATCGCGAAGACCATGACGCCCAGGACGATGGACGCCTGCCCGACCGTGTCACCGATCAGGTAGCTGCCGAGCGCCACCAGCGCCAGCTCGTAGACCAGGCCGCAGGCGGCGCAGACGAAGACGGCCGCCAGCACGGCGGCGCGGGCGAGCCGCCACCGGTGCCCGGCCACGCCGACCGCACCACCGTCCCTACCGGCCTGGTCCGTCCGGTCCGCGCCGGTGTCGGTGTCGGTGTCCGTACCGGCCTGGTCCGCGCCGGTCGTGGCGGCGGGGTCCGCCGACGCGCTCACCGCGCGATGGGCGGCGACGCCGCCGGTGTCACAGGATCGCCGCCGCGATCACGCCGCCGGTGACCAGGTGCACGACCGCGTTGACCCAGACGGCCGGGTGCGGCTGCACGTCGACCAGCAGCTCGCCGAGCTTGCCCGGGGTGACCGCGTCCAGCAGCAGGAACGACACCGCCATGATGACCAGGCCGAGCAGGCCGTACGCCCCGGCGCTGATCAGGCCGTCGACGGGGTCGTCGGCGCTGGCCGTGATCGCGGCGATGACGATGATGCCGACGGCGGCCAGATTGGACGCCAGCAGCAGGGCGGCGTTGCGGTTGCGCTCGGTCCAGATGAGGTCCCGCAGCCGGCCCGGCGTGGCGACGTCGACGAGGACGTAGCCGATCGCCATCAGCACGACACCGACCCCGCCGTAGGCGAGTACGACCAGCAGGTCGGTGAACAGGTCTTCCAACATCTCTGCGGCTCCCGGGGGCAGGCGGTGGACGGAGGGGCTTACTTGCCGGCGCCGGGGCCGCCACCCCGGACGTTCGTGTCGCGTCCCCAGACCCACGCGGTGCCGACCGTGCTGTGGTAACGCGGATGGGCGGTCGACATCCGTTCCAGCAGGATCAGCGACCCGGCGGCCAGCGGCAGGATCACCACCGAGTCGTCGTCGTAGCGCAGGTAGACGCCGCTGTCGTCGACGTAGCGGTCGTCGGGGTTCCAGGAGCCGGTGATCTCGTCGGCGACCCGGGCGGGGCTCTGGTCGGACCGGTAGGCGGTCGCGTCCCGGCCGATGTCGTCGGCCACCGAGCGGGAGTAGCGGTCCTCGACCCAGGCACGGGCGGAGAACGTGCCGAAGACGATCGCGGCCCCGGCCACCAGCGCGCCGACCAGCGCCATCGACACCCCGACCACGAGCCAGCCACGCCTGTTCACCGCACCGTCACCACCGTCTCGGTCTCCACCAGCTCACCGCTCTGCGGGTACGCGTGCCACGTGTGCCAGCCGAGCGTCGGCCCGGCGGAGAAGGCGTGCAGGGCGGTGACCGCGTCGGCGCCGCCCGGAAACACCCCGACCAGCGCGTACGGGTCGTCGGCGAGCCGCCCGCGCAGCAGCCCGATCCGCTCCGACATCCCGGCCCGGTCGAGCCGGTGCACGCGGGAGGTGAACGAATAGCCGGCCGCCTCGTCGGCCACCGCCGCGGGCAGCGCCGGAGCGCGGCCGGGCAGGCAGGCCACCGTCTCGGTCAGCGGGCCGGCCGGGGTGTCGACGACCACCTGGTGCGAGGCGCCGAGCAGGCGCAGCCGCAGGCCGAGATGGGCGAGGTCGAGCACGTGCAGGGCGGGCTGCTCGGGCAGGCCGAGGGCGAAGCTCAGGTCGGTGGCGGTGGTGTCGGCGTATGGGGTGGCGAGGGTGACCAGCACGGTTCACCCGGCCTTCGTGGGCGGTCCGGCCTGTGGATAGACCAGCACCTCGGCGCGGTGCAGCTTCTCGCCCCGGGAAACCTCCCACTTCATGCTGTCGCCGTACGACTCGAACGACAGCAGGGCCCCGTCGGGGGAGGTGTAGTCGTGGTAGCGGACGCCGCCGGTCGGCTGGAGCCCGGTCGTGCCGGTGGCGGTGTAGCGGGCCAGCCCGGACTCGTCGGACACGTAGCGCCGGCCCTCGAAGTCGATGGTCGGCAGGCCCGGGGTGACGGTCGCGGACGGCACCACGGTCCACAGCACGAGTTCGAGGTCGGGGTCCTCCTCGACGGAGAGCCACAACTTGGCCCCGCTGGCGTCGTCGATCAGGTGCTCGGTCCAGCTCCAGCCGCCCTCGTCGAAGCGCAGCGAGCCTCGGACCCCGTACGACGTGCCGCGGATCTCGACGATGTCGCCGGGCCTGAGGCGGCGCGGGTCGCCGCGTAGCGCGTCGGCGTCGTCGTCGTGGGACCGGAACGGGTCGGTGCCGCGGACCGGACCGGGCGGTGGGGCGGCCTTCCGTTTGGCGGACTGCACGGCCCACAGGGCGACGACGACGCCGGCGACGCCGAGCAGGCAGCCGAGTCCCGCCACGAGCCACGCCGTCGACCCGTTCAACACACCCGCCTCCTTAGGCCACCCAGTGGTGGGCAACGACGGTAACAAGTGTCCGCAGGTGCCGCACGCTGGCGGTGATCCATGAGGGCCCGGGAAACGTCGGGGGGGGGGGGGGCCGGGGCGGGGGCGCCGGGCCGGCGGCGGCGGGCGGGGGGCTGCCCCCCCCGGCGGGCGGGCGG
>NZ_JBFAKM010000036.1:0-85802 GCF_040655695.1 Polymorphospora sp. NPDC050346 | reverse complement strand
GCCGGGGTGTATTCCAGTTTCCTGCGGCATGCGGAGCGGGCGTCGGACCGGTACGGGGTCGACGTGCGCTCGATCCTGGTCGAGCTCGGCCGCCGTCGCATGGTCGGCGGGCAGGAGGACATGATCGTCGACGTCGCCCTCGACCTGGTCGGTGGCGGCGGGGAGGGCAAGCCGTGACCGACCTCGCCACCATCGCCGAACGACTCGACAACGCCGCGCGGACCGCGACCGCGATCCCGCAGCTCGCCGCCGACGCCGGCATCGACGTCGACACCGCGTACGCCGTCCAGGAAGCCCTGGTCGCCCACCGCCTCGCCCGGGGCGAAACCCTGGTCGGGCTGAAGATGGGCCTGACCAGCCGGGCCAAGATGGCACAGGTCGGCGTCGACGAGGTCATCTGGGGCCGGCTCACCGACGCCATGCGCGTCGACGACGGCGGCACCGTATCGGTCGGCGGCCTCATCCACCCGCGGGTCGAACCCGAGGTCGCGTTCCTGCTCGACCGCCTCCCCGAACCCGGCGAACCCCTCGCCGACTTCGCCTCGGCGGTCCGCGCGGTCGCGCCCGCGCTGGAGGTCATCGACTCCCGCTACCGCGACTTCACGTTCTCCCTGCCCGACGTCATCGCCGACAACACCTCTGCCGCCGCGTACGTCATCGGCCCGTGGCAGCCGGTCCCGGCCGGCATCGACAACCTCGGCGTACTCCTCGAGGTCGACGGCCGGGTGGTCCAGACCGGCTCCACCGCCGCCATCCTCGGCGACCCCCGCCGCGCCCTCACCGAAGGCGTCCGGCTCGCCGGCCGCCACGGCGTACAGCTGCGTACCGGATGGGTGTTCCTGGCCGGCGCGGCGACGGCCGCCGTGCCGCTCAAGCCCGGTGCCCACGTCCGCGCCGTTGTGGAATCGCTCGGCACCGCGTCGCTGAAGGCGATCCCGTGACCGCCGGGAGCGCACCGGGCAACGGCGCCAAGGGCGGCGGGGTCGTGGCCGGCAAGGCCGCGCCGCGTGGCCGGTTCCCGCACGTCCGGGTCGCCGGCGACCTGGTCTTCGTCTCCGGCACGTCCAGCCGGCGGCCGGACAACACCATCGCCGGCGCCTCCGTCGACCCGATGGGCACCACCGACCTCGACATCCGCGTCCAGACCCGCGCCGTCATCGAGAACATCCGCGACATCCTGCACTCCGTCGGCGCCGACCTGACCGACCTCGTCCAGATCACCACCTACCTGGTCAACATGAACGACTTCGGCGGCTACAACGAGATCTACGCCGAATACTTCGACGAGACCGGACCCACCCGCACCACCGTCGCCGTACACCAACTCCCACACCCGCACCTGCTCATCGAGATCCAGGCAGTGGCCGTACTTCCGGAAGGAGCCCGCGCATGACCGAGATCGCCGAGCCGGTGAGCTTTCCCGGCTGGATCGACGAGAACCAGCACCTGCTGAAGCCGCCGGTCAACAACAAGCAGATGTTCCCCACCGGCGCCGACTTCATCGTGCAGGTCGTCGGCGGACCCAACCAGCGCACCGACTTCCACGTCGACCCGTACGAGGAGTTCTTCTACCAGGTCAAGGGCAACATGCACGTGAACCTGATGACCGAGGACGGGCCGCGTACGGTGCACATCCGCGAGGGCCAGATGTGGGTGCTGCCGGGCAACGTCCCGCACTCGCCGCAGCGGCCCGAGGCCGGCTCGATCGGCGTCGTCATCGAGCGGGTCCGCGAGGAGGGCACCCTGGAGCGCTTCCAGTGGTACTGCCTCGACTGCGGCAACAAGGTCCACGACGTGGAGCTCCAGGTACGTGACATCGTCGCCGACCTGCCGCCGGTCTTCCAGGCGTTCTACGCCGACGAGAAGGCCCGGACCTGCGACCGGTGCGGCGCGCTGCACCCGGGCAAGGGCTGATGGCCGGCCCCGTCGTCGACCTGCACTCCCACCTGGTGCCGAAGGGCTGGCCGGACCTGTCCGCCGCGTGCGGCGGCTCCGGCTGGCCCTGGCTCCGCGTCGACTCCGAACGCGCCGCCATGATCATGGTGGGGGAGACGGAGTTCCGGCCGGTCGGCCCGCCGGCCTGGGACGCCCCGACCCGACTGTCCGACATGGACGCTGACGGGGTCGACGTGCAGGTGGTGTCACCCACCCCGGTCTTCTTCTCGTACGAGCGCCCGGCCGACCAGGCCGCCAAGGTCGCCCGGATCTTCAACGACCTGACCCTCGAACTCACGTCGGCCGGCGACGGCCGGCTGGTGCCGTTCTGCCAGGTGCCGTTGCAGGACCCGGACGCCGCCTGCGCGGAGGTCGACCGCTGCCTCGCCGCCGGCCACGCCGGTGTCGAGATCGGCAACCACGTCGGTGACCGCGACCTCGACGACGAGGGCGTCGTCACGTTCCTCCAGCACTGCGCCTCGGTCGGCGCCCCGGTGTTCGTGCACCCCTGGGACATGCCCGGCGGTCCCCGCCTCGACCGGTGGATGGCCCGCTGGCTGACCGGCATGCCCGCCGAAACCCACCTGTCGATCCTCGCGCTCATCCTCGGCGGCGTCTTCGACCGGGTGCCGGACACCCTGAAGCTGTGCTTCGCCCACGGCGGCGGCAGCTTCCCGTTCTGGCTCGGCCGGGCCGACAACGCCTGGCACCGCCGCGGTGACCTCGTACGCGGAAAGTCCGAACACCCGCCGAGCCACTACGTGAACCGTTTCCTCGTCGACAGCGTGGTGTTCGAGCCGGCCGCCCTACGACTGCTCGTCGACACGCTCGGCGCCGGCCAGGTGGTGCTGGGCAGCGACTACCCGTACCCGCTGGGGGAACGCCCGGTCGGTGACGTGGTCCGCAGGTCCGACTTCCTGACCGACGACCAGCGCGACGCCATCCTCTCCGGCAACGCGCTGCGCTTCCTCGGCCGCCGCCCCTAGTCGTCCGCGCCCCGGCCGGTCCTGCCGTCCGGAGCCGAACCCGCGGGCCGGGTCCGAGAGGGGGCCCGGCCCGGCGCCAGTGGAACTGTCCTATGCGGACTCACCGCGTAGTAGGGTGATCGACGACGAGGCACATGTCCGGCGCGAGGAGCGACGAGATGGCCGACCTGCCGGCGATAACCCGTGGGACCCCCGATCAGATCCGGCGGGCGAACGATCTCCGATCGGCATGGCTCCGGCGCCACCAGCGGGCGGCGGCCATGCCCCGCGAGCTCAGACTGGTCCTCCTCGGACTCACCGACGCGACCTGGTGGATCAGGAACGACGAAACGGGACCGGACGGCTTGACCTCGGCCATCCGTCAGCGGCTCGGTCCGCACGGCCACCTGCTGGGAGCCCCGGCCGGTGCGCCGCAAGCACGGACGGCCGTGCCCGTGCAGCGAGCGAAGCCGCCGGCCCCGACGGCCCCGCCCCGGGACGACGACGAGGACTGGGACCTCGGTGGGGCCAAAGAGCCGTACACCTACACGGCGGGATTCGCGTTCATCGGCAGGGACAAACGGCCACAGGTCCGTATCGACTGCTACGTGGGCGACGAGTGGGTCTCGGAGTACGGCTACCGGTTCACCAACCGCGAGGTCACCGAGCCGACCGACAGGCGTGTCACCTGGGCGATCAAGCAGCTCGGGTTCCGGATCGAGCGCGGGTCCACCTGGAAAAAGGTCGAACACGAGGAATGGATGATCGACGTCGAGGAGACCGGCGAGCCCGGTGTGGGGTCGTTTCCCAAGGTCCAGTCGGTGGACGAGGTCGTCTCCAGAATCCTGCGTTGACCGGGGCGGCCGCCCGTTCGGGCTGCCGAGATGGCGGGACGGTCCGTCAGACGGCGTACGCGATGGAGCCGTCCGCGCGGATCGGGATGCGGGTCAGTGGCCGCCCGGTCAGGTCCTGCGGCTGCGCACCGGCCAGGTCCAGGGTCACCCCGAGCCCCGGTTCGGTTGGCACCGGCAGGTAACCACCCTCGCGGCGTACGCAGGCTCGCGCCGGCCCTTCGGCAAGCTCGTCGTCGAGTGGCGAGTATTCCTGGGTGACGAAGTTCGGGATGGCCACGTCGAGGTGCACCGACGCCATCGTCAGCAGCGGCCC
Source organism: Polymorphospora sp. NPDC050346 (assembly GCF_040655695.1). Taxonomy (NCBI): domain Bacteria; kingdom Bacillati; phylum Actinomycetota; class Actinomycetes; order Micromonosporales; family Micromonosporaceae; genus Polymorphospora; species Polymorphospora sp. NPDC050346. Next base: position 81,735 of record NZ_JBFAKM010000036.1, on the reverse strand, counting down.
GAGGCAGTTGTGCGTGACCACCGCCGCGTGGTGCGCCTCGGCGAGCGCGGCGATCTTCCGGCCGTGGCTGAGCCCGCCGGCGAGCCCGACGTCGGGGCGTACGTACTGCGTACCACCCTGGGCGAGCAGCTCCTTGAACTCCCAGATGGTGTGCAGCCGTTCCCCGTTGGCACTCGGCACCCCGAGGGCGCGCCGGGCCACCTCGGCCTGGCTGCTGATGCTGTCGATCTGGATGGCGTCCTCGACCATCAGCGGGTGGTGCGGGGCGAGGGCGGGGATGACGGCCGCCGCCTGGAGCGGGGTGAGTTTGCGGTGCAGTTCGATGAGGATGTCGACGTCCGCGCCGACGGTGTCGCGTACGGCGGCGGTGGTCTTCGCCGTTTCGGTGACGAGCCGGGCCTGTGACAGGTCGCCGTAGTTGGCCGGCAGCGGGTCGAACTTGACGGCGGTGAAGCCGTCGGCGACGGCGGCGGCGGCCTGGGCGGCGAGGGCCTCGGCGCCGGTGCCGGGCAGTAGCAGGTGCAGTCGTACCTTGTCGCGGTAGCGGCCGCCGAGCAGGTCGAAGACGGGGACGCCGAGCGCTTTGCCCTTGATGTCCCACAGGGCGATGTCGATGGCGGAGACGGCTCCGCCGAGCACCGCGCCGCGGAACGGGCCCATCCGGTAGAGGTGCTGCCAGTGGTGTTCGATGCGGGCCGGGTCGGCGCCGACCAGGTGTGGCCGGAACGTCTCGACGACGGCGTGTACGGCGGTGGGATAGCCCCAGCAGGCGGACTGGCCGACGCCGACGAGTCCGGTGTCGGTGTGCACGGTGACGAAGTGGGCGTCGCCCAGCACGACCGACTCGACCTCGGTGATCCGCATCATCGCTCCCTGTGCCGCCGGGGTCGGTGCGGCGCCTGGGAGAGCGTGCCGCACCGTGGCCGGCAATTTAAGTCCAATAACGGCCACAACCTTGCACCTGCACTCTTCCATAGCTTCGCGGCGTGGTCTAGGCTCCCCAACGAACGAGCCGCATTACGGCTCATACGATCCCAGGGGGTGTGATGGGTCTGGCGGACGACTACCGGTCGATGGCGCGGATCCGCCGGTTCGAGGAGCGGCTGATGACGCTCAAGGACGAGGGCGAGGTTCCGGGCTCGATCCACCTGTGCAACGGCCAGGAGGCGATCCCGGTCGGGGCCGCCCGGGTCCTGCGCGACGGCGACTACGTGTCGGCCACCTACCGCGGCCACGGCTGGGCGCTGGCCCGCGGCGTCGACATGGCCGCCCTGTTCGCCGAGATCATGGGACGCGACTCCGCGCTGTGCGGCGGTCGGGCCGCGTCGCCGTACCTGTCGGACGTCTCCCGGCGCTTCGTCGGCGAGAACTCGATCGTCGGCGCCGGTGTGCCGGTCGCGGCCGGGGCCGCGCTGACCGCCCGCCACCAGGGCACCGGTGACGTGTCGGTGGCGTCCATCGGCGACGGTGCGATGAACCAGGGCAACGTGCACGAGGCGCTCAACCTCGCCGCCGTACTCGACCTGCCGCTGATCCTGGTCGTGGAGAACAACGTCTACTCGGAGATGTCCCGCATCGACGACATGGTCCGGGTCAAGCAGCTCGCCGAGCGGGCCGCCGGCTACGGCATCCCGGGCACCGTCGTCGACGGCAACGACCCGGACGCCGTCGCCGCCGCGATGGCGACCGCCGTCGAGCGGGCCCGCGCCGGCGCCGGACCCTCCATCGTGGAGGCGATGACCGAGCGGCTGGTCGGCCACTACAGCGGCGACGCCCAGCACTACCGGCCGGCCGGCGAGATCGCCGACGCCCGTACCCGGGAGCCGTTGGTCCGGATCCGCGACGCCGCCGACGCCGCGCTGACCGCCACGCTCGACGCCATCGACGCCGAGGTGGCCGCCGAGGTCGAGGCCGCCGTCGCCGCCGCCCGCGCCATCGCCTTCCCCGACCCGGCGACCGTGAAGGAGCACCTCTATGCCTGAGTCGCTGCGCTACATCCAGGCCGTCAACCACGCCCTGGCCTGGGCGCTCGACAGCCGCGACGACACCGTCTACTTCGGTGAGGACGTCGCCCTGCCCGGCGGCCCGTTCGGCGCCACCAAGGGGCTGCACAAGCGGTTCGGCGACCGCCGCATCTTCGACACCCCGATCTCGGAGACCGGGTTCCTCGGCATGGCGCTCGGCAGCGCCATGACCGGCCTGCGGCCGATCGCCGAGATCATGTACGCCGACTTCGCGTTCGTCGCGATGGACCAGATCGTCAACCAGATCGCCAACACCCGCTACTCCAGCGGTGGCCGGTGGACCGCGCCGCTGGTGATCCGGCTGCAGCAGGGCTACTCGCCGGGCGCCTGCGCCCAGCACTCGCAGTCGATCGAGGCGTACCTCGCGCACACCCCGGGGCTGCGGGTGGCGCTGCCGGCGACGGCCGACGACGCGTACCAGATGTTGCGCACCGCCGTGACCAGCGACGACCCGGTGGTGGTCGCCGAGGCCCGGATGCTCTACCCGACCCGGGGCGAGGTCCGCCTCGACGCGCCGGTCGAGCCGGTCGGCGGCGCGAAGGTGGTCCGCCCCGGCACCGACGCGACCGTGGTCGCCTGGTCGCGGCTGGTCCCGGTCGCCGTCGAGGCGGCGAACCAGCTCGCCGCCGAGGGGATCGAGGTCGAGGTCGTCGATCTGCGCTGGCTCAACCCGCTCGACTTCGACACCGTCGCCGCGTCGATCGGCCGCACCGGCCGGCTCGTCGTGGCGCACGAGGCGAACCTGACCGGCGGCTTCGGGGCCGAGATCGCCGCCCGCGCCGCCGACGAGTGCTTCGCCGACCTGCGGGCCCCGGTGCGCCGGGTCGCGGCGCCCGACGTACCGATGCCGGCCGCGCCGTCGCTGCAGGCCGCGGTGGTGCCGGAGGCGGCGGCCGTGGTCGACGCGGTCCGCCGGACCCTGGCGTGACCACCGCGACCGGCCCCGGCGCGGCGGACGGCGACCCGAACGCCGCCGCCGGGGCCGGCGCGGCCCCGGCCGGGAACGCGGACGCCCGGCCCGGCCCGGCCGAAACCGGGCTGCTCGCCGGGCGGCGGGTCGTGGTCGTCGGCGGCGCGTCCGGGATCGGTCTCGCCACCACCCGCGCGGCCGCGGCCGCCGGTGCCGCCGTCGCGGTCCTCGACCTCGACGGCGACGGCGCCCGCGCCGCCGCCGCGCAGGCCGGCCCGGAGGCGTACGGGTACCAACTCGACATCACCGACGAGGCGGCGGTCGCGGCCACCCTGGACCGGGCCGCCGCCGACCTGCGCGGAATCGACACCGTGCTGCACGTCGCCGGGATCATGCGCGGCCAGGGACTCGACGTCCGCGAGGTGACCGTCGACCTGTGGGCGCGGGTCATCGCCGCCAACCTCACCGGCCCGTTCCTGGTCGCCAAGCACGCCGCCGGGCACCTCGAGGCGGCCGGCGGCGGCGTGCTGGTCTTCGTGGCATCGAAGGCGGGCATCGTGACCGGATCCGGGTCGGTACCCTACGGCGCGAGCAAGGGAGGGCTGCACGGCCTGGCCCTGACCCTCGCCCGGCAGTTGCGGCCACGCGGCATCCGGGTGCACACCCTGTGTCCGGGCGACATCGACACCCCGCTGATGCGCCGGTCACTCGACGAGGCGGCGCGTAACGGTGCCGACGCGGCGGGGGTGGCGCGGGTCCGGGCCGGGCTGGGCCGTCCCGAGGACGTCGCCGCGGTGCTCACGCTGCTCGCCGCGCCGGCGGCCGACGCGCTCGACGGCACGGTCTACACGAGCTGAGCCGGGGCGGCCGTGTCGCGGCGGCCCCGGAGCAGGCGTACGACGGAAGGGCAGGGACCTTGATCGGGATAATCGGTCCGGAGGACTCGATTCGACTCGTGCTGGCGGTCGCCGAGGCGGAGGGGCGCGCCGGCGAGGTGACCGCCCGCGCCTACACCGACCCCGAGCAGGCCCCGGAGCTGGCCCGCGAACTCGACGACCTGTGCCAGGTGCTGCTGTTCACCGGCCGGATCCCGTACGCGTTCGCGGCCGCCAACGGGAACCTGCGCGCCGAGATCGACTTCGTCCCGCACGGCGGCATCGACCTCTACCGCACCCTGTCCCGGATGCTCATCGCCGGGGCCGGCCGGCTGCCCCGGGTCAGCGTCGACACGATCGAGGCGGCGACCGTACGGGAGACGTTCCACGACATCGACGTCGAGCCGCCGACCGAGATCCGGCCGATCGCCGACGCCAACGGGCTGCTCTTCTCCGGCCTCGACGAGATCACCGCCTACCACCGGGAACGCTACGAGTCCGGCGCCGTGCAGGCGTGCCTGACCTGCCTCGGCGCCGTGCACCGGGAACTGGCCGCCGCCGGGGTGCCGGTCTGGCGGGTCGAGCACACCCGGGCCGCGGTCCGCGACGCGCTGCGCCGGGCCTGGCTGGCCGCCGAGGTACGCCAGTCCCGGGCCACCCAGATCGCCGTCATGATGATCGAGGTGTCGGCGCCGCCCGGCCGGCAGCGCGACCCCTACCAGGTCGAGCGGCAGCGGCTGCGGCTGCGCGAGGCGCTGCTCGAGCACGCCCAGCGGATGCGCGGCCGGCTCACCACCGTCGACGACAGCACCTTCGTCATCACCACCACCCGCGGCACCATCGAGGGCGCCATCGCCCGCCAGCGGGCCGGGCACGCCTCGCTGCTCGCCCTGCGCAACGTCGACCTGCCGCACACCGTCGGCTTCGGCGCCGGCACCACCATCGCCGCCGCCGAGGACAACGCCCGCAAGGCTCTCGCCCTCGGCCGCCAGGACGGGCACGTCCAGGTCGTCTTCCCCGACGGCGAGGTGTACTCGTCCGGTGACGCCGCCGTACCGCGCCGGCTGCGGGAGACCGCGCCCGGCGTGCTGCGCGTCTCCGAACAGCTCGGCCTCGGTCCACTGTCGACGCGGCGGCTGCTCGACGCCCTGCACCAGATGGACCCGGCCCAGGTGACCGCCCGCGGCCTCGCCGACGCGTACGGGGTGGAGGCCCGCTCCGCCCGCCGGCTGCTCAACGCGCTGCGCGCCGCCGGCTTCGCCGAGGAGGCCGGCGTGCACGTCAGCACCGGCGCCGGCCGCCCGCAGACCGTCTACAAGGTGCAGCTGCAGCGGCTGGTCAGCGCCCTGGACGGCGACGCGTCGTGAGGTTCGACCCGTACTTCCTGGCCACCGCGACGTTCGCCGCCGACGCCGCGACCCGGCGCGAGCCGCACCGGGCGGCCCACCTGGCACACGTGCGGGAACTGCTCGCCGGCGGCACCGCGCTCGTCGCCGGCGCGCTGGCCGACCTGTCCGCGTCGGTGCTGGTGCTGCGCGCACCCGACGAGGCGGCGGCCCGCGCGGTCCTTTCCCGCGACCCCTACTGGGCGCACGGCGTGTGGACGTCGATCGAGGTCGTGCCGTACCTGGCGGCGACCGTGGACACCATCGGGAGGTAACAGGTGACGAGAGTCCGGCCCGTCCAGGGCGTACAGGTTTCCGGCGGCGAGCATGCCCCGTACGCGGCGGAGCTGCTGCGCGCCGCGGGTCCCGACCCGCTGACGGTACGGTTCGTCGCCGACCCGGCGCTGCCCGAGGGGGCCTTCCGGATCGACGTACCGGAGAGCGGCGACGTGGTGCTGACCGGCGACCCGTTCGCCGGCCTGGTCCACGCCGCCCGCGAACTCGCCGCCCGGATCACCCCGGCCGGGCTGCCGGTCGGCGTCCACGCCGACGGGCCGGGGCTGCCGCTGCGCACCCTGTGGACCTGGGACCACTCGACCAACTGGGACGAGCGGCAGCTCGGCCAGCAGGAGATCGGGGCGCTGAACCCGTACGGCAAGGGCGCCGACGCGTTCGGCGAGGACTACCGGCGGCTGGTCGACTTCTGCAGCCGGGAACGGATCGGCGGCATCGTCGTCTACGGGCTGCTGCGCGACGCGCACGGCGGCGTCGACGCGGCCCGCGACCTGTGCGAATACGCCAACGCGCGCGGGGTGCGGATCGTCGCCGGGATCGGCGTCAACGCGTACGGCGGGATCTACTTCGACGGCCGGCACCGGTTCAACCTCGCCACCCACCTGCGGCAGCGTCCCGAACTGTCGGCCGTCCTGCCGCCGAAGGTCGGCTTCGACATCGACGAGTTCGGCGACCTGCACTTCCCGGCCAGCGAATACATGATGGCCGCCTGCCCGTCGCACCCGGACAACCTGGCCTGGCACCGCGACGCCATCGACTGGCTGCTCGACACGCTGCCGGTCGGCGGGATCAACTTCGAGACCGGCGACTACGGCAGCTGCGCCTGCGAACGGTGCGCCGCCCGCACCGGCGGCGAGCGCACCTCGTGGTCGTACGAGGCGATGCGGGCGGTCTACCCGACGCTGCTGGACACCGCCCGGCGGACCGGGCCGGCCGGGGTGCCGCTGCGGCACCTGGTCGAGGTCTACTGGGACAACATCTTCGACCTCGACGCCCAGAAGCCGCTGGCCGACCTGCCCGACGACGTCGCCTACCAGTACTGCGTCAACCGCGGCTTCTGGTACGACCACCGCGACCAGCTCACCGCCGGGCACGTCGCCGCGCTGCCGCACACCACCAACGTGCTACGCACCCACGGCGGCTCGCAGTGGAACCGGCAGCGGCACTCGCTGGTCGCCGACATGTACGCCGACATGGCCACCCGGGGCGGCGCGGCCGGGATGCGCGGGCTCACCATCTTCGCCGAGCCGTCGGCCTACCACCCGACCAACGAGATCAGCTACCTGGCGTACGCCCGGTTCACCTGGAACCCCGACCTGTCCTGGGACGACTTTTGGCGGGCCGAGGTGGTGCCCCGGCTCGGCGGCGCCGACCAGGCCGAGGCGTTCCGGGCCGGGGCGGCCCTGCTCGACGACCCGACCGCGACGGCCGGGGACCTTTCCCGGGTACGCGGGGAGGCGCTGGACGTGGTGGCGTCGACGACCGGCGAGGTGCAGCGCCGCTGGCTTTGGCTCGCCGAACGCACCGCCCGCTTCGCCCACGCCCTGACCCCGTACCGCTGACGGTCTCTCCCCGCGATCTTGCACTTGTCGCCTCCCACAAGGGACGAATGGAGGAGACAACCGCAAGATCGCGGGGACGGGCGGGGCGGGCTCAGCAGCGGGGGAGGAGCCAGTCGCCGGTCTCCGGGCTGACCAGGCCGAAGCGGACCGCGGTCGTCGCCGCCTCCAGGCGCGAGTGCGCGCCCATCTTGGTCAGCACCTGCTGGATGTGGCAGCGGGCCGTCGCCGGCGCCACCCCGAGCGTGCGGGCCAGCTTGCGGGTGTCGTGCCCGCCGACCAGCGCCCGCAGCGTCTGCCGCTCGCGCGGGGTCAGGAACGCCGCCATCCGCCGGGCCTCCTGCGCCCGGTCGTGGTTGGCCGCCCGGGGCACCGGCACCGGCGTCGGCTCCGCGGGAAAGACCGTGTCGCCGTTGTAGACCCGGTGCAGCAGGGCGGTGATCTCCCGGGCCGGCTGGCGCTTGTCGGCGACGCCGCGCACCTGCGCCTCCCGGGCGGCGGCGAGCAGGTCGGCGTCGACCCGCCCGGTCAGCAGCACGATCCGGGCGCCGGGAGCGACCCGGCGGAACTCGGCCAGCCGGGGCAGCACCGACTCGCGGCCGAACGTCACGTCGAGCAGGCAGATGTCGACCGCCTCCCGGCGCAGCACGGCCAGCGCGCGGTCGGGGTGCCCGGTGACCGCCGTGATCCGCATTCGGGCGGCGGTCAGCAGTTCGGCGAGCGACTCGGCGAACACGGTGTGGTCGTCGCAGACCAGTACCCGGATCATCGGACCGCCCCTTCCCGGTTGTTCTCCCGGGCGGCCGCCGCGTGGGCCGGGGTGAGCAGCACGACCCGGCCGCCGCCGAGCGGGCCGGATTCGATCCGTACGCCGCCGCCCCAGCCGGCGGTCAGGTCCCGCACGATCGACAGGCCCAGCCCGCCGGTGCGGGCGGCCGCCGCGTTCAGGCCGGGGCCGTCGTCGTCGACCCGGGTCACCGCCCAGCCGTCCTCGACCGCCAGGGTCACCTCGACCAGGCCGCGCGGCCCGGCGGCCCGTACGGCGTTCTGCACCACGTTGCGCAGCACCCGCCAGTACGCCAGCCGGTCGGCGTACGCCGTCAGTTCCCGCGCCCGCACCCGTACCCGGGTCGTGGTGGCCGGGGCGATCGCCTCGACCACCTCGGCGGCGACGAGGTCCAGCCGCACCGGTGCGGCCGGCCCCTCGGCCGGCGGGCAGTCGTCGTAGGCGCGCTGCAGCCGGTCGAGGCGCTCGACCTCACGCAGGATCAGGCCGGCCCGGGCCCGGCTGTGCGGGCCGACGTCGGCGGCCTCGCCGAGCAGCGTGGCGAGCAGCGAGATCGTGCCGATCTGGTGGTGGATGTCGTGGCTGAGCTGCCGGCGCCCGGCGTCCGCCGCCGCGGCCCGCCGTCGTGCCGCGGCCGTACGCGGCGCCGGTACCCGGCCGGCGGCCGGTCCCACCGCCTCCGGCCGGCCCGTCGTGCCGCCGGTCGCCTCGCCGTCCGGTCGGCCGCCACCCGCCGGCGTCCTCTCCTGGTCCACGGTTGACCCTCTCCGTGTGGGTTCGTTACCAGACGTAACGCTACAAGCGGTGATGCTGCGACTACCCAAAGCGGCGACCTTGTCCGTCATTCGTCGTATCCCGGCTACGTACGGCCGGCGCCCGGCGCCGCCGGACGCGCCCCCGCGGCGCGCTCCGGTCCCCGGGGTAAGGGGGCAGTGCTCTCGCGGGTGATCCGCGACAGCAGGGTCCAGTGGTCACGGGCCGAGTCGAAGTCGGCCGTCGTCGCCGCCACGTCCGCCACCCCCGCGACCAGCACGTCACGCCACAGTTCCGGCGGCAGGCGCAGCCGGTGCAGGGCGTCGCCGAGGTAGTCGCGCACCAGGTCCGCGAACCAGCCGCCGCCGGCGAAGGCGTACGCCAGCCCGGCCCCCCACCGGTCGGCGACCAGCCCCGGATGGCCCGGCACCCGCCGGCCCGGCCGGACGTGCCGGTCCAGGCACAGGGCGTAGCTGACCGCGAACCGGGCCACGTCCCGCAGCGGCTCGCCGGAGAGTTCCGCCGCCTTCCACTCGACCACGCCGGTGACCCGCCCGCCGGTCAGCAGCAGGTTGCCGAACCAGAACTCGCCGTGCACCACCGTGCGTGGCGTACGGTGCCCGGCCAGCCGGTCGGCCGTCGGGCCGAGCCGGTCGCGCAGCCGCCGGCCCAGCGCCGGGAACCGGTCCTCGCACTCGTCCAGCGCGTCCCACAGCAGGGTCACCGGAGCCGGCCGCCCCGCCGTCGCCTCCCACAGGTCGGCCAGCCACTCCTTGGCGGCGGCGAAGTCGGCGCGTACCGCCTTGGGCCGGGCCGTGTGCCGCCAGCCGTGGAAGCCGGCGGCCATCGGCGTACCCGGCACCGCCGTCGTCAGCAGCGCCGGCCGCCCGTCCACCGGCAGGAAACCCACCGCCTCCGGCACGCTGCCGGCGACCCGGCCCAGCGGGCGGTCGCGCAGCGCGGCGAGCAGCCGGCCCTCCCGCTGGATGCCGTCCTGGGCCGCCGCCGTGGTCGGCGCCCGCAGCACCAGGTCCGGGCCGATCCGGTCGTGGATCACGAACACGGCGTCGGAGTCCGCCGACCGGCCGCCGGTCAGCACCACCGACACCCCGGGCCGGTCCAGCAGCCGCGACAGCTCCATCCCGCCCAGCAACCGCGGCTCCGGATGCCGCGCCAGTTCAGTCACGACGTCCACCCGCCTTCTCGCCGCTCTTCCCGCCGCCCTTCTCGTTGATCAAGGAGTTGTTGTCATGATCACGACCTGGTTTGTCCGGTACATCCCCTTGATCAACGAGGGCGGCGGGGTGCGCGGGGTGCGCGGCGGCGGGACGCGTGGGGGTGTGGGTCGCGCCTACCAGGAGGCGGTCACCGGTCGGGGCGAACCGCAGCAGGCCGGGTGCGGCGCGGACCAGCCGTACGGCCGCCCACATCGGAGCGTGCCACAGCGTCACCCCGCTCGGCACGGTCAGCATCCGCGCCGTCCAGCGCAGCGCCGGCACTGTCACCTGCGTCACCGCCAGCGGGGCGGCCAGCGACGGCAGCGCCACGTACTCGACCTGTGGCCGTACCCCGGCCCGCCGGGCGAGCGGCCGCAGCCGCCGGCCCAGCAACGCCACCGGCGTACCGGGCGGCAGTTCCCGCAGTTCGCGCAGTGCCCGGTCGCGCCGGCCGGCGTCGACCACCACCGTCCCGGGCGGCAGCAACAGCCGCCACCGCTGGTCGCAGTACCTCACCCGGACATCTCCCATCGCCGTCACTCGGAGCCCGTCACCCTCACTCGAATCCCCATTCCGTCACCCGGCCCACCCGCCGGTCACCGCCACGGCCGCCCGTCCCGGTACGTGTGGTCCAGCACCCGCCCCAGCGCCCGCGGCGTGAACCGGTCGCCGATCCGCTCCCGGGCCCGGATCGCCATCCGCGCCGCCTCCGCCGGCCGGTCGAGCAGGTGCCGGACCGCGCGGGCCAGTTCCCGGGGCCGCCCCGGCGGCACCAGCAGGCCGGTCTCGCCCGGCACGACCACGTCGGGTACGGCGTCCACGGCGGTCGCCGCGACCGGCAGCCCGGCCCCGATCGCCTCGATGACCGTGCACGGCAGCCCCTCGTGCCGGCTGGCGAGGGCGAAGACGTCGAAGGCGGGCAGCAGGTCGGCGACGTCGTCGCGGTGGCCGAGCAGGCGGAAGCGCGCGGCGACCCCGCGGGCCCGCGCCCGGTCGAGCAGCCGCCCGCGGCCCGGCCCGTCGCCGACCCACACCCCCCACACGTCGTCGCCGCCGAGCGCGGCCAGCGCGTCGATCCAGTCGTCGGGTGCCTTCTGCCGGCCGACCCGCCCGACGGTGCCGACGACCCGGACGCCGGGCGGTACGCCGAGCGCGAGCCGGGCCAGCCCCCGGGCGGTGCTGCCGGGCGCCCGCCACACCGGTTCGACGGCGGGCATGATGGTGCGGATCCGGTCCGGGGCGGCCACCCCGTGCCGGATCGCCGCGGCGGCGACCGCCGGGCCGACCGCCAGGAACGCGTGCGTACGCCGGGCCAGCCAGCGTTCGGCAGTCAGGTGCGCCCGTCGGCGCCAGCCCGCCTGGAACGGGTGGAACGGCAGGCCGTGGAAGGTGTGCACGACGCGGGGCGTGCCGGCCCGGTCGGCGGCGGCCCGGCCGAGCGCGCCGGCCTTCGCGGTGTGCGTGTGTACGACGTCGTAGCCGCCGTCGGTGATGATCCGGGTCAGTGCCGCCAGCGCCGTCCGGTCGGCGCGCGGCGCGACCCCGGGCACCAGGGCCGGCACCCGGGCCACGTCGAAACCCGCCGTGTACGCCTGCCCCAGCAGGTCGCCGGGCGGCACCTCCTTGACCGCCTCGGCTCCGAACAGGACGTCGTCACCGCCCGGGTCGTCACCGGGCGTGCGACCGCCGGCGACGAGGGTGATCTCGTAGCGGGCGGGGTCGAGCGCGAGCGCACCGCGCAGGGTGACCCCGCCGGCCCCGTCGGCCAGCCGGGTGATCATCAGGGCGACCCGCAGCCGGCACCGCGTCACCGGCCCGCCCCGGCCGGCACACCGGCTTCGACGGCCCGGCCGGCACCCCGGGGCAGCCCGGACCGGGCGGCGGTGCCGGCGGCACACAGTTCCGACATCGACATCCGGCCGCCGCGGCGCAGGCCGATCCGCAGGCAGGGCAGCCGCTGGGCGTGCGCCTGCGCGATGTCGGCGACGGCCGGCTGGGCGTCCCCGAGGCCGGTCGCCGACGCCAGCGTGGCGGCGAATCCCCAGTAGCCGGCGAGACGCGGGGCGGCGTAGGTGGTGGCGACCAGCGACCGGGCCGCCTCGTCGGCCTTGGCCTCCTCGATCGTGGTCCACAGCGCCTCCTCGACCACCACGACCCGGTCGGGGGCCAGTTCGGCGACCCGCAGCGCGGTGGCCGGCCGCCGGTCCGGCAGCCACCGGCCGGCGGATCCGTCGTCCGCGCCGGCGCCGGCCCCGGCGGCCGGGTGCGCCTCGGCCAGGCCGAAGCAGCGCTCGTCGTCGGCGACGCACAGTTCGGGGGAGGTGACCGGTCCGGTGGTCAGCGCGGTCGCGACGATCCGGGACCGGCCCAGCTCGCCGGCGCCGACCAGCATCGGGGTGCCGGCCGGACCGCGTACGACGGTGGCGAGCAGCGGCACCCGGCCGCGCCAGCCGGCCCGCCACAGCACGGGGTAGTCGACCAGGACGGCGGCGGCGAGCCGGCGCGCGGCGTCGCCGTACAGCCGGTTGGCCAGCCGGGCCGCCGGCCGGGGCCGGTAGCGGGCGACGACCTCGAGCTCGTCGCCGGCCACCACGGTCAGGTCGAAGCCGGAGCCGGCGGCGTCGCGCAGGACGGTCCGCTCGCCGTCGGACCACGCGTCGTCGCCGACCCGGCGCAGGCCGCGCACGTCGAAGGCCGACCGGTTCGGCTGCACCCGCAGCCGCACCGTGGGCGCGGCCGGCCCGGGCGGGGCCACCAGGCCGACGGTACGGCCGACGAGCCGGCGTACCCACGCCGGCCCGGGTTCGACCCCGACGATCTCGCCACCCGATCTGAACAGCATCGATGGATTCCCTTCCGGTGGGGAGGACGGCCGGCCGGCGCGGTCCGGTCGGCGGGCGGTGCTGACGGGATTCAGTGGTCGGTGGCCCGCATGCCGCTGCGCAGCGCCAGGGCGACCGACTCCAGCGTCGAGTGCACGCCGAGCTTGGAGAGCATGTTCTGGGTGTGGGTACGCACGGTGTTGGTGGACAGGTGCAGCCGGGCGGCGATCTGCACGCGGCTGAACCCGTCGACCATGGCCTGCAGCACCTCGCGCTCGCGCGGGGTCAGCACGGCCAGCGGGTCGGCCTGCTGCGGTTCGAGACCGACCAGGGTGTTGAGCACCTGGCCGAGCACGTCCGGCGGCACCCACGCCTCGCCGCGGGTCACCCCCCGGATGGCCCGGACGAGCTGCTCGGGCTTGACGGTCTTGGGCAGCCAGGCGCGTACGCCGCCCTGCAGCGCCGACACCACCGAGTTCGGCGCGTCGACGCCGGTGAGCATCACGACCCGGGTGGTCGGGGAGGCTTCCCGGGCGAAGCCGGCCAGCGCGACCGCGCTGTCGTTGCTGAAGGCCATGTCGAGCACGAGTACGGCCGGGTGGTCCCGGGAGATCCGGGCCCGCACCTGCTCCGCGTTGTACGCGACCCGGACCGGACGCAGGTCCGGCTCGCGGGACAGCCGGGTCTGCAGCGCCTCGGCGAACAGCGCGTGGTCGTCGGCGAGCAGGACGGAGATGTCGCCGACATCCGGGGCCGCCCGCCGCATCCGCGGCAGGTCGGTGGAGACGTGCACAGGAATGACGCCCATGTCAATGGCGTACTCCTTTCGTGCGCGTTCCGCTGGCGAATGCGCCGAAGCAACATCGATGTACGAGAACGGGCCTACGCAAAACGCATGAACCGTGTCATCCAGCTCGGTCCACGTCGTTACATTGACCGCGTGGACCGTGCGGTCGTCCCTGGCATCCCGCGGCCGGCACCACGACCGCCGTCGTACGGCGGTGTTCCGCAGTCCGGTGCGGAGGGCGTGGCCGGCGGCGCGTCGTCGGCCACGCCGGCCCGGCCCGGCGACCGTCCACTTCGACCGGCGCGGGTCCCACGGCGTTCCGCCGGGCGGCTAACCTGTCGGGCGTGGCGGCGCGGTCCACCGTCGACCGCCGGCCGGTCGCCCACGTCGCCGCAGACGGAGGCGTGGCAATGTCCGACCTGCCCACGGCGGGAGCGGGTGCCGATCCCGCGGCTGCGCCGCAGGTGCCCAGCACCGCCCGGATGATCGACCACTGGCTCGGCGGCACCGACCACTTCCCGGTCGACGTGGCGGCCGCCCGCGCCTTCGAGGGGGCGTACGGGCCCTGCGCCGAGATCTTCCGGTCGCTGCGCGGCTTTCTCGGCCGTACGGTCCGGCACCTGGGCGCCGCCGGCGTCGACAGCTTCCTCGTCTTCGGGGCCGGCGTGCCGACCCGGGGCAACGTGCACGAGGTCGCCCCGGCCGCATCGGTCCTCTACACCGACATCGACCCGGTCACGATCGCGCTCGGGCAGCGGATCCTGGCCGGCAGCGACCGGGCGGCCTACACGTACGGCGACGCGACGGACCTGTCGACGATCGACCCGGCGCTGCTGGGCCGGTACGTACCCGGGTGGGGCCGGGCGCCGGTCGGGGTGGTGTTCCTCGGGCTCGCCGCGTTCCTCGACGACGCCACGCTGGCCCGGACCCTCGACGACCTGTACGCCGCCGTCCCGGCCGGCAGCCGGCTCGCGTTCGACTTCGACGGCATGGAACTGGCCGGCCATCCGCAGGCGCTGGCGCTGATGGGGGAGGGGTTCCACATGCGTGATCCGGCCGCGTTCCCCGACCTGCTCGGCCGGTGGCGGCCGACCGCCGACGGGATCGCCCCGGTCGCCCTCTGGCGCCCGGACGGCCCGCCGGAGGACGTCCCGGACGCCTTCCACGGCGGCGTCGCGGTGAAGTAGGGGCGGGTTCGGCCGGCCCGGAGGGGCGCCGTCAGGCGGGTTCGGCCGGCCCGGAGAGAGCGCTGCGGGCGGGTTCGGCCCGGCTGGAAATGGCGCCCGGCGGGTGGAGGCCCGCCGGGCGGTCAGCAGTCGCGCAGCTCGGGCGTCTGGTTGAGCAGTTGCCCACGGAACGAGACGAACCGCTGGTAGGTGGGGCCGTAGGCGGCCGACGGCCGGAACGCGGCGACCCGGTGGCAGTTCTGGAAGGCCAGCTTGACCTGGAAGTGCCGTTCGAGGCCGGTGCGGATGGCGTCGCTGGCCAGGGCGCGCAGCAGTTGGCCGCGCTCGGCCTCGCCGGGCGGCGGGACGACGTTGTCGGCATAGTCCGCGTCGTCGGCGCGTAGTTCGGCGACCACCCGGCTGACGGTCTCCCAGGCGTACGGCAGGGAGGTGCGGACGCACTCGATGAACGCCTCGTCGTCGACCTCGCCGTACTCGGCGGCCTCCAGCAGTGTGGTGGGAACGGTGAGCGACATGGTCCTCCTCGGGTGACGCGCATCCTGCTGGCTTTGGGTAGCCGATCGAGGACATCACGTGACTGTCACTCACGTCAATTCCTTCGCTCGATAGTGATTGGCCTATTGTCCTAGGATGCCCTACGGGGAGTGACGTACCGCACCCCGGCACCGCCGCGTCGCGGCGTACCCGGCAGCGGGAGAGGGGTCGGTTATAGTGGCTGCGCAACTGATCAGGACGGACGGCGACGCTGACGGCATCACCGCCACCGCCGTCCAGAGGCAGCCGTCATCCAGGCCCGTCACCACCCATGTCCAGAGGCGCCCGGAGGCGGGCCCGGTGCCGGCGGGTTCGGTGCGTACACCCGACCGCCACGTGCGGGCGGGACGGGGGAGGAGCCACGGTGCCGCGTCCGCCGGCCGTCACCACCCACCGCGTGCTGACCGTCCCCAACCTGATCAGCTTCGTCCGCCTGCTCGGCGTACCGCTCTTCCTCTACCTGTTCCTGGTGCCCCGCGCCGACGTGGCCGCGCTCGTGGTGCTCGCGATCGGCGGCACCACCGACTGGGTCGACGGCTTCGTCGCCCGCCGGCTGCGGCAGGTCAGCCGGCTCGGCGAGCTGCTCGACCCGTTCGCCGACCGGCTCTACATCCTGGCCGTCCTCGTCGCCTTCACCGTGCGCGAGGTGGTGCCCTGGCAGTTCGCCGCCGCACTGCTGGCCCGCGAGGTCCTGCTCGGCGGCTGCCTGCTGGTGCTGCGCCGCTACGGCTACGGCCCGCCGCCGGTGCACTACGTCGGCAAGACCGCCACGTTCCTGCTCCTCGCCGCCTTCCCGGTGCTGCTCCTCGCGGCCACCGTGCCCGCCGCCGCGACGGCCGCGTACGCGATCGGCTGGGGGCTGGCCTGGTGGGGCCTGGTCCTCTACTGGATCGCCGGCGCGCTCTACGTCGTCCAGGCCGCCGGCCTGGTCCGCGCCGCCCGCGCGGACGGCGGCGGGCGATGACCGACCGGGAACCGGGCAAGGAGCCCGACGGCCGCGAGCCCGACGATCGTGGGCCCGACGCCGGCAGGGCCGAGCAGCCGCGGACCTACGCCCCCGACTTCCTGACCCAGTTGTTCCGCACCCCGCTCGATCCCGGCTACGCCGACGCGGCGGCCCGCCGCGCCGAGGTCGGGCCGGTGACCGGCTGGCGGCGCAACACCCGCCGGGCGGTGATGGTCGCCACGATGCTCGTCGTCGGGGTGCTGCTCAGCGTCGCCTACCGGCAGACGATGCACGAGGAGCCCAGCCGCAGCCAGGCCCGCGCCGGCCTGGTCGGACAGATCAGGCAGAGCGAGGCGGACACCGCCGAACTCCAGCGGCGGGCCGAGTCGCTGCGCGCCGAGGTGGCCCGGCAGCGCGCCGCCGCCCTCGACGACCGCGACGCGGCCCGCCTGCGCGAACTCGAGGCGGTGACCGGCCTGGCCCGGGTGCGCGGGGACGGTGTCGTCGTACGGGTCGCCGACGGCCCCGCCGCGGTCGACGCGGTGACCGGTGCCGGTGGCGCCAACCTCGGCCGGGTGCTCGACCGGGACCTCCAGGACATCGCCAACGCCCTGTGGGGGGCCGGTGCCGAGGCGGTGTCGATCAACGGCCAGCGGCTGACGGCGACGTCGACGATCCGGGCGGCCGGCAGCGCCATCCTGGTCGACTTCCGTCCGGTCACCGGCCCGTACGAGGTCTCCGCGATCGGGCCACGGGACATGGACCGCAGGTTCAACGCCAGCGGCGCGGCCCGCCTGCTGCGTGCCGTCGCCGCCGACCACGGCATGTCGTTCGAGGTACGCCGGGTCGACGACCTGGACCTGCCGGCGGCTGGTGAGCCCCGGCTGCGGCACGCCGTACCCTCTCCGTCGGTGAGTCCGACACCGACCTCACCCGGGCCGTCCGGCAGCACCGGGCAGCCCGCCGGCACCCCGTCGCCGTCCGGGGCGGGGCCGTCCACCAGCGCCCCCGGAGGCGGTTGATGATCGCTGTACTCGCCCTGATCGCCGGGGTGCTGCTCGGCCTGATACTCGACCCGACGGTGCCCCCCGCGCTGCAGCCGTACCTGCCGATCGCGGTGGTCGCGGCGCTCGACGCGGTGTTCGGCGGCATCCGGGCCCGGCTCGACGGGATCTTCGACGACAAGCAGTTCGTGATCTCGTTCATCTCCAACGTGCTGGTCGCCGGCGTGATCGTCTACCTCGGGGACCAGTTGGGCGTCGGTGGCCAGTTGTCGACCGGTGTCGTCGTCGTGCTCGGCGTACGGATCTTCGGCAACGTGGCGGCGATCCGGCGACACCTCTTCCGGGCGTAGGTTGGACGCGATGACCGACCATCCCTACACCGGATCCGGCTGGCTGTCCCCGCGCGGTTCGGGGCCGTCCGACGAGCCCACCGTGCCGTTGCGTACCGGCGCGGCCACCCCGCAGCCCGGCACCGGACCGGCCGGGGCGCGGCCCCCGGCCGCCCGGGCGAGCGACGCCGGCGACCCGGCGGCCGACGAGCCGACCGTCCCGCTGCGGCCGGCGGCGGGTACGCCCACCCCGGCGGCGGGCGCGCCGGCCGACGGCGGCGCGGGCGACCCGGACGAGCGGCCCCCGGCGGCACCGGCCGCCGATCCGGCCGGGACCGGCACCACAGGTTCTGCCGCGCCCGGCTCGGAACCGTCCGGTTCCGAACCGCCCGGTTCCGACGTGGCCGGCCCCGGCGACGCGCCGGGCGGTGCCCGGCCGGTGGGCGGGGAGCCGCCGGCCGACGGTCCGGGCGCCACTGCCGGACCGTCCGGCGACGGGGCGCCGAAGCGCGGGATCAGTTCGGCCGGGGCCACGATCGCCGTGCTGCTGTTGCTGCTGGGCTTCACGATGGCCGTGCAGCTCAAGAACAACTCGACCGACTCGGGCCTGACCGCCGCCCGGCAGGAGGACCTGGTCCGCATCCTGTCGGACCTGGAGAACAGCGAGGAGCGGCTGCGGCAGGAGATCGCCGCGCTGGAGGAGAGCCAGCGGCAGCTGAGTTCCGGTGCGGCCGGCCGGGAGGCCGCGCTCGAGGAGGCCACCCGGCGCGGCGACGACCTCGGCATTCTCGCCGGTACCCTGCCCGCGCGCGGCCCCGGCCTGTCGATCCAGTTCTCCGCCGGCGGCCGGCCGGTCAAGGCGTCGGCGATCCTCGACGCGGTGCAGGAACTGCGCGGTGCCGGCGCCGAGGCGATGCAGATCACCGGCGGCGACGGGGCGTCGGTGCGGATCGTGGCGTCGACGTACTTCGTGGAGGCCGACGGGCGGATCGACGTCGACGGCCGGCGGTTGCCCGGACCCCACACGATCACCGTGATCGGTGACCCGCAGACGATGCTGACGGCACTCAACATTCCCGGCGGGGTGGTCGCGTCGGTCACCGGCGACGGCGGTAACGTGACCGTCCAGGAACACGAGGTGGTCGACGTGGCCGCCTTGACTGAACAGACCGACCTGCAGTACGCGCGCCCCGGCACCTGAGCGGCCGGGCGCGACCCGTGCCGGCCCCGGCGCGGCAGACCTGGCCGTTCGACCACGAAGGACGATCCGTGATCCCTGACGAGTTGCGTTACACCGCCGAGCACGAGTGGGTGGCCGGTGCGGACGGCACCGTCCGGGTGGGCATCACCCACTTCGCGCAGGAGGCGCTCGGCGACATCGTCTTCGTCCAGCTGCCGGAGGAGGGTGTGACGGTGGCGGCCGGCGAGTCGTTCGGCGAGGTCGAGTCGACCAAGAGCGTGTCGGAGATCTACGCCCCGCTGTCGGGGCGGGTGGTGGCCCGCAACGAGCGGCTCGCCGAGAACCCCGAGGCGATCAACACGGATCCGTACGGCGACGGGTGGCTGGTCGAGATCGCGCTCGACGACCCGTCGGCGGTCGACGGGCTGCTGACCGCGGCCGCCTACCGGGAGCTGACCGAGAGCTGAGCCGGCTTCGCGCTCCCCGCGCGTCTGGTTGCCCTGTATTTCCGGGCTGGCTACGCTCGCTCAGTCGACCGAGAACCGATAGTTGCGCGTTGCGGAACGCATTCCCGGGCACGGGATAGCTGTCCGCTGGGTCGGTGGCATCCCCCAGCGGGTGCTCCCGGCACACCAGACGCCGACCGAGACAGATCCGTGAGGTGGTCCGCATGACGCGCCCAGACGACGAGTTTCCGCCGCTCGACGTCACGTCGACGCTGAACCTTGGTTCCCTCGACGAAGTGCTCGAGGGGCCCGACGCCGACGTGGTTCCGAGCCGGATGTCCGGGTCGTTGCCGCCGGGCATGGCGCTGCTGGTGGTCCGCCGCGGTCCGAACGCGGGTGCCCGGTTCCTGCTCGACCACGATGTGACGACCAGTGGCCGGCATCCCGACAGTGACATCTTCCTCGACGACGTCACCGTGTCGCGGCGCCACGCCGAGTTCCACCGTGACGGTGGCACGTTCACCGTCCGGGACGTGGGCAGCCTCAACGGGACGTACGTCAACCGGGAGCGGGTCGAGGCGGCGACGCTCAGCAACGGTGACGAGGTACAGGTCGGCAAGTTTCGTCTGGTGTTCATCGCGGGTCCGCGCCCGGAGGAGGCCGGCCGGGGGTGAGGCGGCGCAGCGAGCGTGCTTTCCGGTGGTCCGGGTGGGTGCCGGTCACCGGTCCGGGGAGTGAGGTGATGGCGTGAACGAACGTGCGGTGGCGGCATCTCACCCTGCGCCGCGGGCGCAGCCGCTGATGAGCATCGGCGAGGTCCTGGCGCAGCTACGGGTGGAGTTTCCCGACACGACGATCTCGAAGTTGCGGTTCCTGGAGGCCGAGGGGCTGGTGGAGCCGCAGCGCACCCCGGCCGGCTACCGCAAGTACAGCTGGGACGATGTCGCGCGGCTGCGGTTCGTGCTGACCGCCCAGCGTGACCAGTATCTCCCGCTGCGGGTGATCCGGGAGCAGTTGGCGCAGCGGGAGCGTGAGGACGCCGAGCCGACGGAGCGGCCCCGACCGGCGCTGGTGGCGGTCGGCCCGACCGGTGAGGTGCCGGGGCGCGGCGGCGAGCCGGTGGCGGCGGAGCCGGTCGACGTCCGGCTGACCCGCACCGACCTGCTGTCGCGCGGCGGGATCGAGGAGTCGGTGCTGACCGAGCTGGAGCGCCTCGGCCTGGTGGTGCCCCGGTCGCCGGGGCTGTACGACGCCGACGCCCTGGTGATCGTGCAGGCGGTGGTGGGGCTGGCGGCGTTCGGTCTGGAGCCGCGGCACCTGCGTGCCTACCGGACGTCGGCCGATCGCGAGGTGGGTCTGTTCGCCCAGTTGATCGCGCCGCTGGCCCGGCAGAACGACCCGGCGGCCCGGGCCCGGGCGGCCGAGACGGCGCGGGAGCTGGTGGGGCTGTCGCAGCAGTTGCACGCGGCTCTCGTCCGGACCGGTCTGCGGGCCCCGCTGGGCCGGTGAGCCGGGCCGCTCCCGGCGATGCGCGAAGGTGGGTTGCGACGGGCGTGCCGTAGGCTCTGCGGGGTAAGCGGTGTGGGCGGCGGGAAACGGGCCCGATGCGCGGGAGACGGTCGTCGCGGGGCACGTGTACCGTGCAGGAGAAGTGCCCGGTGCCGGGGAAGCAGACAACGACACGGAGGCGGCGGTGCGCGAGCTGAGCGTGGTCGGGGTTCGGGTGGAACTACCCAGCAACCAGCCGATCGTCCTGCTCAGGGAGGTTGACGGCGACCGCTACCTGCCGATCTGGATCGGTGCGGTGGAGGCCACCGCCATCGCCTACGAGCAGCAGGGGGTCAAGCCGGCCCGGCCGTTGACCCATGATCTGTTGCGCGACATCCTGGCGGCGCTGGAGGCGCCCCTGCGGGCGGTGGAGATCACCGAGTTGAAGGACAACGTCTTCTACGCCGACCTGTTGATCGGTGACGGTCTGCGGGTGTCGGCGCGGCCGAGTGACTCGATCGCCCTGGCGTTGCGGGTGGGGGCGCCGATCCGTTGTACGGACCAGGTGCTGACCGAGGCCGGCATCGTCATCCCGGACGAGCAGGAGGACGAGGTCGAGCGGTTCCGGGAGTTCCTGGAGCAGGTCCGGCCGGAGGATTTCGCCGGCTGACCTGACCGTTCGGCTGATCCGGCCGGCGCCATCCGGACCATACGCGGGGCGTGGTCGCCCATACGCGGCGTGTCGTGGCAAAGCTTGCCCGGCGCCCCTCCTTCTGAGCTATAGGGTTGGCCTGTCGAGGGGTGCACGTCCCGGAAACGACGTGCCACCGCACTGACGGGGAGGGTGTCCGCATGCACGAGTCCCGAGAACCTGAGCCCGGTCCGTCTGATCATCCCGGGGTCGGCGGAGTGCCGGGCGTCGAGATCGCGTTCGACGACGAGTCGGTCGGCTACCGGGGTGTGACGGCGTGCCACGCGGCCGGGATCAGTTACCGGCAACTGGACTACTGGGCGCGTACGCAGCTTGTCGTGCCGAGCGTCCGGGACGCGTCCGGCTCCGGCACCCAGCGGCTCTACTCATTTCGTGACCTGGTCGTTCTCAAGGTCGTCAAGCGGCTGCTCGACGCCGGGGTGTCGTTGCAGAACATCCGCCGGGCGATCGAGGCGCTGCGTTCGCGTGGGGTCGCCGACCTGGCCGGCATCACGCTGATCTCCGACGGGACGACCGTCTACGAATGCCGGTCGCCGGAGGAGGTCGTCGACCTGTTGCAGGGCGGCCAGGGCGTTTTCGGCATCGCGATCGGCGGGGCGTTCAAGGAGATCCAGGGATCGCTGTCGCACCTGCCCGCCGAACCGGCGGCCGGTGCCCGCTCGACCGACGACCTGGCGGACGACCCGGTCGACGAGGCCGGGCACGACGAGCTGGCGGCCAGGCGGGCCCGGCGGCGCGCCGGCTGAGCGGCGCGGACGGCCGCGGGCCGAGCGCCGGCCGGGGGCCGGTTCGCCGGTCCGGTCGGGTGCCCTCCGGGCCGAGCGGCGTGGCCGACGGGCGGCACAATAGGGTCATGATCGACCCTTCGGCCCGGCCCCGTTCCGTTCCCGCACCGTCCCGGCGCCGTCGGTGGATCGTACGGCTGGTGATCGCCGCCGTGGTGGCGGTCGTCCTTGTCGTTCCGGCCGCGGTGGCGGGAAGCGGGAGCTGGATCAGCCGGGCCGCGCGGGGCCACGTGTACGACCTGGAGTCGGTGCCGCCGGCACCGGTCGTTCTGGTGCTGGGAGCGCAGGTGCAGCCCGACGGCCATCCGTCGCAGTTCCTCGCCGCCCGCCTCGATCTGGCCCGGCAACTGTTCGAGCGGGGCACCGTCCGGGCGGTCCTGGTCTCCGGCGACCACGGCCAGCCGGAGTACGACGAGCCGGGCGCGATGCGTCGCTGGCTGGTCGACCACGGCGTCCCCGACGAGAAGGTGGTCCTCGACCACGCCGGCTTCGACACGTACGACTCGTGCCTGCGCGCCAACCGGATCTTCGGGGTCGAGCAGGTGATCGTGGTGACGCAGAGTTTCCACATCGAGCGGGCGGTCGCGGTGTGCCGGGAGGTCGGGCTGGACGCGGTCGGGGTCGGCGACGACTCGGTCAGCCGTTTCGAGCGGGCCTGGCGGTGGGGTTCGTTCCGGGAGCGGTTCGCCGGGGTGAAGGCGGTGTGGGACGTGTACACCCGCCGGGACCCGGTGTTCCTCGGCCCGCGCGAGACCGGCGTGGACGACGCCCTGCGCTGACCACCCCGCGCCGACCGCCCACCCCACGCGTCCCGGCCGGATCGCGCCGGCCAGCAGGCGCGATCAAGGACAAAGCGTGCCCGGTCTGTGCGGATCTGTCGCGCGACTTGTCCTTGATCAACGCGGCCCCCGGTCGGGGAGGCGGGGGAGGGGAATCGGGGGCGGGAGCCGCTTCCGGGGCGGAGACTGGGGCGGTGACGGGCGGGGCGACCGGGCTGATCTGCTGCGCGGGGACGTACGCCAGGTCACGCCGATGGAGCTGTTCTTCGACCTGGTCTACGTCTTCGCCGTCACCCAGCTCACCGACCTGCTGCTGGCGGACCTGACCCCGGCGGGGGCGCTGCGTACCCTGCTGCTGCTCGTCGTGGTGTGGTGGGCGTGGGTCGACACCGCGTGGGTGACCAACTGGTTCGATCCCGGGCGGGCCACCGTACGGCTGATGCTGGTCGCGGTGATGCTGCTCGCGCTGGTCATGTCCGCGACGCTGCCGCAGGCGTACGGCGACCGGGGGTGGTGGTTCGCCGGGGCGTACGTCGCGATGCAGGTCGGCCGGTCGACGTTCGCGGCGGTGGAGAGCCGCGGCCGGCCGGACCTGCGCCGCAACTTCCAGCGGATCACGGCCTGGCGGGCCGCGTCGGGGGTGCTGTGGCTGGCCGGGGCGTTCGCCGACGGGCCGTCGCGGGTGGCGCTGTGGACGGTCGCGGTCGTGGGGGAGTACTTCGCGGCGGCGTCGGGGTTCTGGATCCCGGGCTGGGGGCGGTCGACGCCGGCGGACTGGCGGATCAGCGGCCGGCACCTGGCCGAGCGCTGCCAGTTGTTCATCATCATCGCGCTGGGCGAGTCGATCCTGGTGACCGGTGCCGCCTTCGCCGGGCTGCGGTTCGAGCCCGCCGCCGTGGCCGCGTTCGCGGCGGCGTTCCTCGGCAGCGTCGCGTTGTGGTGGGTGTATTTCGGCCGGGTCGCCGAGGCGGCCGGCGGGGTCATCGACCGGGTACGGGAGCCGGGCCGGCTGGGCCGCTCCGCCTACACGTACGGCCACCTGCCGATCGTCGCCGGCATCATCGTGACCGCCGTCGGTGACAAGCTGACCCTCGCCGGGCCGACCGGCCGGAGCGACCTCGCCGTCGTCGTGACGGTGCTGGGCGGCCCGGCGCTGTTCCTGGCCGGGCACGCGCTGTTCAAGCGGGTGGTGTTCGGGCACCCGTCGCGGGACCGGCTGGTGGCCGTGGCCGTGCTCGTGCTGCTGGCGCCGCTGGGGCTGCTGGTGCCACCGTTGCCGCTGTCGTTGCTGGCGACGCTGGTGCTGGCCGGGGTGGCGGTGTGGGACACCCGGCTGGCCGGCGTCAGGGCCGGCGGGCGGTGAACGTGTGCTCGGCGTACCGGGCCGCCACGGTGAAGCCGAGCCGGGCGTAGACGGCGCGGGCGGCGGCGTTGTCGGCCCGTACGTTGAGGGTGACGTGGTCGACCGAGTCGGCCAGCCGGCGGCAGAGCGCCGCGACGACCGCGGTGGCCAGCCCGGTGCCGCGGGCCCGCGGGTGGGTGGTGACGTTGCCCAGGGCGGCGACCCGGTAGACCGGCGACCACACGTGCACCCCGGCCACGGCGAGCAGTTCGCCGTCGCGGCGCAGCCCGACGTAGTGGCCGGTGTCGAGCATCCTCGGGTCGAACCAGTTGTCCGGGTATGCGGTCGCGTACAGCCGGGTCAGGTCGGGCAGGTCGGCGCGGGTCAGGACGTCGCCGGCCGGTCGCGCTTCGGCCAGCCGTACGGGGTCGGTCAGCGCCATCTTCAGGTGCGGGCCGTGGTCGTGGCCGGTGAACCGGGGGTGCAGCGCGGTCTCGGCGCCGGGGGACAGGTGGGCGTCGAAGTGCGCCGGGAGCAGCGGCGCCAGCCCGTGCAGCAGGTCGGTGAGCTGGTCGGTGCCGTCGTCGGGGTGCAGGGCGAGCACGGTCGGCACCGCGCCGCCGTGGTAGACCAGCGCGACCGCGTCGGCCCGCCGGTACCAGGTCGTGTACGGCCAGAAGAAGTCGTCGAGGTCGCCGAGCTGGTACGCGTACAGGGCGGGGTGGCGGGCCAGCAGGCCGGCCAGTTCGGTGCGGTCGTGGACGCTGCGTACCGGCATCCGGCCATGATCACACGCCGGTCGGCGGGCGCGCGGTCCGGCCCGCGGTGGCAGACTGCTCGGCATGGTCCACGAGGTACGTGTCCGCGGCGGCGGGAGCGGGCACCGGGTGCTCCTGCTGCTGCACGGGATGGGCGCCACGGGCGCGGTCTGGGAGGGCTGGCGTACGCCGCTGGCGAGCGGGTGGCCGGGCCGGTGGCTGGCTCCCGACCTGCCGGGCCACGGTCGTGCGGCGCCGCTTTCCGGATACCCGTATCCGGCCGTGGCGGCCGAGGTCGCCGCCGCGCTCGGACCCGGTGACCGGGTCGTCGTGCTCGGCCACTCGTACGGCGGGGTGGTCGGCCTGGCGCTGGCCGGCGCCGGGGTCGGGGTCGAGGCCGTCGTCGCGCTGGGCGTGAAGGTCACCTGGACGCCTGACGAACTGGCGCGGATGACGGCGCTGGCCGACCGGCCGGTCACCTGGTTCCCGTCGCGGGCCGAGGCCGCCGCCCGTTACCTGCGGGTCTCCGGGCTGGCCGGGCTCGTCGACGAGGCGGGCCCGGCCGTCGACGCCGGCCTGGTCGAGCGGGACGGCCGGTGGCGGCTGGCGATGGACCCGGCCGCCTTCGCCGTCGACGCGCCGGACATGCCGGCCCTGCTCGCCGGCTGCCGGGCGCCGGTGGTGCTGGCGCGCGGCGAGCACGACCCGATGGTCGGCGACGCCGAACTCGCCGCGCTCGGCGCCCCCACCGCGACCCTGGCCGGGCTGGGGCACAACGCGCACGTGGAGGACCCGGCGGCGGTGCTCGACCTGCTCGCCCCGTACCGGTGAGTGGGCCGGGCCCCGGACGCCGTTCCCACATCGGTGTGGGAGGTGTCCGGGGCCCGGCCCTGGCGCCGGTGGGGCGGCGCCGTCAGCGCGGCCGCCGTGCGGTACGGCCCTCAGTCACCGACCCCGGCGGGGGTCGGGGTCGCCGGGGCGGCCGGGGTGGGCGGGCCGGCGGGTGGCGCGCCGGCCACCGGGGCGCCGGGGTTGGCCGCCTGTTCGCCGGCCGGGCGCAGGTCCGGTGGCACCGGAAGCGCGCTGCCCTTGACGTACTCGTCCCAGGTCATGTTCCAGGCGGTCCAGCCGTTGCCGGGGTCGAGTGTGACCTCGGTGCCCTTGATGGTGACCAGGTCGCCGACGTTGGTGTTCTTCATGAGCCAGTCGGCGTTGGCGTTGGAGACGTTGGTGCAGCCGTGCGAGACGTTGCGCTCGCCCTGGTCGCCGACGGACCACGGCGCGGCGTGGATGAACTCGCCGCCCCAGGTGAGCCGCTGGGCGTCGTTGACCTGGACCACGTAGCCGCCGTTCGGGTCGCCACGGGTGTCGAAGACCGTCGTCTCGAACTTCTCCATGATCACCATCTTGCCGCTGGACGTCGGTGTGCTCGGCTTGCCCATGCTCACCGGGATCTTCTTGACCAGCTGGTTGTCCTTGAAGACCGACATCTCCTTGGTCGCGTTGTCGATCTCCATCGTGACGTGGTCGCCGACGGTGGCCGAGGCCGTGCGGTCGGCGTCGCCGTGACCGTTCTTGCCCATCGGCACGCCGGTCAGCGCCGACCGTACGCTGATCTTGGTCCCGGTCTTCCAGAAGTCCGGGGCCCGGTAGTAGACCTGCCGGCCGGACTCGTCCCAGTGCCAGGCGCCCGGCTGCGGCGGGTCGGTGGTGACGAACAGACGCTTCTGTACGTCGGCCCGCGACTCCTTGGGGATGCCGGGGTCGAACGCCACCGTCACCGGCATCGCGACGCCGTACGTCATGTTGTTCTGGAAGTAGAGCGTGCTCTGCTGGAGCTTGGTCGGCTTGGCCATCGTGGTGAACGCGCTCGACCAGGTGCTCGTCTGCCCGGTGTCGTTGGCGGCCGTGACCTGCACCGAGTACGCCTGCTTGGGATTCAGCGGGCGGTTCGGTATCCAGGACGTGCCGTCGTCACGCATCGCGCCGTCGACCGCGGCCCCCTTGCTGTCGCTGAGCGTCACGCCGGTGATCTTCCCGCCGGAGACCGCCAGGCCGACCTCGGCACTGAGCGGGACGTCGCGGGCGTCGACCGCGGGGGTGACGGCCAGTGTGGGTGGTGGTGGCGGTGCCTGCTGTGCGGACTTCGACTCGGTCCGGCTCGTGCAACTCGACAGGATGAGTGGCAGGGCGGCGGCGACGACGATCACCGGCCCTGCGGTGCGTTGCCGTACTCTCACGATCTCCACCTCGTTCCCTCGATCATGAGTCACATTCTGTAACGGTCTGATCGCGGTCGAGTCGCTTCATGGTGGACCCGCAAACTCTCCGTAATGCCCCTTTGGTCCCAATGCTCCGCATTAACTCAGGTGGCTCACCATCCCCCTCCGTCCCGTGCGGGTGGACCCGTCGCTCGCGTCGGCCGCCTGTTCCGTCCGGCGGTCCCGGCCCGGGTGTCGTCGGCGGAAAAGCGGCATCGTCGGGATGCGTGCCGGTTGAGCTGTCCGTATCCTCGAGATGGCATCGATGGATGCCGATAGATGATCCGGTTGCCTTTCCGATCTCCCACCCTCCGAGGAGAAGGCATGAGAATCGTCCGAACCACGTCGTACGCGGCCGCCCTGCTGGCCGCCGTCATGGTGCTCACGTCGGCCGCC
Organism: Polymorphospora sp. NPDC050346; assembly: GCF_040655695.1. Lineage (NCBI taxonomy): Bacteria > Bacillati > Actinomycetota > Actinomycetes > Micromonosporales > Micromonosporaceae > Polymorphospora > Polymorphospora sp. NPDC050346. The sequence continues at coordinate 54,175 of NZ_JBFAKM010000036.1, read as the reverse complement.
CCGGCGAGCGCCGCCCCGGCGAGCGCCGCCCCCGCCCGCGACCCCGGCCACGGCGCGTCGATCCTGGCCGTGCCGCAGACCCCGACCACGCTGACCAGCGGCCTGACCATCCCCTGGGACGTCTGCTGGCTCCCCGGCGGCGCGGCGGCGCTGGTCACCGAACGCAACAGCGGCCGGGTCTACCGGCTCACCCCCGCCGGAGTACGGACCCTGCTCGGCACCGTGCCCGGCGTGCTCGCCGGCGGCGAGGGCGGCCTGCTCGGCTGCGCCGTGTCACCCACCTGGAACGGCGGCACCGACCGGGACGTCTTCTTCATGCACACCAGCAGCAGCGACAACCGGGTCGTGCGGATGGCCTACACCGGCGGCAGCAGCCTGACCGCCGGCTCGACGCCGATCCTCACCGGCATCGTCCGCGCCTCGACCCACAACGGCGGCCGGCTCAAGTTCGGCCCCGACGGCAACCTCTACGTCACCACCGGCGACGCCCAGCAGACCAACCTGGCGCAGAACCCGTCCTCGCTCAACGGCAAGATCCTGCGGATCACCCGTACCGGCGCCGCCGCCCCCGGCAACCCGACCGCCGGCAGCCGGGTCTACAGCCTCGGCCACCGCAACCCGCAGGGCATCTCGTGGGACTCCGCCGGCCGGCTGTGGGCGGCCGAGTTCGGCCAGAACACCTGGGACGAGATCAACCTGATCCTGCCCGGCCGCAACTACGGCTGGCCGGTCTGTGAGGGAACCTGCGGCAACCCGGCGTACGAGAGCCCGAAGTGGCAGCGCAGCACCGCCGAGTGCTCGTGCAGCGGCCTGGCGATCGTCGACGGCGCGATCTACCTCGGCGCGCTGCGCGGCCAGCGGCTGTGGCGGCTCGAACTGAGCGGCACCAGCATCGGCGCGTCGTCGGTGTACTGGCAGGGCACGTACGGCCGCATCCGCGCGGTGGAGAAGGTGCCGGGCACCAACGCCATCTGGTTCACCACCTCCAACGGCAACGGCACCGACACCGTCCGCCGCTCCACGATCGCCTGACCCGGTCCGCCCCGCCCGCCCCGCCGCCCTGTCCGCCGCTCCGCCCACCCTGTCCGCCCGCCGCTTCGCTCGCCCCGTCCACCCCGCCCCGCCGGTCCGCGGCGTTGCCCGCCGCGTTGATCAAGGACTTGTTGTCAAGATCTTGACCGGGTTCGTCTGTTACATCCCCTTGATCAACGCGGCGGGGCGCGGCGGGCGCGGGGCGGTCGGGCGGCGGGGCGGGGGCCGTGCCCCCGCTACGGCCGTTGCAGGGTGTCGAGGTAGCGGTTCAGGAGGGTGGTGGGGGAAGGAGGGGCGGGGATGCCGGCCGCCGTCGTCGACCGTCGAGTGTCGGTGCAGTCGAACAGCGGGTGGTCGCGTGGACCGTCCTCCTCCGGCAGCGTCGGCACGAACGGGCCGAGCGCCACCCCGGCCCCGGCCCGCACCACCTCGGCCCGCCACTGCCGGTACGGCAGCAGCCGTACCGGACGGCCGAGTCCGCGCAGCACCTCCGTGATCGCCGGATACGACAGCCCCGGCGTGTAGTAGTGCCGGTCGCCGGCCAGCGCGTCCGGCCGCCGCGACAGTCCGCCGATCGCCGCCGCCACCAGGTCGACCGGTGCCATGTCCTCGTCGTACCCCAGTTCCGGCACCGCACCGACGTCGACGAAGGTCCGCAGCAGTCGGCTGAAGTAGTCGTCGTCGTTGCCGGCGCCGGTGCGGCTGTCGCCGGTGATCCGCGCCGGCCGGTGCACCGACACCGGCAGGCCCCGTTCCCGCGCGGCCCGGACCAGCCGGTCGGCGACCCACTTGCTCTCGTTGTAGCCGCCGTGCAGGCCGTCCGGCTCGTCCGGCGGCACCGCCTCGGTCACGGTCCGTGACGCGTACGCCGGGCACAGGTAGACGCCGAGCGTCGACACGTGGTGCACCGCCTTCGGTCGCCCCCGGGACGCCAGCCGCAGCACCTCCACGGTCCCGGCGACGTTGGCCGGCGCCAGCCGCTCGTACGGCTGTACGAAGTGGACGGTGCCGCCGTTGTGCAGCACCACGTCGACCCGGTCGGCGAGCGCGTCGAAGTCCCGCGCGCCCAGCCCGAGCCGGGGCGCGGCGAGATCACCGGTGACCGGGACGATCCGGGCCGGGTACGCCGGCCGCCAGAGCCCGTACCGGCGCAGGTTCGCCTCGATCCGGGCCACCGCGGCGGCCTCGGACCCGGCCCGGACCAGGCAGTACACGTCGGCGGTGGTGTGCCGCAGCACGTCGTCGAGCAGGTGTGCGCCGAGGAACCCGGTCGCGCCGGTCAGCAGCACCCCGGCCGGGTCGGCCGCCGGGACGTACCGGCCGGCGGGGCGTATGTCGTCGGGCAGGTCCGCCTCGGCGCGCAGGTCGACCCGCCGCGGTGCCGGGGCCGCCGGGACCGCGCCGGTGTCGGCCGCGCCGGTGTCGGCCGCGCCGGTGTCGGCCACGGCGGCGTCGACCAGGGCGGCGAACGTGTCCAGCCGCGGCGCCTCGAACAGCGCCCGCAGCGGCAGCCGGGTGCCGAACCGCCGGTTCACCTCGCTGAGCACCGGCGCCGCCAGCAGCGAGTGCCCGCCCAGGTCGAAGAAGCCGTCGGCGACCCCGACCCGGTCGCGGCCCAGCGCCCGCGCCCACACCCGCGCCACCGTGACCTCGGCGGGGGTGCGCGGGGCGACGTACGGCGGCCCGTCGTCCGGGACCTCGGCGGGCAGCCGGTCGTGGTCGACCTTGCCGTGCGCGGTCAGCGGCAGCCGGGGCAGTGCGGTGAACGTCGCCGGGACCAGGTATTCCGGCAGCCGCGCCCGCAGGAAGGCGCGCAGGTCGTCGGCGTCCGGCGCCGCTCCGCGCGGTACGACGAAGGCGGCCAGCCGCTGCCCGCGGGCCACGACGACCGACCGGGCGACGGCCGGGTGCCCGTCGAGGACCGCCTCGATCTCGGCCGGTTCGATCCGGTGCCCGCGGATCTTCAACTGCCGGTCGACCCGGCCGAGGAACTCGAGCTGGCCGTCCGGCCCGACCCGGGCCAGGTCACCGGTGCGGTAGAGGCGCGCGCCGGGGACGGCCGAGAACGGGTCGGGTACGAACGCGGTGGCGGTCAGGTCGGGCCGGCCCAGGTAGCCGCGGGCCAGGCAGTCGCCGCCGAGGTGCAGTTCGCCGGGGGCGCCGTACGGCGCCGGCCGCATCCGCCGGTCCAGCACGTACGCCCGCACGTGCGGCAGCGGCCGGCCGACCGGCAGGTGCCCGCCGGGGGCGTACCCGTCGGCGGGACCGGCGGACCGCAGCACGGTGGCGCACACCGTCGCCTCGGTCGGCCCGTAGTGGTTGTAGAACGTGGTCCGGCCGCCGGTCAGCCGGTGCCAGGTGTCGAGCTTGTCGGCCGACACCCGCTCGCCGCCGACCATCATCACCGTCAGCGGCAGGTCGGCGGGGACCTCGTGGCCGGCGAGGTCGTCGACCCAGCGCTGCCACAGCGCCGCCGGGGCGTCGACGGCGGTGATCCGCTCGGCCACGCACAGGTCGAGCAGCGCCGGCCCGGTGAGCGCCGCCGGGTCGGGGTGCACCAGCAGCGCCGCGCCGCTGATCAGGGCCGGGAACACGTCACCGACGGAGGCGTCGAAGGTCAGTGGCGGGATCATCAGGATGCGCTGGCCAGGCCCGAACGCGTGGACGTCGCGGAACGAGGTCGCCAGGGCGGTCAGCGTACGGTGGGTCACCATCACGCCCTTGGGCCGGCCGGTCGAACCCGACGTGTAGACGACGTACGCGAGATCGTCCGGCCGCCGTTCGCGCTCCGGGCCGGCGTCGTCGGCCGTACCGCCGGTGTCCGTGACATCGACGAAGGTGACCGGCAGCCCGGCCAGCCGCTCCCGGCCGGCCGCGTCGCCGACCAGGACCGTCGCCCCGGCGTCGGCGAGCAGCCCGCCGACCCGGTCGACCGGGTGGCCCGGATCGAGTGGCAGGTAGGCGCCGCCGGCCCGCAGGATCGCCAGCAGCGCGACGATGCCGTCCGGCCCGGCCCGCAACGCCATCCCGACCGGCGTCCGCCCGCCGACGCCGGCCGCCCGCAGCCGTCGGGCCAGCCGGTCGGCCCGCGACAGCAGGTCGCCGTACGTCAGCTCCTGGCCGTCGCCGGTCACCGCCGGCGCGTGCGGGGTCCGGCCGGCCTGCGCCGCGATCAGGTCGTCGACGTATCCGGCCGGGGCGGCGGACGCGGGGCCGGCCGCCGGGGACAGCCCGGAGCGCAGCAGTTCCAGGTCGGCGGGGGTGTGCAGGGCGAGGTCGCCGAGCCGCAGGTCGGGGGTGTCGACCAGCGCGGTCAGGGCCAGCTCCAGGTGGGCGGCCAGCCGGGCGACGGTCGCCGGGGTGAACAGTTCGGCGTCGTAGTCGAGCTGGCCGGCGAGCGGCCCGGCGCCGTCGACCATCAGCAGCGTCAGGTCGAAGCGGGCGGTGCCGCCGCCGAGCCCGGCCGGCGCCACGGTCAGGCCGCCGCCCGGTGCCGGCGGCCGCTTCGCCCCCGGCCCGCCGTTGAGCACGAACATCACCTGGAACAGCGGCTGCCGGCCGGCGCCCCGGTCCGGCCGGACCAGTTCGGCGACGCGTTCCAGCGGCACGTCGCGGTGCCCGAGCCCGCCGAGGCCGGTCTGCCGGACCCGGCGCAGCACCTCGCGCAGCGTCGGTTCGCCACCCAGGTCGGTGCGCAGCGCCAGGGTGTTGACGAACATGCCGACCATCGACTCGAGTTCCGGCAGCGACCGGTTGGCCGCCGGTACGCCGACGACGAGGTCGTCCTGGCCGCTGTGCCGGGCCAGCACGATCTTGAACGCGGCCAGCAGCACGGTGAACGTGGTGCAGTCCTCGCGCTGGCGCAGCGCCTCGACCGCCGCGGTGAGCCGGCCGGACAGCCGGAACGGGTGGCTGCCGGCCGGTGACCGTGGCCGGTCCGGCCGGGGCCGGTCGGTCGGCAGGTCGAGGTGGGCCGGGGCACCGGCGAGCCGCTCCCGCCAGTACGCCTCCTGGCCGGCGACGACACCCGGGTCACGCTCGCCGAGCCACCGTACGTAGTCGGCGTACTGCACCGGCAGCGGCGGCAGGTCCGGGGCGCGGCCGGCGGCCAGGGCGACGTACCCGGCCATCAGGTCGGCGAACAGCACCCCGGCCGACACGTCGTCGCAGACGATGTGGTGGAACGTGAGCAGCAGCACGTGGTCGTCGGCGGCCAGCCGGACCAGGACGGCCCGCACCAGCGGCGCCTCCCGCAGGTCGAACGGGCGGCCGAGTTCGTACCCGGCCAGCCGGCGCAGCCGGCTGTCGCGGGTCGCGGCCGGCAGGTCGCCCAGGTCGACGACCGGCAGCGGTACGACGGCGCGCGGGTCGGTGGCGGCCAGGATCTGCTGCACCGGGTGGCCGTCGTGGTCGGTGAACCGGGTCCGCAGCGGCTCGTGCCGGCGCACCAGCAGCCGCAGCGCCCCGGCCAGCGCGTCCGGGTCGACCGGCCCGGTGAGCCGGTGCGCGCCACCCATCAGGTAGGTCGAGTCGCCGACGCCGAGCCGGTCGAGGAACCAGATCCGCTGCTGCGCCGGGGACAGCGGCAGGTCCCCGCCGCGGTCACCGGGCCGGATCGCCTGCGTGCCGGCGACCTCGATACCGCGCCGGGCGAGCAGGACGGCCAGCAGCTGGTCGGTCGACGCGGTCACCGACCGCCCTCCTCGGCGAGCATGAGTTCCACTGCCTCGGGCGACATCGACTCGATCTGCGCCCGCAGTTCGGCGACCGCCGCGACCTGGCCGGGCACCGGTTCGAGGTCGGCCAGCGCGGCGGCCAGACCGGCCACGGTCGGTGCCTCGAACAGGGCCCGGGTCGGCGCCTCCAGCTGGAAGTACGCCCGTACCCGGGCCAGCACCCGCTCGGCGAGCAGCGAGTGCCCGCCGAGGGCGAAGAAGTCGGCGTCGACACCGATCGGCCGCACGTCGAGGACCTCCTCCCAGATCCGGACGACGGCCGCCTCGACGAGGTCGCGCGGGGCGATGTACGGGGTGGCGTCGGCCGCGCCCCAGTCGGGTGCCGGCAGCGCCCGCCGGTCGACCTTGCCGTTCGGGGTCAGTGGCAGCGCGTCGAGGACGACCAGGGTCGCCGGCACCATGTACCCGGGCAACCGGGCGGCCAGGCCGGGCTGGACGGCGGTCCACAGCGCCGCCGGGTCGGCGCCGGGGTCGTCGGCGACGGCGTACCCGACCAGGCGGGCGTCGCCGTCTTCGGTGCCGTGCCAGGCGGTCACCGCCGCGTCGCGGACGCCGTCCTGCGCCCGCAGCGCCACCTCGATCTCGCCGAGCTCGACCCGGAAGCCACGCACCTTCACCTGGTGGTCGCCGCGGCCGAGGAACTCCAGCCGCCCGTCCGGCAGGTAGCGGGCCAGGTCGCCGGTGGCGTACAGGCGGCCGCCCGGCGTGTCGCCGAACGGGTCCGGCACGAAGCGTTCGGCGGTCAGCGCGGGCCGGTCCCGGTAGCCGCGGGCCAGGCCGAGCCCGCCGATGTGGACCTCGCCGGCGACGCCGACCGGCACCGGCTGGCCCCGGCCGTCGAGCAGGTGGATGCGGGTGTTGTCGATCGGCGGCCCGATGGCGATCGGCCCGTCGCCGGGCTCGACGACACCGGCCGCCGACCACACCGTCGTCTCGGTCGGGCCGTACACGTTCCACAGCTGGCCGCCGGCCAGCTCCGCGGCCAGGTCGCGGGAGAACGCCTCGCCGCCGCACAGCCGGTGCCGTACGCCGGCCGGCACCCCGCCGGCGGACAGCAGCATCCGCCAGGTCGCCGGGGTGGCCTGCAACACCGTCGCCCGGTCCCGTTCGGCCCGCGCCCGCAGCGCCGCCCCGTCGACCACCTCGGTGGAGGTGGCGACCAGCACCCGGGCCCCGCAGACCAGCGGCAGCAGCAGTTCGAGCACGGAGATGTCGAACGACAGCGTGGTGACGGCGAGCAGCCGGTCGTCGCCGGTGAGGCCGAGCCCGTCGCGGAACGACAGCAGCAGGTTGGCGACCGCGCCGTGGGTGACCTCGACGCCCTTGGGCCGGCCGGTGGACCCGGAGGTGTAGATGACGTACGCGAGCTGGTCGGCGCGCGGCGGCGTGCCCGTGGGCACGACGTCACCGGGGGCGGCGTCCGGCCCGTCGTCGAGGCAGACCACGCCGGGGCCGGCGCACAGGTCGGGCAGCCGGTCCCGGACCGACCGCTGGGTCACCAGCACGTCCACGCCCGCGTCGTCGACCATCAGCCGCAGCCGGTCCGCCGGGAACGCCGGGTCCAGCGGCACGTACGCGCCGCCGGCCCGCCACACGCCGAGCATCGCGACCAGCATCGCCGCCGACCGGTCCAGGCAGATCCCGACCGGGGTCTCCGGTCCGACCCCGCGCCCGCGCAGCAGCGCGGCGAGCCGGTCGGCGCGGGCGTCGAGTTCCCGGTACGTCAGCTCGCCCCCGGCGTCACCGACCGCGACCGCGTCCGGGGTGCGGGCGCACGAGGCGGCGAACAGCTCGGTGAAGCCGGCCGCCGCCATCTCGCGCGCCGGCCCCTGCCAGTCGGACAGGGCGCGTCGCCGCTCGTCGTCGGTGAGCAGCGGCACGTCGCCGAGCGGCCGGGCCGGGTCGGCGACCACGGCGGCGAGCAGTTGCCGGAAGTGCCCGGCGAACCGGTCGACGTCGGGCGCGTCGAAGACCTCGGTGCGGTAGGAGAAGGTGAGTTCCAGCCCGCCGTCGGGCTGCGGCACCCCGACCAGGGTCAGGTCGAAGAGCATGTCGTCGAGCTGGCTGTCCCACCACGACACCGCCAGGCCTGGCCACGCCGACGGGCCGCCGCCGGTGAAGTTGTGCAGGATCACCGCGGTCTGGAAGAACGGGTGCCGGTCGGCGTCCCGGCGCGGCGCCAGGTCCTGCACGACCGTGTCGAACGGCACGTTCTGGTGGGCGAAGCCGTCGATGACGGCCCGCCGTACCCGGCCGGCGGTCTGCGCGAACGTCAGGTCGGGGTCGACGTCGGTACGCATCGCGATCGGGTTGGCGAAGTAGCCGATCAGCGGTTCCAGCTCCACGTGGGTACGGGCCGCGACCAGGGTGCCGACGGTGACGTCCCGCTGCCCGGTGTAGCGGGCCAGCAGCGCCTTGAACGTGGTGAGCAGGGTGACGAACGGGGTGGTGCCGCGCGCCCCGCCGGCCGCCGTACGCAGCCCCTCGACCAGGTCCGGGCCGATCGTCAGGTGCACCTTCGCGCCGCCGGCACGGGCCGGTCCGGCGTGCTTGCGGGCGATCGGCAGGTGCGCGTCGGCCCGGGGCGCCGCCAGGTGCTCGCGCCAGTACGCCAGCCCCGGCGAAAGGGCGCCGCCGGCCGTGCCGTCGTGCTGCCACTGCGCGTAGTCGGCGTACTGGACCGGCAGCTCGGGCAGGGGCGGGGTGCCGGTGCCGCCGTCGATCCGCCACGCGTAGAGGGCGGCGAGTTCGCGCAACGCGTTGCCGATCGACCAGCCGTCGATCGCGATGTGGTGGCTGGTCGCCAGCAGCACGTGGTCGTCGTCGGCGAGCCGGAACAGCGATGCCCGCAGCACCGGTCCGGCGGCCAGGTCGAACGGCACCGCGAAGGCGTCCCGGGCCAGTTCGCGGGCCCGGTCCTCGCGCCCGTCGGCCGGCAGGTGCCGCAGGTCGACCTCGGTCACCGGGACGTCGCCGGTCGGCCGGACCACCTGGCGGGGCTCGCCGTCGACGCCGACGTAGACGGTGCGCAGCACCTCGTGCCGGGCGACCAGGTCGCGCAGCGCCGCCCGCAGCGCGCCGACGTCGAGGGTGCCGGTGAGCCGCTGTGACATGGCGACGTGGAACGACGGGTCGGCCGGGTCGTACTGGGCGGCCAGCCACATCCGCTGCTGCCCGGACGAGCAGGCGAAGCTCTGCTCGCCCCCGGTGCGGGGTACCCGCGGGATGGCCGGCTCGGCGGCGCTGCCCAGGCCGAGCTGGGCCAGCCTGCGGGCCAGGAGTTCCTGGCGCTGCGGTGACAGGGCGGCCACGCCGCCGTGGCCGGGTCGGTCCGCGCCCGCCGGGGTGGTGGTGGTCGGCATGGGACGGCCTCCTCGGTGATAGTGGTGTTCGTTCATGGCCGTCGTGGGTCGTCGGCGTCGGGCAGGCTGTCGTCCCCGGCGACGGCGGCGAGGACGCCGGCGACCGTCGGGGTGTCGAAGAAGACGTGCAGCGGCAGGTCGACGCCGAGCTGCCGGCGCATCCGGGCGGCGATCTGGGTGACGCTGAGCGAGTGCCCGCCCAGGTCGTCGAAGAGGTCGTCGTGCGGGCTGATCCGGTCCACCCGCAGCACCTGCCGCCAGATCTCGGTGACGGCGGCGCCCAGCCCGTCCGGCTCCGGTTCTGCCCCGTCCGCCGCCGGTTCTGCCCCGTCCGGCTCCGGCTCCGCCTCGGCCGGCGCCGGCACGGTGGCCGGGGCCGGCAGCGCGGCCCGGTCGAGCTTGCCGTTCGGCGTGGTCGGCAGCGCCGCCAGCGGCACCACCACCTCCGGCACCATCCAGCCCGGCAGCGTCTCGCGCAGGAACCGGCGCAGGTCGGCGTCGGTCACCTGCCGGCCGGGCCGGAACTCGACGTACGCGACCAGGCGCGGCCGGCCGTCGTCGGCGCGGAGCACGACCGCGGAGCGGTGCACGTCCGGATGCCCGTCCAGGGTCGCCTCGATCTCGCCCGGCTCGACCCGGTGCCCGCGTACCTTCACCTGCCGGTCGATGCGGCCGAGGAACTCCAGCCGCCCGTCCGGGCGCCACCGGCCCAGGTCACCGGTGGCGTAGAGGCGCGAGCCGGGCGGGCCGTACGGGTCGGGCCGGAAACGGGCCGCGGTCAGCCCGGGCCGGTGCAGGTAGCCGCGCGCCACCCCGGTCCCGGCGATGTGGATCTCCCCGGGTACGCCGACCGGGGCCGGCCGCAGCAGCGGGTCGAGCACGTAGGCCCGGGCGCCGGGCAGCGGCCGGCCGATGGTGACCGCGTCGACCGGGTCGGGCAGTTCGGCCACGGTCGCCCAGACGGTGGCCTCGGTCGGCCCGTACAGGTTGAACAGCCGGCGCACCCGGGGCCGCAGCTCGCGGGCGAGCGCGGGTGGCAGCGGCTCGGCGCCGCACAGCGCCACGACCGGCTCGGCGAGACCGGCGTCGAGCAGCAGCCGCCACGTCGTCGGGGTGGCGTGCACGTGGCTGACCCCGTGCCGGCGGACCAGGTCGAGCAGGGCGGCGCCGTCGCGGGTGTCGTCGCCGGCGGCGAGCACGATCCGGCCGCCGGTGACCAGCGGCAGGAACAGTTCCGGCTTGGCCATGTCGAACGTCGCCGAGGCCAGCGCCAGCCAGCCGTCGGCGGGGCCGCTGGTGAGGACGGCGCGCATCGCGTCCAGCAGGTGCGCCAGCGACCGGTGGGTGACCTCGACGCCCTTGGGCCGGCCGGTGGAGCCGGAGGTGTGCACCACGTACGCGACCGCGTCCGGGTCGGCGGCGAGCACGTCCGGTCCGGTGGCCGGGCCGGACGGGGCGTCGACGTGGACCACCACCGGCCGGTGCGTGGCCGGGTCGTCGGCGGTGCCGGCGGCGGTCAGCAGCACCGCCGGGGTGGTGTCGTCGAGCACGTACGCCCGCCGGGCCGGCGGGTGGTCGGGGTCCAGCGGCACGTACGCGGCACCGGTGCGCAGCACCGCGAGCAGCCCGGCGAGCAGGTCCGGCGACCGCCGCAGCCGGACCGCGACCCGGGTGCCGGGGCCGGCGCCGGCGGCCCGCAGCCGGCCGGCGAGCGCGGCGGCGGCCCGGTCCAGTTCGGCGTACGTCGTCACCGCACCGGCGAAGACGACCGCGGGCGCGTCCGGGGTGGCCGCCGCCCAGCCGGCGACCAGCTCGGGCACCGTCCCCGTCAGCGGGCCGGCCGCCCGGCCGGTGGCTGGGGCGAGATGGCCGGTCGCCGGGGCGAGGCGGTCGGTGGCCGGCGCGGCCGGCTCGGCCGTCGACTGCCAGCCGGCCAGCAGCAGGCGGCGTTCCGGCTCGCCGAGCACCGGCAGCGCGCGCAGCGGGGTGTCCGGTGCGGCGGTCGCCGCGTCGAGCAGTGTGGTCAGGTGCCCGGCGATCCGGTCGACGCTGTCCCGGTCGACGCCGCCGACGGCGTGCTGGAGGTTGACCGTGGTCCGGTCCGGGCCGTCGACCACCTGCACGTGCAGGGCGTTGCGGGCGGCGTGGTTGAACGCGGTCCAGCGGACCTCGGTGCGCAGCCCGGCGAAGACCGGGTCGGGGCCGGTGCGGCGCCGGTAGCTGACCGACACCGGTGCCAGCGCCGGCCGGGGCCGCAGCCCGTCGACGGCGCGGGCCAGCGGCACCACCCGGACCGGGTAGGTGCGGCGCAGTTCGGCGCGGGTGGCGGCGACCAGGTCGGCGAACGGCCGGTCCGGGTCGGGGTGGACGGCCACCGGCAGCTCGTTGACGAACAGCCCGATCGCGTCGCGGGTCGCGGCGGTACGCGTACCGAGGTCGACGGCGACCGTCGGCGCGGCGTTGCCGTAGCGGTGCAGGACGGCCTGCACGGCGGCGAGCAGCACCTCGAAGCGGGTGTGCCCGGACCGGTCGGCGCAGCCGGCCAGCGCCGACCGCCGGGCCGGGGTCAGGTCGAACTCGACGGCCTCGCCGGGCTCGACCCCGTCCGGCACGCGGGTCAGCCCCGGCAGCACCACCGGGGCCGGCTCCCGCCAGCGGTCCGCCCAGAACTCGCGGGCGGCGGGCAGGGTGGCGGCGATCCGGGCCGCCTCGTCGGCGGCGTGCCCGGCGTACGGCACCGGCGGGATGGGCGCACCGGTCGCGCCGGTGACCCGGGCGCCGTACGCCGCCGCCAGCTCGCGCAGCAGCACGTCCTTGGACCCGCCGTCGAAGACCAGGTGGTGGGCGACGACGAGCAGCAGGTGCTCGGTCGGGGCCAGGCCGAGCAGGGTGAACCGGACCAGCGGGCCGCGCCGGAGGTCGAACGGGCGCAACGTCTCGGCCCGGACCACGGCGGCGACGTCGGCGGGCCGCACCTCCCGCCGGGTCAGCCGGGGCGGGCCGGCGGCGACCAGCGCCAGCTCGCCGTCGGTGTCGTCGAAGGCGTACGCCAGCACCGGATGCCGCCGTACGACGGCGTCGCAGGCGTCGGCGAGCGCGTCGGCGTCGAGCGCGCCGGACAGCCGTACCGGCAGCGGCATGTGGTAGGCCGACCCGGCCGCACCGATCCGCTCGGTGAACCACAGCCCGTGCTGGGCGGCCGAAGCCGGACCGAGTCGCGGTAAGTCCACAGTGGTCACACTACCTCCGTCTCCGGGAAGCGCTCGCCGGTCAGCTCCGACACCGGTGTCGTGGCGCCGGCCGGCAGCGCGTGCAGCAGGCGCAGCAGGCCGGCGGCGAGCCGGCGCGGGGTGGACCGGTCGAAGGCGTACGAGTTCCACAGCAGCCAGCCGGACAGCGAACCGTCCGGCTGTTCGACCACCGCCAGCTCCGGTACGCCGAGGTCCGGCTGCCCGTCCGGGGTCGGCCAGTCGGCGTCCAGCGCGCGCGGCAGCGGGAACCCCTGCGAGATCAGGCCGGGGAAGTGCGGGTCGCCGCCCCAGCTCTCGAAGCGCAGCCAGGCGGCGGCCGGGAAGCGGGCGTAGAACTCGGCGAACGGGTAGTACTGGTGGTCGACGGCGGCGAGCGTGGTGGCGCGTACCCGGTCGAGCAGGTCGGCGAAGGTCGGGTCGCCGCCGGCGTCGATCCGCAGCGGCAGCGACTGCACCAGGCAGCCGACCAGCACCTCGAACTCCGGCCGGCCGCGCCCCGGGACCGGGGACATGACGACCAGGTCCGGCACCCCGCTCCACCCGGTCAGCACCGCCGCCCACGCCGCCGTGACCAGCATCGCCGTGCTGGCGCCCCGGTCCCTGGCCAGGGCCCGCAGCCGGCCGGCGGCGTCCGCGTCGACCCGGAACTCCAGCGAGTCGCTGTGCAGCCGGACGGCGTGCCGCCGGCCCGGGAACGGCGCGACGACGGCCGGCGCCCCGTCGAGGCGGTCCAGCCAGTAGCGGCGGGTGCGCGGCCACTGCGCCCGGGTCCAGGCCACCGCCTCGACGTACGGCACCGGCGGCGCCGGCAGGACGGGCCGGCGGCCGGTGCGCAGCGCCGAGTAGACCAGGCCGAGTTCGCGTAGCAGCACCCCCATCGACCAGCCGTCGAAGACCAGGTGGTGCACGGCGAGCCCGAGCACGTGGTCGGCGTCGCCGAGCCGGACCACGACCGCCCGTACCAGCGGCCCCTGATCCAGCCCGAACCGCAGTTCCCGGTCGGCGCACACCAGTTGCGCGGCGTGTGCCTCGTCGTCGGCGGCGGTGACCGTCACCGCCGGCGGGCAGTCGGCGAGCAGGTGGCCGCGAGGTGCCCCGCCGGCCGCGCGGAACACGGTGCGCAGCGCCTCGTGCCGGGCCACCAGCACGCCCAGCGCCGCCTCCAGCAGGGCCGGGTCGAGGTCGTCGGTGATCCGGATCGCGACGCTGATCGGGCCCGGGTCGCGGGGCTCGTCGGTGGCGTACATCCAGGCCAGGAAGTTGTCCTGCTGGGCGGTGAGCGGCATGTCCCGCCCGCCGTCGCCGTTCGTCTCCGGCGCGGCCGTCGCCGCCGGTGCTGCCGTCTCCGCAATCTCCACCGCCGGCCCGGCGGTGGTCGCGGCGGCCAGCCAGCCGGCCTGCGCGGCCAGCACCGGCCGGTCGAACACCACCGAGGCCGGTACGGCGACGCCGAACTCGGCGGCGGCCAGCGTGGCGATCTGGGCGGCCTTGAGCGAGTCGCCGCCGAGCGCGAAGAAGTCGTCGTGCCGGCCGGCCGACGGCACCCCGAGCACCCGGCCCCACAGCGCGGCCAGGGTACGTTCCGCCGCCGTCACCGGCGCCCCGTCGGCGTCGTCGGGCCGCCGGGCGAACAGGTCGCGCAGCGCGGCCCGGACCACCTTGCCGCCGTCGTTGCGCGGCAGCGCGTCGACCAGCAGCAGCCGCAGCGGCCGTTCCTGCGGGGCGAGTCGCTCGGCCAGGTGGGCCCGTAGCGCGTCGGCGGTGACCGGGCGGCCGGGCACCACCGCGGCGGCGACCATCGCGCCCAGCGTGGCGTGCGGCAGGCCGACCACGGCCGCGTCGGCGACGTCGGGGTGGTCGAAGAGCACCGACTCGACGTGCAGCGTCGACACCTTGAACCCGCCGGTCTTGACGGTGTCGCCGTCCCGGTCGACCAGGTGCAGGTAGCCGTCGGCGTCGAGGTGGCCGAGGTCGCCCATCCGGACCCAGCCGTCGCGGAAGACCCTGGCACTGGCCGCCGGGTCGCCGAAGTACGTCCGGGGCACGGTGTCGGCCCGCAGCCACACCTCGCCGGTCGCGCCGGCCGGCAGCGGCACCCCGTCCTGGTCGGTGATCCGCAGTTCGGCACCGGCGGCCGGCCGGCCGAGCGCGGTCGGCCGGTCCGGGTCGTAGACGACGGTGGTGTGGGCCGGGGCGGCCTCGGTCGAGGTGTAGTTGTTGACGACCGTGGCGCCGGGCAGGGCGGTGGTGAGGTCGCGGGCCACCGCGGGTGGCAGCGCCGCGCCGGTCGAGGCGACCAGCAGTACGTCGGACAGGTCGTGCCGCTCGGCCACGCGGGCGCGCAGGAGGTCGATCGCCATCGACGGCACCACGAAGACGGTCCCGGCCCGGTGCCGGGCGACCAGCGCGGCGAAGCCGTCGGCGTCGAAGTGGGGCGCCACCACGGCGGCCGGCCGGGCGGTCAGCGCCTGGACCAGCATGGTCTGCGCGGCGTTGGTGCCGATCGGGAAGGCGTGCACGAAGTGCCGGGAGTGCGCCAGTGGCCGGCGCCGCGGGCGCGGGGCGGCGCCGAACGTCAGGTTGGCGTGGGTGGCGGCCACCCCTTTCGGCCGGCCGGTGGTGCCCGAGGTGTGCACGATCTGGGCCAGGTCGCCGGGGCGTACGTCGCCGTCGGGCGGGCCGGGGGAGGCGGTCCGGCCCAGCCCGTCCGCGTGCACCGTCCACCATGGACCCCGCGGTGCCGTGCCGGCGTGCAGCACGCCGGTGGCGCCGCAGCCGGCGAGCAGGTCGGCGGCGGCCGGGGTCCGGTCCGACAGCGGTACGGCGACCCCGCCGGCCGCGGTCACCGCGGCGTACCCGACCGCGAAGTCGAGCCAGTCCGGCCCGCCGAAGACGAGCCCGATCCGGTCGCCCCGGCCCACCCCGCGGTCGCGCAGTTCGTGGGCGCCCGCGTCGGCGCGGGCCCGCCACTGTCCGAAGGTGAGGGTCCCCACCCCGTCGAGCACCAGTGCGACCCGGTCCGGCTCGTCGTCGGCCCGCGCCGCCAGCAGGGCCGGCACCGTCGTCGGGGGCTCAGCGCGCACCGGCACCGCCGGCGACGGGCTCGAGTCCGAAGCGGTCGACGGCGTCGCGTACGGTCGCCCGCAGGTGCGGCGGGATCTGGCCGGCGTGGCGGGCCAGGTAGGCGCGTACGTGGTCCGGGTCGTCGCGCAGGAAGAGGAAGTCGGTCGGCACCATGTGCCGGATCGCCAGCAGCGGGACCGGGCAGCGCAGCGCCGGGAAGTCCGGGTTCCACAGCCCGCCCTTGGCCGGCGGGCCGTCGTGGAACTCGCCGAGCATCAGCCCGTGCGCCACGAACCGCGACTTGAGCCGATCCTGGGTGCGGTCGACCACGAGGGGTACGTCGTCGGGCAGCAGGTCCGGGAAGACGATCAGGATGGTGGAGAACTGCGCGGCGGATCCGCGACGCGCGGCGAGGTCGACGAACCAGTCCCGGTAGGTGACCAGCAGCCGGTCCAGGTCGGCGGGGGCGTGTGTGCGGCCGGGGGCCACCGCCAGGTGGAAGACGTCGCGGTCCAGCGAACCCTGGGCGTACGGGCAGACGTTGCCGGTGCGCCCGAGGTCGGGGTGCGGTTGGCACAGGTACTCCCGGGCCCAGTCGACGACGGTGCGCAGCGCCCGCTCGTGGCCGCGTACCGCCTGGGGCGGCGGGTCCTGCCGCAGGTCCGCGACCTCGATCAGGGTGTGGCGGGCGTGCGCCGGGTGGGTCAGCATGTCAGCCCCTCGTCTGCGTACGCGGCCGGGCGATCCGGTTGCTCGGGCGACCGGTCCGTGCGCGCTGGCAGTCACGCTAGTAAGAGGCATGTGAATTAGTAAGTAGTCCTTACAGTGAAGTTGCTCGTCCTAACAGCCGGTGTCGGGATCGGACGAACCCCCGACTCCACCTCCACCGTCCGGCGGGCGCTACCGTGTCAGCCATGCCCGAACTGGTGGTGGAGGGGCGCGAGTTCGCCGACGAGGACTGGTACGGCGAGGACATGGTCGACCGCGTCTACTCCGGATGCACCTTCCGACGCGTCGACCTGACCGAGGCGACCACCCGCCGGGTCACCTTCACCGGATGCACCTTCGCCAACGTACGGTTCAACGCCTCCCGCCACCACGACACCGCCCTGGTGCGGTGCGTCATCGAACGCAGCGAACTCTTCGACGCCGAGTTCACCGGCTGCAAGCTCACCGGCAGCACCATCACCGACTGCGGCACCCGCCCGCTGCGGGTGACCGGCGGCGACTGGTCCTTCGTCACGCTGACCGGCGCCGACCTGCGCGGGGTCACGTTCACCGACGTACGCATGCGCGAGGTCGACCTGTCCCGCGCCGACTGCACCGGCGCCACCCTGACCGGCGTCGACCTGTCGGCGGCCACCCTCACCGGCGCCGACCTGTCCGGCACCGACCTGCGCGGCAGCGACCTCACCGCGCTCGACCCGTCGGCCGTACGCCTGTCCGGCGCCATCATCGACGCCGATCAGGCCGTCGTCATCGCCCAGGCCCTCGGCCTGCGCATCGGCTGACCCGCCGCACCCCGCCCCGACCGGCGGAATAGACCGCCCGGAACTGGGAAGCCCACGGGCCTACCGACAGGCGTGGGAGGCGACATGGCGTGGGGCACGGAGCCGCCGGCAACCGACAGCGATCGATGATTCCGACGGGGTGGCGACCCCTGGCGGCCGTCGGGCGGACGGCCGTCGCGCACGCCGGCGCCGTCGTGGCCGGACTGGCCCGGGCCGCCGGGATCAACCGGCGGGGTGTCTGGTCCCGGCCCGGCCGCCACCACATCGAGGTCCGGGGCGTCGCCGAACCGGCCGGCGGCCGGCTGGGCCGACGGGTCGAGGTGGCGCTGTCCAAGGTCCCCGGCGTGGCCTGGGCCCGGATCAACCCGCCGACCGGCCGCGTCGTCGTCGCCGTCGAACAGCCCGGGCCGAGCCTCGACCAGCTGATCTCGGTGATCAGCGGCATCGAGCGCAACGACGGCTACGCCCCCGACCCGGACATCGACCCGCCGCACCCGCCGGAGGAGGGGCCGCGTACCGGGCGGGCCGTCACCACCCTCGCCGCCGACGCGCTCGGCCTCGGCCTCGCCGTCGCGACCCGGGTACTGCCGTTCACCTCCCTGCCCGGCGAACTCGCCGGCCTGCTCAAGGTCGTCGACCTGCACCCCAGGCTGCACATGCTCGCCGGCAAGGGACTCCAGGGCGCCCCGCGCGCCGACTCGGTGCTGCCGCTGGCCGAGTCGCTGGCCCACGGACTGTCCGGCGGCTGGCCCAGCATCGTGCTCGACACCGGCAAGCGGCTGCTGGAATGGCAGGAGGCCCGCGCCGAACTCGCCGCCTGGGAGAAGGCCGAGGCACGGCTCACCGGCACCCCGGAACGGGCCACCGCGCCGTGCGTCGCACAGGACCGGCCGGTCGCCAAACCGGACGGCCCGGTCGAGCGGTACGCGGTCCGGGTAATGGCCGCCGGCGCCCTCGCCGGCGCCGCCACCCTGCCGTTCGGCGGCGCCAAGCGGGCCGCCGCCGTCGCCCTGTCCACCCTGCCGAAGGCCGCCGCCGCCGGCCGGGAAGGCTACGCCGCCCGGCTCGGGGCGCTGCTCGCCCGCCGGGGCGTGGTCGTGGTCGACCGCGACGTGCTGCGCGAACTCGACCGGATCGACACCCTCGTCATCGACCCCGAGGTGCTGCGGTCCTCGCGGGCCGTGCTCACCGACCTGGTCCCGCTACCGGCACCCGGCGGCCGGGCACCCGACGAGCAGGAGACCGTCGCCCGCGCCTTCGCCCTCTTCGACGCCGACGACCCCACCGGCCGGCACACCGCCGACGGCTGGGAACTCGCCCCGGTCGGCGACCTCGCCCCCGGCGCCGGCGCCGATCAAGCCGGCGAACTGCGGAAACGGGTCGACACCGTGCTCGGGCTCGCGCACGACGGACGGCTCGTCGCGCTCGCCGGCGCCACCGCCGAACCCGCCCGCGCCAGCCAGGTCCTGCCCGACGCCGCCCGCCGGGCCGGGCTGCGACTGGTCGTCGCCACCCCGGACACCGTCCCGCTGGCCTCGACCGTACGGGACCTCCAGGCCGACGGGGCGATGGTCATGCTCGTCTCCGGCGACCGGCGGGCGCTGGCCGCCGCCGACTGCGGCATCGGCACCGCCCGCGCCGACGGCCTGCCCGCCTGGGGCGCCCACCTGATCGTCGACACCGACATCGACGTCGCCGCCATGGTGGTCGAGGCCACCGGCGGAGCCCGGCGCATGATCCAGCAGTGCATCGTGCTGTCCGGCGCCGGCACCGGCCTCGGGGCGGTGACGGCGCTCACCAGCCCGCCGGGGGACCTGCCGGGCCGGTCCCAGACGCCGCTGCACGTCACGGCCGCCGTCGCGCTCGGCAACGGCGTCTGGCGCGCCAACGAACTGCCCCGCAACCCGCCGACGCCGCCCACGCCGACCACGCCGTGGCACCTCATGCCGGTACCGGTCGTCTTCGACCGGCTCGGCAGCGGGCCGGCCGGCCTCACCGACGAGGAGGCCGGCCGGCGGGTCCGGCAGACCGGCGGCGAACCACCCGTCGGCGTCGGCTTCGCCCGCGCCTTCGTCGACGAACTCGCCAACCCGCTCACCCCGGTGCTGGCACTCGGCGCCGGCCTGTCCGCGGCCGTCGGCTCGGTCGTCGACGCCGGTCTCGTCGGCGGGGTCCTGGCCATGTCGGCCCTGGTCGGCGCCGCCCAGCAGGCGGCCACCGAACACGCCCTCGGGCGGCTCTTCGCCCGCGCCGAGGTCACCGTACGGGTCCGGCGTGGCGGCACCGAACAGACCATCAGCGGCGCCGACCTCGTCCCCGGCGACCTGGTCCTGCTCTGCCCCGGCGACGCCGTACCCGCCGACTGCCGGGTGATCGAGGCGGTCGGCCTGGAGACCGACGAGTCGTCGCTGACCGGCGAGTCGCTGCCGGTGGGCAAGGACACCGCCGCCGTCGTCGCCGGCGAGGTCGCCGACCGCAAATCGATGGTCTACCAGGGCACCAGCGTCGCCGCCGGCCACGGCGCCGCGGTCGTCGTCGCCACCGGCGCCGACACCGAGGCCGGCCGCGGCATGGCACTCGCCCGCGGCGCCGCCCCGGCCAGCGGCGTCGAGGCCCGCCTCACCCACCTGACCAGCTCGTCGCTGCCGCTGGCCGCCGGTGCGGCGGTCGCCGTCGCCGGCGCGGGACTCCTGCACGGCGTACCGCTGGCCCAGACCGCGGCGACCGCCGCCAACCTGGCCGTCGCGTCCGTACCCGAGGGCCTGCCGTTCCTGGTCTCCGCCGCGCAACTCGCCGCCGCCCGCCGGCTCGCCGACCACGGCGCCCTGGTCCGCAACCCGCGCACCATCGAGGCGCTCGGCCGGGTCGACGTGCTCTGCTTCGACAAGACCGGCACCCTGACCGAGGGCCGGTTGCGGCTCGCCGGGGTCGGCGACCCGGGCCGGTACGCCGCCCTCGACGAACTGCCCGACGAACTGCGCCCGGTGCTGGCGGCGGCGCTGCGGGCCACACCCGAGGCCGACGACCCGGCCGACCTGCCACAGCAGACCGACGCCGCCGTACTCGCCGGTGCCCGCGCCGCCGGGATCGGACCGGACACCGGTTCGCCCGGCTGGCACCTGACGGCGGCACTGCCGTTCGAGGCGTCCCGGGGCTACCACGCGACCGTCGGGGGCCCGGACGGCGCCCTGCTGCTCAGCGTCAAGGGCGCCCCGGAGGTGGTGCTGCCACGCTGTTCCCGGCGGCGCGACCCCGGCGGCGACGTACCGCTGGACGCGGCCGGCCGGTCGGCGCTGCAAGAACTGCTGACCCGGCACGCCGCCGCCGGACAGCGGGTCCTCGCCGTCGCCGAGTGCCCGGTCGCCACCACCTCGTCGGTCGCCGACGGCGACGTCGAAGGGCTGACGTTCCTGGGCTTCGTCGCCCTGGCCGACGTCGTACGCGACAGCGCGGCACCGGCCGTCCGGCGGATCCGGGAGGCCGGCGTGCACACCATCATGGTGACCGGCGACCACCCGGCCACCGCCGCGGCGATCGCCGCCATCATCAGCACCGACGGACCCGGCCAGCGGGTCGCCACCGGAGCCGAACTCGACGCGCTCGACGACCCGGCGCTCGCCGAGCGCCTGGCC
The DNA here is from genome assembly GCF_040655695.1 of Polymorphospora sp. NPDC050346. NCBI lineage: Bacteria > Bacillati > Actinomycetota > Actinomycetes > Micromonosporales > Micromonosporaceae > Polymorphospora > Polymorphospora sp. NPDC050346. The sequence goes on along the minus strand of NZ_JBFAKM010000036.1, from coordinate 33,588 downwards.
GCGACCGACGTCGTGGCCCGCTGCACCCCGGCCCACAAGGTACGCATCATCCAGGCCCTGCGTGGCGCCGGCCGGACCGTCGCGATGACCGGCGACGGCGCCAACGACGCCCCGGCGATCCGGCTCGCCGACGTCGGGATCGCGCTCGGCCAGCGCGGCACCCCCGCCGCACACGCCGCCGCCGACCTCGTCGTCACCGACGACCGGCTCGAGACGATCATCGCCACCCTGGTCGAGGGGCGGGCCATGTGGTCGTCGGTACGGCACGCGCTGAGCGTCCTGGTCGGCGGCAACCTCGGCGAGATCGCCTTCAGCGTCGTCACCGCCGCCGTCACCGGCCGTTCCGCGCTGAGCTCCCGCCAACTCCTGCTGGTCAACCTGCTCACCGACCTGGCACCGGCGATGGCGATCGCGGTCCGCCCGCCCCGCCCGGAGGCCGGCGTCGACCTGCTCGCCGAGGGCCCGGACGCGTCGCTCGGCGCCAGCCTCAACCGGGAGATCGGACTGCGGGCCGGCGCGACCACGTTCGGCGCCACCGCCGGCTGGACCCTGGCCCGGGCGACCGGCCGCCGCAAGCGGGCCGGCACGGTCGCCCTCGCCGCCCTGGTCGGCACCCAGCTCGGCCAGACGGTGCTGACCGGCGGCGCCAGCCCCGCCGTCCTGGCGACCGCGGCGGTGTCCGCCGGGGCACTGGTGGCGGTGATCCAGACGCCGGGGCTGAGCCAGTTCTTCGGGTGTACGCCGCTCGGCCCGATCGGCTGGGGGATAGCGACCGGCTCGGCGGCCTGCGCCACGGTGGCGAACACCGCCCTGGGCCGCCTGATCCTCCCCGGCACGAACCCCCGCCCCACCCCCGATCAGGCCGCCCCGGACGGCGCCGCCCCCGGTGCTACCCCCGCTTCCGCTGCCCCCGCTTCCGCCGGCGGCGCTCCCGCTCGCGCCGCCGCTCCGGATGGCCGCGCCGCTCCGGATGGCCGCGCCGATCAAGGGGATGTCTCGGGCATTACGGGGCAGGGTTCCGGCAACAAGTCCTAGATCGGCGCGCCCGGCCGGCGCGGCGAGGCCGACCGCCGCGTCGATCAAGGCCGAACCGCCCCGGTCGCGCCGATCGAGGGGATGCTTCGGGCATTACGGGGCACGATTTCGGCAACGAGTCCTCGATCGGCGGATGCGGCCGGGCGGCGGGCTGCTCCGGTGGGCCCCGCCGCGCCGACCGAGGGGATGTTCCGGGCATTACGGGCGGGAATCCGGCAACAAGTCCTCGATCGACGCGCGTACGGTCGCGCACCCGCCGAACCGGCGCCCTGCGGCGCCCCGCGCGTACTCCCGAAGGCCCGGGCGGCAACACGGACGGCGCCGTTCTGCGTGCGGATGGCAACGCGGCCGGCGGCGTGTACGCGCCGTACAGGCGGCGCGGGCACAGGCGGCGCGGGGCACGGGCTGTGGGGCGGCACCATGGCCGCCCCACAGCCCACGTACCCCGGCCCACTTCCCCTAACGGACCGGCGCCGGGGGAGCGCCGATCGCCGCCGCCAGTTCCCGGCGGTCCCGGATGCCGAGTTTGCCGTACGCCCGTTGCAGGTGGTTCTCGACGGTCCGCACCGACAGCACCAGCCGCTCGGCGATCTCCGGGTTGCCCAGCCCGGCCGCCGCCAGCGCGCTCACCTCCCGTTCGCGCGGGGTCAGCGGGCCGGCCGGGTCCGGTTCGTCGAGCCACGCGGGCCAGAACCCGGCGCACTCCTGGCGCAGCCGCTCGACCCGGCGGGCCAGCCGGCTCGCCGTACGGCCGTCCGGCGGCTGGCAGCGGGCCGCCTGCACCGCCGCCTCCAGCGCCAGCAGGTCGTACCGGTGCTCCTCCCACTCCTGGCTGATCTCCTCCAGCCGCAGTGGGTCGCCGGCCGCCAGTGCCTCGGCGTAGTCGGCGTACCAGCCGAACAGCGGGGTGTCGCACAGGTCGGCGATCCGGCGGGCCTCGGCGGCGACGGCCGCCGACGGCTCCAGCCGCGACCACAGGTGCACGGCGTCCATCCCCACCGACAGTTGCCCGCCGGCCAGGAACGCGTCCGTCAGCTCCCGCAGCAGCGTCACCGCCCGGGTCTGCTCGCCCGACATCGCCAGCAGCCACGCCTCGCTCAGCCGGGCGTAGTCGCCGGCGGAGCTGCCGTCCGGGACCAGCCGGATCACCTCATCGAGCGCCGCCCAGCCCTCGTCGAACCGGCGCCGGTGCGCCGCCCACCAGGCCTGCATCGCCAGGATCTTCACCCGGATCGGGAACACCGTCGCCGGGTCGGTCACCGCCAGCGCCTCGTCGATCCAGCGGGACGCCACCTCGATCTGGCCGCGTTCGCCGGCGCAGATGCCGCGTGCCATCGCGATCAGCCCCACCCCGTCCGGCGCGCCGTGGGCGACGGCGTCGGCGTAGTAGCGTTCCGCGGCCTCGGTCGCCTCCACGATGCGACCGGCCATCACCAGCGCCTGCACGTGGCAGGTCTGGGTGGCGGCCCGCATCGTCGGCCACACCTCGGGCAGCGCCGGGTCGCCGGCCGCGAACGCGGCGGCGACCTGGGCCGGCGCCCCGGCGAAGACCATCACGTACGGCCGTAGCGGCGCGATCGCGGTGGCGAGCAGCGGGTCCTGCGACGGCTGTTCCAGCGCGGTCGCGATCGTCGCCAGCGCCTCGTGGCCGCGACCGCAGAACACCGCGATCCCGGCCTGTGCCGACAGCAGCTCGTGGTGCACCCCGTCCGGTAGCGTCCGCTCGGCGTCGGCCAGCACCCGCAGGGCGTCGTCGGGGCGGCGCAGTCCCCAGAAGAGGTTCAGGGCGCGCAGCGCGGCGGCCTGCGCCCGGTCGCGGGGCACCTCCATCTCCGCGTAGCCGCGCCGCAGCCGGTCGTCGGCCTCCTGGTGCCGGCCGAGCGCGACCAGGGCCCGGCCGGCGTGCCACGCCCCGGCGGCGGTCGGCACCCGTTCGGCCAGCCGCAGCGCCAGCCCGGCGCCGCCGCGGCGCAGCGCCTCGGTCGCGGTGCCGAGCAGTTCGGTCGGGTCGACCTCGAGGCCCGCCTCGACCCGCCACGACACCACCTGGATGCGGTCCTCGACGCCGGCCGTCTCCGGTTCCAGGGCGTCGGCCAGTTCGCGCAGGATCCGCCGGGTCCGTAGCGTGCCGGTACGGGCCCGCACCGCCTCGCCGTACAGCGGGTGGCCGAGCCGGACCACGGTGCGCTGGCCGGTCTGGCCGAGCCGGATCAGGCCGCGCTCCTCGAGGTCCTCGGTGACGTCGGCGGGCACCAGCCGTTCGAGCAGCGGCAGCGGGACCGGGGCGCCGTACGCGACGTACGCCAGCGCCGACGACTCCGCGGCGGTCAGTGCGCCGACGGTCAGCCCGACCACCTCCGGCAGCCCGGGCGTGCCCAGGTGTTCGGGCCGCCAGTGCCACATGCCGTTCTCCCGGCGCAGCGCCGCGTCGGCGAAACCGGCCCGCAGCACCTCCCGTACGAACAGCGGGTTGCCCAGTGTGAGCCGCCACAGCGCGTCGAGGGTGAGCCCGTCGGCCGGGCCGTCGAGCAGCGCCGAGACCAGGTCGCGGAAGTCGGCGAACGCCAGCGGTGCCACCTCGACCCGGGCCAGCGCGCCGGCCCGGCGCAGCAGCGCGACCGGCGGGGCGTCGACGGTGGCGTCGAGGGTGCTGGCCAGCACGTGCACGGAGCCGCCGACGACGAGCCGTTCCAGCAGGGCGGCGGAGGCGTCGTCGAGGAAGTGCAGGTCGTCGACGCCGACCACGACCGGCCGCCCGGCGGCGATGGCGTGCAGGCGGCGCTCCACCTCACGGAACACGTCCGTGACGCCGAGGGCCGCGCCGGGTAACAGGTCGACGACCGCGCCGAACGGCACCTCCCGCCAGCCGGGCGTCGCGGCCAGCCGGACGACGGCGGCACCGGCCCGCTCGTGGTCGTCCAGGGCCGCCGCGGCGAGCCGGCTCTTGCCCACCCCGGGCCGGCCGACCAGCAGCACCCCGGAGCCCGGTACGGCGGTCAGTGCCCCCGCGATCCGCTCCCGTTCGTCGTCGCGCCCGACCAGCGGGCCGTCCACCGACAACCGATCCGCAACCATTCGCATCCCCGCGTCCTCCAGCTACTCATGCGGTTTACCGGCAAGTTAGACAGCGGCGTCTAGCGGCTGAACGGGGCGGGTGCGTGTGGGTCGTATCCTCTTCGCCCGCCCCGGCCGGCCGCCGCCGGTCGGCCCGGTCCGGATGAGTAACCGCTCTCCGGCCGCGCCGTGACTTTTGAGTACCCGGCACTCAGGCGGGGGGCCGCCGGGCCGCCCACACTGGGTCGGCATCCGAGGTGGACGACGACAGGCGGCGACGATGAACCCAGCGGTGACCGGGATCCACAGCGGACCCGACCGCGAATCGCGTCCGCTATCCGACACTTCGACCGTACCGACCGGCCTGCGCCGGTTCGGTGCCCTCGTCTCGCCGTACGGGCTGGTCGGCGCCGTGACCCGGGTGCCGGCCGCCGACGGGGAGGCCGACCTGCCGACCTTCGTCGCCCGGATCGGGGACCCCGGCCCGGTGCTCGACCCGCACCGCCGCTGGTCGCACCGCCCCGAGCACGGCAACCTCGACGGCGCGGGCGGCGACCTCGACGCCGCCCGCGCGGCACACCTGGCCGTCGCCGAGGCCGTCGAGCGGTACTCCTCCTGCGCCGTGGACCCCGACCGGACCATCCGGGCCAGCGCCGACGAACTCGGCGCCGAGGCGGTCGACCTCGACTCGTGGCCGCGCTGCTCGCCGACCGAACTCGCCGACCCGCGCTGCGGCCTGGTCGCGCCCGACCGGGCCGCCCCGCGCCGCTGGGTACGCGGCTGGTCGCTGACCGCCGACCGGCCGGTGTACGTGCCGGCCGCCCACGTCTGGCTGAAGAACCCGCCCGAGTCGGCGGCGGAGGCGGTCACCAACCCGACCTCGACCGGCTGCGCGGCGCACACCGATCCGGTCGCGGCCGTCGTCGCCGGCCTGCTGGAGGTCGTCGAGCGCGACGCGGTCAGCCTCGCCTGGCTGCAACGTCTCCGGCTGCCCCGGCTGGCCGTCGACCCGGCCGACCTCGACGACCGGTCCCGGGAACTCGTCGGCCGGGGCCGGGTGCCGTACGTGCACACGCTGCTCTTCGACGCGACGACCGACCTCGGCATCCCGGTCCTGTTCGGCCTGCAGCTCGCCGACCACGACCGGCACCTCGCCCAGCTCGTGGCCGCCGCCTGCGTGGCGGATCCGCGCGCGGCGGTGGCCAAGGTGTACCGCGAGGCCGCCGCCCTGCGGATCGCGCTACGGGCGGCGGCCGCCGACCGTACGCCGCCGGCCGGGCCGGACGTCGCCAGCGTCGTCGACGGGGCGATCGCGCTCGGCCGCCGCGACCGGCGGCACCACTTCGACTTCCTGCTCGACGGCGACCGCCCGGTACGCCGTCTCGCCGACCTGCCGGCGCCGCCGCCGGGGGAGCCGATCACCGTCCTGCACTGGCTGCTGGCGCGGCTGCGGGCCGGTGGCTGCGAGGTCGTCGTCGTCGACCTGACCACCGACGAGGCCGAGCAGGCCGGCGCGGTCGTGGTCCGGGTGCTCGTACCGCGGCTCATGCCGCTGTCGTTCGTGTACCGGGCCCGCTACCTCGCCCACCCCCGCCTCTACGCCGCCCCGGCCGCCATGGGGCACCCGGTGCGCGCCGAGGCCGACGTCAACCCCGTACCGCAACCGTTCGCCTGACCAACCGCACCACGGAGGACCACGATGTACGCCACCGTCGAGCGAGACGTGCGCGATCGGGGTGCCCGGCTTGAGCCGGCCACCCCGACGCTGCTGGTCGTCGCGTCCGGCGACTTCGGGCACCGGGTCGCCGCGCGGCTCGCCGCCGGCCATCCCGGCTCGACCGTCACCGACCGGCCGGTGAGCCGGCCGGCGGCGGACATCGTGGTGCTGGCCGCCGGCCACGACCGGCCCGCGCTGGCCGACGCCGTCGACCGGGCCGCGTACGCCGCCCGCCGGCCCTGGTTCCCGGTCCTGCTCGACCACCCCCACCTGCGCTGCGGCCCGGTCGTGGTGCCCGGGCGCACCGCCTGCCACGACTGCTTCCAGCGCCGCCGCCGGCAGCACGGCGGCCCGGACACCGGGACCGTCGAACGGCCGATCCCCGGGTACGCCGACCACCACGTCGGGCTTGCGGTGGCGCTGGCCCGCCGCGCCGTCCGCGACGCCTGGACGCCGTCCGACGAGCGGCCCGGCGGCTGGGTACGTACCGTCGACCTGGTCACCGGCACGACCGGGCGGCACGGGGTGGTGGCGGTCGACCGCTGCCCCCGCTGCCGGCCGCCGCGCGACCACGCGCGACTCGACGACCTCGCCGCGCGCCTGCGCCGGCCCGGGGAACCCGGTGTGCCGGAGGCCCGCCGCGGGCGGACCGGGGGCCCGGCATGAGCGGCGTCGTCACGGCCGGGTTCGTGGCGCGGGCGGCGCTGACCGACCGGCGGTTCGCGGTGCCGGTACGGCCGCGTACCCGGCGTGGGGTGCTGACGTACCGGGCCGGGGACGGGCTGGTCATCGACGGCGTGGCGCGCCGCAGGCGCCTCGGCGGGGCCGCCGTCGACCTGGTCGCGCGCCTGCTGCCGTTGATGGACGGCAGCCGCGACCACCCGACCCTGGCCGCCACGCTCGGCATCACGCCCCGGGCACTGTTCCAGGCGGTGACCCTGCTGTGGGCCTGCGGAGCCGTCGAGGAGGCCGCGCCGGCCGGTGCCGACGTGACCGCGGTGCCCGACCACCTGGCCGACTTCCTGTCCCGGATCGGCGACGCGACGGGCGCCGACGCCGCCTGGGAGCTGACCGCCGCCCGGCTCGCGGCCGCGCACGTCGAGGTACGCGGCGACGGCCCGCTGGCGGCGGCGCTGGCCACCGAACTCGGCGCGCACATCGCGGTGAGCCGGGGCGCGGGGCCGTTCCCGGCCGGCGGCGCCACGCTGGTCGTGCTGGCGGCAACGGCGCCGTACGACGACGCGGACACGGTCGCCGACTGCTGGCGGAGCGGCATCCCGTTGCTGTGGGTGTCGGTCCGCGACGGCGTCGCCCACCTCGGCCCGTACGTCGATTCCCGGTTCACCCCGTGCCCCGCCTGCGCCACCGGGTGCCCGGCCGGCCCTGCCAGCCCAGCCGACCCCGCCGGCCCACCCGACCCCGACGATCTCGCGCTCGCCGCCGCGCTGGCCGCGAACGAGATCTTCGGGCTGGTCAGCCGGGCCACCCAGGTCGCCCTGCCGATGCGCTGGCGCAGCGTCGACCTCACCGACCTCACCCAGGAGCGGCACGCCGCCGCCACCCGCCCCGGCTGTCCCGACTGCTCGGCCGCGCCGGGCGAGCCGGGCGAGGCGCCGCCGGCGGCCCGCTACGAGGCGGCGGTCGGCCGCCCGCCCCGGGACTTCCCCGACGCCGGGCGGCACCGGGCGCACTACCGGCCGGCCGGGCGGGCCTCCCGCCGCGCCGCGAAGACGTGGCCGCTCGCGCCGCGTACGTCGCTGCCCGCGCCCGCGATGGACCTGCTGCGCGACGGCCGGACCGGCAACCGGGTCGACCTGGCCGCGGTCGGGGTGCTGCTGACGGTCTGTGCCGGCTGGCGTGGCGAGACCCCGGACCGGGTGCTGCGCTGGACCGCGACCGCCGGAAACCTCGGCTCGGTCGTGGCGCACCTCGTGGCCCGCGACGTCGCCGGCCTGCCCGCGGGCGTCTACGGCTACGTCGCCGACCGGCACGCGCTCGCCCGCCTCGCGGACCTGACGGACGGCGTACGCGGAACCGCGCCCGCCTCGATCGTGCTCACCGCCGACCTGCGCCGGGCGGTCGGCGAGTACGACGCGTCCGCGCTGCGCCTGGTGCTGTTCGACGCCGGTTGCGCCCAGGCCGCCACCGGCGCCGCCGCCGGTCCGCTGGGCCTGACCGCGCCGCCCCGCCCGGAGTGGGACGACGCCCGGCTCGCCGCCGTGCTCGGCGTCGACCGCGCCGTCGAACCCGTCACCGCCGTGATCGACCTGGTGGAGCGGGCGGTGGACGGGCGCGCCCCGGGAGACCGGGAGGTGCCCGCGTGACCTCGCCCGCCGGCCTCGTGCCCGCGCTGCTGCGCTCCTTCGACGCCACCCACCCGCCCGCCGAAGGGCTCCCGGCCCTGCCCGCGCTGCCCGCCGCCGGGCCGCCGGTGGCCGTACCGGCCGCCTTCGGCCGGCCGGCCGACCTGCTCACCGCGCTGTCGCGCCGGCGGGCGGTACGGCGGTTCGCGGCCACCCCGCTGCGGCTGCCCGAACTCGGGGCGGCCGTCGCGGCGGGGATCGCGGCGGACCGCCGGGACCGGCCGACCGAGGTCGACCACGACCCGCTGGAGGTGCTGGTCGTCGCGCTGCGTGTCGACGGCCTCCGGGCCGGTGTCCACCGCTACGACGCGGCCACCCGGACCGTCACCCCGGTGCTGCCGCTGCCCGACCCGGACGCCGGCGCGGACCTGCTCGCTGACCCGGAGTTCGCCGACGCCGGCGCGATCGTCACGATCCTCGGCGACATCGGGTCGGCCACCGCCCGGCGCGGCGGGCACGGCTACCGGCTGCTGCTGGCCCGCGCCGGCGCCGCCGCGTACGCGATGTGGCTCGACGCGGTCGCCCGTGACCTGGTCGGCTGCGTCTTCGCCGGCCCGGTGCCGGCCGCCGTACGCCGGCCGTTGCACTGCGACGGCGTACGCCGGCAGCCGTTGTTCGCCGTCGCCCTGGGAAACCCCACAGCCACCGGGTGAGCGCCGACCCCAGCGGGCGCTCACCCGGTGTCCCGGCCGGTCACGGCCGGGACGGTCCGATCAGAAGGAGGCAGTCATGGAGCTGACGAACCCGGTGGAACTCGACCTCTACGCCGAGGACCTCGAGGAGTCGGAGTACGGGGCCGGCAACGGCGTGAGACCGGCGGCCCTCACCGCGCCGTTCCGCGCGGGTCCGCTCGATAGCGCCGGGTGGGCGCCGTTCGGCAGCCTGGCCTGACACCCGGGCGCGGGTGGATCAGCCGACCTCGAGCGGCAGCCGGGGGTCGCTGGTCCACTCGCGCAGCGAGCCGTCGTAGACGGCGACGTCGGCCTCGCCGAGCAGGGTCAGCGCCAGCGCGTCGCCGGTCGCCGCGATCCCGCCACCGCAGTACGTGACCTTGCGGCCCGGCCGGGCCAGTACGTCGGCGAAGATCTCGCGCAGCTCGTCGACCGGCTTGAACGTGCCGTCGGCCGGGTCGAGCAGCGCGCCGACGAACACGTTGACGCTGCCGGGGATCCGGCCGGGGCGGGGGTAGCTGTTGGTCTGCGTCGCGTGGTGGTCCTGCGGCGAGAGGCTGTTGATCAGGCACGCCCCGGACCCGCTCTCGACGACCCGCTCGACCTCGGCGAGTTCGGCGAACAGTTGCGGGCGTGGGCTGCCGACGAACCCGGCCGCCGGGTAGCTCTCCGCGCCGGCCCGGGTCGGCCGGCCCTCCGCGGTCCACTTGCGGAAGCCGCCGTCGAGCACGGCGACGTTGTCGAAGCCGTTGGCCCGCAGCAGCCACCAGACCCGGGTGGCCCAGAACGGGTCGAGCGAGTAGACGACGACGCGGCTGTCCGGGCCGATACCGAGGCGGCCGGCGGCGGCGGCGAACCGGGCCGGGGACGGCTTGGTGAACCAGCCGCCGTCGGGCTCGGACAGGTCGTCGATGATGTCGGCGAACGCCGCGCCCGGGATGTGGGCGGCGAGGTACTCGTCGTGTCCGGACCGCTGGCTCCACTGCGTGCTGCCCGGCTCCGGCGCGGCCAGGTGCACGGTGGCGTCGAGGATCCGTACGTCGGGGTCGTCGAGGTGGTCGGCGAGCCAGTCGGTGGAGACCAGTGGGGTGGGCAGGGCCGTCATCGCGTCACTCCGTCACAGTCGTCGATCGCCTACCGGAAAAGTAGGGTCTATTCGACGTACAAGCTGGTCCAGAGCTTGATCATTCCGGAACGTGTCGCCGGTCACCACAGGTGCCGACCCGGTCCCGGCGCTGCCGTAGGGTGACCCGGTGTCCCCGTCCCGACCGCGAACCCGACCGGCGCGGGCGCCGGCCGAGCCGGCCCGGCCGCGGCCGCCGGCGTCACTCGACCCGGCCGTGCTGCCCGACCACGACCTCGACACCGAGGCCGGCTACGAGCGGCTCGGCTTCGTCGACCTCGACCTGTCCGGCCGGCGGGCCGAGGCGGTCGAGTTCACCCAGTGCCGGATGCGCCACACCACGCTGGCCGGTACGACGCTGTCCCGGGCCCGCCTCACCGACTGCCTGGTCGAGAGCGGCGACTGGGCCAACCTGCGGATGCCGTCGGCGACCCTGCTCCGGGTGCGGGCCGCCGACTCGCGGATGACCGGGTTCGCCCTCGTCGACGCGGTCGCCCGCGACGTGGTGTTCGAGGCGTGCCGGATGGATCTGTCGGGCTGGCGGTTCACCCGCTTCACGGCCGTACGCTTCGAGGGCTGCAACCTCACCGGCGCCGACTTCACCGGTGCCGACCTGAGCGGGGCGGCGTTCGTCGGCTGCGACCTGACCGGCGCCCGGTTCGACAACGCCACGATGACCGGCACCCGGTTCCGCGACTGTGTGCTGCTGGACGTGGCCGGGGTGACGAGCTGGCGGGGCGCGGTCGTCGAGGCGGCCGACCTGATCCAGCTGGCCCACGTCTTCGCCGCCGCCCTGGGCGTACAGATCGCCCCCGAGCCCTGAGCCCGGGCGCCCCGAGCCGGGCGCCCCGAGCCCCCGCGATCTTGCGGTTGTCTCCCCCCTTTGTATGGGTTTGTCGGGTGACTAGTGCAAGATCGCGGGGGAGTGGGGTTACATGCCGCAGGACGGGGCGGACCAGCCGCCTACCGCGGCGACGTGGGTGTGGTCGTTGTGACCGGGGTAGCCGGGGCCGAGGATCTGCCGGAAGCCGTGGTAGCGGGCCTGCTGGGCGAGGCGGCACAGGGTGTGCGGTCCGGCGCCGAGGTCGACGCCGTCACCGTAGAGGTGCCGGCTGTTGCTCGCGCCGCCGACCGCGCTGTTGCACGAGTAGCTGCGGAAGCCGCTGGTCACCCGGATCGACTGGCTGCCGAGCGCGTGCCGCAGCGCCTGGAGCTTCCACATGCTGACCAGTGCGTTGGCGCGGGCGGTCGCGGCTGACACCGCACCGCCGGACCAGTTGCTGTTGCACTTGTTGAGTTCGGCGTAGCTGAAGTTGACCGGGGTGCAGTCGTTGTCCTGCAGCGCGTAGATGCGGTTGAACGTGTTCGGTCCGGCGACGCCGTCGGCGGCCAGGCCGTACGCCTGCTGGAAGCGGATGACGGCCGAGCGGGTGGCCGGGCCGAAGACGCCGTCGATGGCGAGCTGGGCGTTGTAGCCCGGGTAGCCCGCGACCCGGATCTGCAGCTGCCGTACGTCCTCACCCGAGGCGCCCTGCTGGAGGGTGCGGCCCCAGGTGTAGCAGCCGTCGGCGTAGGCGGGGGACGCGCCGACGGTGGCGCCGACCAGTGTGGCCGCGGCCGTGAGGACGAGCGCCGCCAGCATCTTCGAAGCACGTCTGAACATTCGTGAGCCTCCATTTGTGGTGGGGATCAAGCGCATCGAAGAGCGTGACTGAGAAGGGAGATCTATGTCAATATCTGACAGTCGTTCGTAACATTCGGAAACTTTCTTGCCTGAGGCTGTCGGTGCGACAGGTTCGGCCAGGGGTGGGTCGTGTCCGACTTGTCCAGGTCTGCTGGAGGTGGCGGGCGACCGGCGGCGGGAGCCGCCCTCGAGAGGTCAGACTCTCGAAGGCGGCTCCTGGCCTAGTTCGATGCGGAGAGCCCGTTCGGTCCGTCGGCGGGGGACGGCATCCGTGATGCGCTGTCGCGCAGTCGGGACCGGTGGTGGCTTGGGTGGGAGCAGCCCCCGCCGCTGTCGAATTCGCGATTTGCTTCCAGTGTCGCGAGCGATGTGCCGGCGATCTCCGCAAGCCTGTCCGGCCGCACGACCCTGACCTTGCGGGGGTCGGTCGACACGATGTTCTCGGACCGCCAGCCACTGAGGGTTTTTTCCACGGTTTCGCGCCTGACGCCGAGTAGGTCGGCGAGTTCGGATTGGGTCAGTGGAGGCTCGGCGGTGTCGCGCAGTTCCATCAGGATGCGGGCCAGGCGAACCTCCGCTTTGTCGAAAGCCATCTCGGCGAGTCGGTCCTGACTTCTGTTCACCTCCTCGGCCAGGCTTCTGGTCAGTTCCTCCCATAGGTCGGGATTACGTTCCAAGAAGGCTTTGAACTGCTGGCTGGAAAGGGTCAGAGCGTGCACCTCGGTCAGCGCCGTTACCTTGCATGCTTTGCGAAGGCACAGGTACTCGAGGATCCCAACCAGGTCGCCGGGTTGGTAGATGGATACGAGGAAGCGCCGCCCGGCCGAGTTGGTGCGGGTCTCTTTCGCCTGCCCGCGCTGCATCAGGACGATGTCGTCCCGGTCGTGGTAGACGCCCGTCTGCGGGTAGATCAGTTCGCCTGGGCGATACACCCGCCGGCGGCCGTGCTTCGCGAACTCTTCACGCCTGCCGCCGGCTGAATATGGGGTCAGTCTCCCCAATGGGAAGCCGCCCGCTCGCCACCACTCTGCCACTTCTCCCACTGTCGATCACCGGCCCCGGAGTGCCAGGATGATCGGAGCGATGGTCCCCAGGAGGGCGGCGAGTGCCATGACTACCGTTGCCGTCGCGGCTGGATCGGCGGAGTCGAGTTGAAGCACCACGAAGGCTGCCAGCGCAAGTACGGAAAAGAACACACCTATGGCGACGTAAAGAATGCGCCGATTCTCCTGCATACCGTGTCTTCCTTTGTCGGTCGAGTCGATGTGCGTCGTCATGCGATGTCCACGTCTCCTCTGGTGGCAGAGGTGACCTCCATCGAGGAATGGGGAACTGTGCGGTGCTGGGTCGCATCACGACGGGACAGACGCTAGCGGGCCGCTGGACGTGAAATCCAGGAGCCGGGTCCGGCCCGACTTTTATCGGACGCCCGAGCAGGGGGCGGCGGCATGAGACAGAATGACGGGGAAGACGTGCGGGCCTGCGGCCAGCACTCCCGGGCATGCCCTGACCTGTGGCGATGCGTGGGGACGGCAGGAGAGGCGTTCGCGCCGACCGACCGTTTTGCATGTGACGAAGGCGCTCTCCGGCCGATGTCGGAGTCGGGTAACCGGTTATTATCCGGTACATGGTTCCAGGAGTCGTGATCACGGCCCTTTTCGGTGCCGACCATGTCGGATCCTTTTGCGATGTCCGAGCCGTCACCAAGGTCAAGTCGTGAAGGCCGCCAGGAATGCCGTGACCGTGCGGGCGGCGGTCGACGGGTTTCTCGCCTCTGTCGATCGTCGCCACAAACCCGCCACGCGTCGCTCTTACGGTCGCACGCTCGAACACGTCGCCTCGCAACTCGGCACCGACCGCCGGCTGCGCAAGGTGACTGGAGAGGAGATAGCCGAAGTGCTCCGGGCGTTGTGTGTCGGCACGGCGCCATCGACGTGGAATCAGCGCCGGGCCGCGATCAGCTCGTTTCTTGCCTGGTGTGCCAGGAACGGTTACCCGGCACCGGTGCTACCGGCCGGTGCCGGCCGACAGCCCGAGCGCCGCGAGGAAACCCCGATCGTCAGCCGGCCCGCGATCGAGCGACTGTTGACCCACGGCGTCATCCCACTGCGAGAGAAGACTCTGTGGCGCATGCTCTATGAGACGACGGCTCGGGCCACCGAGGTCCTCGCCTTGAACATCGAGGATCTGGAACTCGACGCCCGCCGTGCACGCGTGCCCGCCGCCGATGGTGGCATCGAACACATCTACTGGGCCACCGGCACCGCCCAGTTGTTGCCCGGACTCATCCGGGGGCGTACCCGAGGGCCGGTCTTCCTTTCCGAACGCCGCCCGGGCCTGGCCCGCCGGCCACCCTCCGCCGACATCTGCCCGCACACCGGCAGGGCCCGGCTCGGCTACGACCGGGCGCGTGTTCTGCTCGACCGCTACACCCGCACCGAGGCCACGCCGGGCTGGGACCTGCGCCAGTTGCGTCACTCCGCCGCCGCCCACCTCGCGGAGGCCAATGTGAACCCCCAAGCGATCATGGCCAAGGGGCGATGGCGCAACCCGCGCGCCGTAATGCGTTATGTCCGACCCCGGGTGGCCGACCTTGACGCCGTCACCAGGCGACTCGACATGGCCCCGCGCCCGCGCGCCTGACGGATCGCATCCGTCCGAACGTCGGCGGTCCTGCCGGCCTCGGGCGGGGTACCCGAGCAGCCCACAAGGGCTTGCCTCCTCCCCGGAAGCCGGCGCTACTCCGTCGGTACGACGTCCAGCCAGATGCGGCGGGACGCCGGCAGCGGGTACGCACCTTCGGTCGCCGGGACGTTCCACGACCGGGTCGTGCCGCGCTCGCGGTCGAAGCGCGGCCAACCCGGGTCGCCGGTGGCGGCGAAGGAGGTCCACGCCGTACGGATCTGTGCGGACAGTTCGGCGAAGCCCGGTGGCGGCGGGGTGCCGAGCAACCGGGCCGCGAGCGGAGACGCGGCGTTGCCGAAGGCCAGCGGTACGTCGAGGATGTGGCAGGCGCCGAGACGAGGGCTCTGCCAGGTGAGGTCGTAGAGCCAGGTACGGCCGCCGGCGGCGGTGTGCGCCTCGGCCACCCGGGTGGTCGGCATCCGGAAGAGCGCGTCCGACATCATCACGGTGAGTAGTTCCGGGTCGGTGCGGTCCGGATACGCCGTGCGATAGTCGGCGACGGCCCGTTCGGGCAGCCGCAGGGCAGCGGCGGCGGCCGGCAGGTCGATCGCGGCAGCCGGCACCGCCGAGGTGTAGAGGCGGGCCTCGTCGTGGGTGAAGCCGCAGATCAGGTCGATGTCCCGGCCGGCACCGTCGCGCAGTCGCCGCCACGGCGGCCCGCCGACCAGGTCGCCGTCGACGACCGGGGTGAAGGCGCTGCCGCCCGTCGCCGGTTCGGGCAACGGCGCGTCCTGGTGCCGCAGGATCTCCTCGGGCGACAGGCCGGCGAGGTCTTCCCAGGTCGCGGCGACGCCGGCCGCCCCGGCCAGGACGGCGGTGGCCCGTCGCGCCTCGGCGGGGGACAGGCAGGCGTCCGGGATGCTCTGGGCGATCGCGCGGCGGAACAGGCCGCGCGCGGCCGGCGCCGTCATCAGCAGTGCCGTCGACGCCGCACCGGCCGACTGTCCGAAGAGGGTGACGTTGGCGGGGTCGCCACCGAAGGCGGTGACGTTGTCCCGTACCCATTCCAGCGCCGCGATCTGGTCACGCAGGCCGCGGTTGTCGGGCACGCCGGGGATGTGGCCAAAGCCCTCGAACCCGATGCGGTAGTTGAGGGTGACGACCACGACGCCGGCCGAGGCCAGCACGGTGGCGTCGAAGTCCGGGCGGCCGGCGGAGCCGTGCTTGAAGGCACCGCCGTAGAGCCACACCATGACCGGCAACCCGCCCGCCCCGGGATCGGGCGTCCAGACGTTCAAAGACAGGCAGTCCAGCCCGTCGGCCGGGCGCCAGGCCGAGGGCGCGCCCGGCCCAGGGGGGAGCTGTGGCGGCGCGACGCCGAACGATCCGGCGTCCCGGACGCCGCCCCAGGCGGGTACGGGGACCGGTGGCCGGAACCGCAGCGGTCCCGCCGGTGCCGCCGCGTACGGGATCCCGCGGAAGCTGGCGATCCCGTCCCGGCGTACCCCGCGCACCCTCCCGGCCCTGGGTGAGGCCATCACGTCGGTCATGTGTGTTCCGTTCCCCGATCCGTTGTCGCGGCGACAGCGGGCCCAGGCTGCCAGATCGGGGCAACCGGCGGTGGGACGGCGGATGCCGGCCGTTGCAGGATTCTTCGCCCGTGCAACGAGGCCGGTCCGGCCGGCCCGCGCGGACCTAGCGTCGACACCGGGTCGAGCGGTCGCGGCGACGGAGGGTCGCCGGATCGGCCGGACCGGAACGGAGAGACGGATGGGATTCGGACGATCGGCGTCGGTGGCGGTCGCCGTGGTCGCGGGCGTCGTCGCGGCCCTCGGCGGCGCCGCCCCGGCCGCCGCGCGCAGCGGATACGGATACGACAACCAGGACCCGTACGGCACCGGGTGTGCGTCCTCCATGGTCCTGCTCCAGACGGTCGACATCGTGACCTTCTCCGCCACGAGTGTCGGCACGGGATACCTCTGGTACAGCAGGAACTGCGGGACCAACTGGATCTCCGTACGGACGAGGTTCGCGGCGCCGACCGGATGGCCCGGCGGGATGACGACGAACATCTACCGCGACACGCCGCCCGGGGAAGCCCGGTTCACCTGGACGCGGCCCTGGGTCGCCGGCGCGGTGAGCTGGAGCGACATGCTCTACGCCCCGGTCGAGTGCGTACGGGCGATCGGCGCCGTCGACTCCGTCCACGGGGTCGGCGTGGGGTGGATCCACCAGCCCGGGTGCTGAGCCGGCCCGGTGCCCACCCGGCCGGCGTCGGTGAGCGCCGGCATTGCATCGATCGGCCTCGACGCGTAACCTTCGTCCCCGAGCCGGGACAATCGTCACACGTCAGCGGGCCGGGCACGTCCGCGAGCGCAGGGGCAGCGCTCGCCGGGGGCCCATGCCCGTGGCGTACGCCGTCGTGCCCCGGCTCCGGGGCCGGCCCTCACCTTCGAGGCAGCTCATGAGAAGACCACTCACCGTCGTCGGCGCCGCGATCGTCGCGCTCGCCGCCTCCGCCCTGATGTTCGTGCCACCGGCCCACGCCGCGGTCGGTCTGCACATCGACGGGACCACCATCGTCGAGGCGAACGGCGAACCGTTCGTCATGCGTGGGGTGAACCACCCGCACGTCTGGTTCACCGGCGAGACCGACTCGTTCGCCGACGTCAAGGCGCTCGGGGCCAACACCGTGCGCGTCGTGCTGGGCACCGGCAAGCGGTGGGGCCCGTCCAACGACGTCGCCGCCGTGATCGGCCTGTGCAAGCAGAACAAGCTGATCTGCGTGCTGGAGGTGCACGACACCACCGGGTACGGCGAGGAGGGCGCGGCCGCCTCCCTGGACGAGGCCGTCGACTACTGGATCAGCCAGAAGAGCGCCCTGGTGGGCGAGGAGAACTACGTTGTGATCAACATCGGCAACGAGCCGATCGGCAACGTGAACGCCGGCCAGTGGACCGCCGCGACCGCCGCCGCGATCCAGCGCATGCGTGCCAACGGCTTCCAGCACCTGCTGATGGTTGACGGCCCGAACTGGGGCCAGGACTGGCAGTCCGTCATGCGGAACAACGCGCAGACGATCCTCGACGCCGACGTGCGGCGGAACACCGTGCTGTCGATCCACATGTACGCCGTCTACAACACCGCGGCGAGCATCGTCGGCTACCTCGACCACTTCGAGGCCAACGGCTGGCCGCTGGTCATCGGCGAGTTCGGCTGGCGGTTCAACGCCGGCGAGGTCGACCACGAAACCCTGCTCGCCGAGGCGGACGCCCGCGACCTCGGCTACCTCGGGTGGTCGTGGAGCGGCAACACCGACCCGATCCTGGACATGGCCACCAGCTTCGACCCCGCCCGGCTCACCACCTGGGGCGAGCGCATCTTCAACGGCCCGCACGGCATCCGGGCCACCGCGCAGGAGGCGACCATCTTCGGCGGAACGACGCCGACCACGCCGCCGACGACCCCGCCCACGACCCCGCCGACGCCGACGCCGCCGGCCGGTGCCTGCACCGCCACGTACACGGTGCTGAACCAGTGGCCGGGCGGGTTCCAGGGTGAGGTGCGGGTGACCGCCGGGAACACGGCGTTGCGGCAGTGGACGGTGACCTGGACGTTCGCCGACGGCCAGACCGTCTCCAACGCGTGGAACGCGACGGTCACCGGCAACGGGCCGGCGGTGACCGCCCGCAACGTGAGCTACAACGGCACCCTCGCGGCCGGCGCCAGCACCACCTTCGGCTTCCTCGGATCGTGGACCGGGGCCAACCGTGCTCCGGTGGCCTCCTGCTCCGGGAGCTGAACCGGACGACGTGACGGTCGGGGCCACGGTGCCCCGGCCGTCAGGTCGCCGACCTTCCCGAACCCCGCTGTACGGGTGAGTTGCCGTCGTGGAAACTCACCCGTACAGTTTCCGTCATGGAAACAGAGTCGAACCCTTCGCCCCGGCAGGCCCGTGAAATGCTCCGCCAGCTCGCCGACGACGAGGACGCCGTCCGCTACCCGCCGATCCCGCGCTGGTTCTTCGTCGCGATGGCGGCCCTCGTGGCCGGACTCCATGTGGTCCGCCTCCTGCCGCCGTCCGACGCGGGCAAGGCGAGCCTCGCCCTGACCATCGTCGCGATCGTCCTCGGGGCGAGGTACTGGCTCAACCGCGAGGGAGTGTCGTGGGCCGCGGTGAAGTTCACCGACATGGCCCCGTTCCTGGCCGTCATGCTCGCCACCTTCTTCGGATCCTGGGCCGTCTCGGCGCTCACCGGAGCCTGGTGGATCTGGATCGTCGGAGGCGTCGTGGCGGCCGCGATCGTCCTGCGTACCGGACACGTCTACCGGCGGGCGTACGGCGATGGACGCTGAGACCTCCGCCTTCAACGAGATGATCCACGCACCTCACCGGCTGCGGATCTGCGCCATGCTCAGCGCCGCCCACAAGGTGGAGTTCCAGCACCTGCAGGACCACCTCGGACTCTCCAAGTCCGCGCTCAGCAAGCACCTGACCCAGCTCGCCGACGCCGGCTACGTCCGGCAGGACCGGGCGACCCGCGACCTGCGCAGCAGGGTGTGGCTGTCGCTCACGCCCGAGGGTGCCCGGGCCTACTCGGCCCACGTACGGGCGTTGCGGCAGATCGTCGCGGCCGACGGGAGCTGACCGCGGCGGACCCTCACGCCCGGTACTTGCGCAGTACGGTCTCGATCCACTCGCGGGCGGCGGCCTTGTCGACGCCGAGGTCGGCGAGCACCCCGGTGCCGTTCTCGAACTCCAGCAGGGCGAGCAGGATGTGCTCGGTGCCGATGTAGTTGTGACCGAGCCTGATCGCCTCCCGGAACGTCAACTCCAGCGCCTTCTTCGCCTGCGCGTCGTACGGGATCAGCTCCGGTACCTCGGCCGTGGCCGGCGGCAGGGTGGCGGCGGCGACGTCGCGCACCCGCTCCGGTGATACGCCCTGGGCGGCGATCGCCTTGACGGCCAGCCCTTCCGGCTCGGCCAGCAGTCCGAGCACCATGTGTGCTGGACGGATCTCGTCGTTGCCGGCGGCCCGGGCCTCCTCCTGCGCGGCCATGACCACGTTGCGGGCCCGGTCGGTGAACCGGTTGAAGCCCTGGCTGGGATCGAAGACCGGCACGTCGCCGGCCTTGGCGACGAAGCGCTTCTGCGCCGCCTGCTTGCTGACCCCCATGCTGCGGCCGATGTCCGTCCAGGAGGCGCCGGAGCGGCGGGCCTGGTCGACGAAGTGGCCGATGAGGTGGTCGGCGATCTCGCCGAGGTGGTCGGCGGCGATGACCGCGGTGGAGAGCCGCTCGAGCGCGTCGGTGTGGACCTTCTTGATGCCCTCGATGAGGTCGTCGAGGCGTACCTCGGTGGGCATCTGAACAGGGTTCGTCATGCGTCAACCATAGGTTGACGGCGTGCGATCGTCAACTGGCAGTTGACGCTTTCTCAGTTCGTCAGGAATCCGGCGAGGGTGTCGGTCATCGCGTCGAGCTCCCAGCCGTGGTCGGTGCCCGGCACGGTCACCCGCCGGGCGTGGGGGAGCGCGGTCACCAGCGCGTCGGCGGCCGGCGGGAAGAGCGGCAGGGTCCGCTCGCCGACGATGGCCAGCACCGGCACGTCCACCGCCGACCACTGCCGCGCCCACGGCGCCTCCTGCGCCCTCGTCAGCGCCGCCGCGTCGGCGACCAGCGACGGGGCGATCCCCACCATCACCGGCCAGGCCGGGCCGGCCTTCGCGCCGGCGAGCCACTCCGGCGGCATGTCACGCATGAAGAACTCGACGGCGCCCTCGTGGTCACCGGCCGCGATCCGCTCCCGCAGGCCGCGAAGGGTCTCCCCGCCGTCGCCCTGCCCCTCCAGCGCCAGCGGTGCCTCCCACAGCGCGAGCCGGGTCACGCCGACCCCGGCCTGCGCGGCCCACAACGCGATGACCGCGCCCGACGAACTCCCGTAGAGCGCGGCCCGGCCGCCGACCCGCGCGACCAGCGCCGCCACGTCGTCGATCTCGGACTCCAGGGCACCGACCGACCCGGCACCGCTCTCCCCACGCCCGCGCCGGTCGTAGTTGACGACCGTGAAGCCACGGGCCGCCAGCCGGTGGGCGAGCTGGACGGTGTCGGGGTCGAAGGCGCGGAACTGCATCGCCCCGCCGATCAGGATGACCGGCGGCCCGTCACCCTCGATGTCGGAGGCGATCCGGGTACCGTCCGCCGAGGTCACGAATTCGGTCATGCCCACACGGTGGCACGGCCGTACGACACCTTCCGGCGCCCCGCGCCGGGTGACCGGTAAGACCACCTGAAGGAAACCGTAAGGGCGAGCGGGCAGTGTTCCGGGTGTCAACGGAGCACAGCCTGGAGGAAACAATGCGCAAGATCATCGCGTCGACGTACATCACCCTCGACGGTGTCATCGAGAACCCGATGTGGACGATGCCGTACTTCGACGACGAGGCCGGTGCGTTCGCCGACTCGTTGCAGAAGGGCGCCGACGCCCTGCTGATGGGCCGCGCCACCTACGAGGGCTTCGCCGAGGCGTGGCCGAAGATGTCGGAGGCCGACGGCGCCGGCTACATGAACGGCGTCCGCAAGTACGTCGCCTCGACCACCCTGACCGACCCGGCCTGGAACAACACCACGGTCCTGCGGGGCGACCTGGTCGAGGAGGTCACCAGGCTCAAGGCCCAGGACGGGAAGAACATCCTCATGTACGGCTACGGCCCGGTCGCCCACACCCTGCTCGCCGCCGGCCTGCTCGACGAGGCCGTGTTCTGGATCCACCCGGTCCTCGTCGGTGGTCCCACCGTCACGTCCCCGCTCGCCGACGCCGCGGCGACCCTGGAACTCGCCGACACCCGGGTCATGAAGAACGGCGTGATCATCGCGACGTACCGGCCGGCGGGACGGTAGCCGGCGATGGCCGGACCAGGGCCCGGGCCTGCGCCGGGTCCAGGTCGCGCCCCCGCGCGACCAGGGCGTCGAACTCGGCCCGGCCGAGCGCGGCGACCAGCCGGGCGGTGATCCGGTCGAGTGCGTCACGCTCGGCCGGCGCCGCCCCGAAGTCGGCCGCCGACCGGGCCGCCCACGCCGCGCCCAGCAGCCGGGCCGCCACGCCCGGGTCACCCGCCGCCGACGCCATGCCCTCCAGCGCGCCGACCGCGTCCCGCTGGGCGGCCATCGCCCACGCCAGGT
The DNA here is from genome assembly GCF_040655695.1 of Polymorphospora sp. NPDC050346. Taxonomy (NCBI): domain Bacteria; kingdom Bacillati; phylum Actinomycetota; class Actinomycetes; order Micromonosporales; family Micromonosporaceae; genus Polymorphospora; species Polymorphospora sp. NPDC050346. The sequence continues at coordinate 12,134 of NZ_JBFAKM010000036.1, read as the reverse complement.
CGAACGCCTCGGCGTGCAGCGCCAGCGCGGCCGCCGGATCGCCGCCCTGCTCGGCCGCGTAGCCCAGCTCCAGCAGGACCATCGGCAGGAACAGCGCCGGCTGGGGGTCGCGGCGACCCATCTCCACCAGGTGCTCCAGGTGGGTGACCGCCACGTCGAGCTTGCCGTCGCGGCGGGCCGCGATGCCCAGGCTCAGTTCCGCGAAGACCATCGCCGCCGGCGCGGCCTGCTCGACCGCCAGCCGGTAGGCCTCCTCGCCCAGCTCGCGGGCCCGGGCGTAGTCGCGGGTCTGCACGGCGATCCACGCCAGCCAGGAGAGCTTGCTGCCGACCTCCGGCCACAGTGCCAGCTCCCGTGCCCACCGCAGGCCCTCGTGGTGCATCGCGGCGGCACGGTCGTACTCGCCCCGCAGGTCGGCGAGGCCACCGACCCAGTCGGTCGCCTGGAGCCGACCCCACCGGTCGCCGAGTTCGGCGAACAGCCGGGCGCAGCGCGTGGCGTCGCGCTCGAGGGCGGCCAGGTCACCGGCGGCGTGCGCCAGCTTGGCCCGGGAGCTGAGCACGGCGGCCCCGGTCCAGCGGTCGCCGGCGTCGGCCGCCGCGGACAGCAGCTCCTCGGCCAGGTCCAGCTCGCCGCGGTCGACCAGCGCGTACGCGACGAACCAGGTGACCCGCGGGTCGCCGGCGCGGGCCACGGCGGCGCGGGCCTCGGCGGGCGACACGTGGGCGCCCTGCAACAGTGCGAAGCCGGCCCGCCAGGCGACCGCCCGGGCGTCGTCGCCGGCCGCCGACAGCGCCTGCGCCGCCTCGGTGAACCGCCCGCGCAGAAACCAGTACCAGGTCAGGGCGACGGCGAGACGGGACCCACCGCCGTACGCGAGCGCCAGCCGCAGGTTCGCGTCCTCGGCGTCGAGCCGGGCCAGCCACGACCGCTGTTCGGGGCCGCGCAGGGCCGGATCGGCGCGCTCGGCCAGCTCCGTGTGGTACGAGGCGTGCCGGGCCCGTACGGCGTCGGCGTCGGTCAGCCGCTCCAGCGCGAACGCCGCGACCGACTCCAGCAGCCGGTAGCGCGGGCCGTCGGCCGTCTCGTCCAGGACCAACAGCGACCGGTCGACCAGCCGGCCCAGCACGTCGGAGTCGGCGGCGCAGACCGCCCGGGCCGCGTCCAGGGTGCAGCCGTCGCCGAACACGGCGAGCCGCGCGAGCACCGCACGTTCCCGGTCGTCGAGCAGGTCCCAGCTCCAGCCGATCACCGCGGTCAGCGTCCGCTGCCGGGCCGGCACGTCACGGGCGGAGGTGGCGAGCAGCCCGAACCGGTCGTCGAGCCGGTCGACGACACCGGCCAGGCCGAGCGACCGGACCCGGGTCGCCGCCAGCTCCAGGGCCAGCGGCAGGCCGTCGAGCCGGCGGCAGAGCCGCGCGACGGCCGGCGCCGTCCGCTCGTCGAGGCGGAAGTCGCGCTGCCGGGCGGCGGCCCGGGCCGCGAACAACCGGGCCGCCGCCGACCGGCGGACCGCGTCGACGTCGCCGTCGTCGGCGGGCACGGCGAGCGGCGGTACGTCCCACAGCAGCTCCCCGGTCAGCCCGAGCGGCTCCCGGCTGGTCGCCAGTACGGTGACCCCGGGCGCGTCGCGCAGCAGCCGGGCGACCACGTCGGCGGCCGGTTCGACCACGTGCTCGCAGTTGTCGAGCACGAGCAGCAGCCGCCGGTGCCGTAGCGCCGCCAGCAGCCGGTCCCCGGCGGCGCCGCCGGCGCCCGTGCTCTCGTGGACGTCCAGCGCGGCGAGGACCCGGTCGGCGACGCCCGGGTCACCGGTCGGCAGCGCCGCCAGCTCGACCAGGTGGACCCCGTCCGGGAACACCGGCCCGTCACCACCGTCCGGCGCGGTGCCGGCCTCCCGGGCGGCCTCGGTCGCCAGCCGCGTCTTGCCGACGCCGCCCGGCCCGACGAGCGTCACCAGCCGCCGCCCGGCCAGCAGGACGCGCAGCTCGGTCAGCGCCTCGGCCCGGCCGACCAGTTCGTCCAGCCGGGCCGGGATGCTGTTCCGCACCAGTGCGGCAGCCGGGGGCGGCCCAGGCATCACCAGTGCGGCGGCCGAGAGCGGCCCGGGCGCCGCCGGTGCGGGGGCCGGCGGCGCGGACTTCGGCGGCGCGCTGAGGCCGGCGTCCTGCGCCAGGATCCGGCGGTGCAGGTCGACGAGGCCGGGACCGGGGTCGAGACCCAGCTCGTCGGCGAGCCGGTCACGCAGGTCGGTGTAGCTGTCCAGGGCCTCGGACTGGCGACCGGCGGCGTACAGGGCGCGCAGGTGCAGGGCCCGCAGGCCCTCCCGCAGCGGATAGCGGGCGACCAGCGCGGCGAGGTCGGCGGCGACCAGGTCGTGCTCGCCGCGGGCGAGCCGGGCGTCGGCCAGCCGCTCGTGCACGGCGAGCCGCCGCTCGGCCAGGCCGGTCGCCTCGGCGCGGACGAACTCCGCGTCGGCGATGTCGGCGTACGGCTCGCCGCGCCACAGTTCGAGCGCGGCCGTCAGCCGCTCGACGTCGCCCGCCCCGGCCAGTTCGGCGAAGCGGTCCGCGTCGACCGCCGTGGTCCGCAGGACGTAGCCGGGGGGCCGGGACTCGACCAGGTCGCGGGCGCCCGGTTCGGCGTCGTCGAGGGCCTTGCGGAGCTGCGAGACCCGCACCTGGAGCGCACCGGCGGCGTTCGCGGGCGGGGCGTCACCCCACAGGTCGTCGATGAGCCGGTCGGCGGAGACGACCTGGTTGCGGTTCGCGAGCAGGTCGGCGAGCAGCGCCCGGACCTTGGCACCGGGTACGGTGACCGGCCCGCCGGCGTCGGTGGTGACGGCGAGCGGCCCGAGTACGCCGAACTGCATGCCGGCCACCCTACAAGCGGTAAGCCGAGCTGAAGCCGGCCGTAAGCGGCGTGCCGCACGGTGTGGACGTCGCCCGCACCGCCACACCGAGGGGAACCCGCCATGAGCTACGCGACCGTCGACGACCTGCGCATGTACTACGAGGAGCACGGCACCGCCGAGGGCCGGCCTCTCGTCCTGCTCCACGGCGCGCTCTCCGCGATCGGCACCTCGTTCGGCGCCCTGCTGCCGCTGCTGGCGAAGACGAGGCGGGTCGTCGCCGTCGAGTTCCAGGCGCACGGCCGCACCGCCGACGCCGACCGGCCGCTGACGTACGAGAGGTTCGCCGCCGATGTCGTCGGCCTGCTCGACCACCTGGGCGTCGACGTCGCCGACGTACTCGGGTGGAGCATGGGCGCGGGCGTCGCCCTGCGGCTCGGCACCGACCACCCCGGCCGCGTCGGCCGCCTCGTCCTGGCCTCGGGAAGCTTCGACGAGTCCGGCCTGCACCCCGGCCTGCTCGACGGCATCCAGGACCTGCGGCCCGAGCACCTGCACGGCTCGCAGTTCCACGAGGAGTACCTGCGCACCGCGCCGGACCCGGCCGGATGGGCGAACCTGGTCGGCAAGGTGAAGCGGCTCGACGCCGACCCGCCGCGCTGGTCCGCCGACCAGATCCGCGCCCTCGCCGCCCCGACCATGGTCGTGCTCGCCGACTCCGACATCGTCGTGCCGGAGCACGCGGTGGAGATGTTCCGGCTGCTCGGCGGCGGCGTCGCCGGCGACCTGGTGGGGCTGCCGCGGTGCCGGCTGGCGGTGCTGCCCGGCACCACGCACACGAGCCTGCCGCAGCGGGCCGGGTGGCTGGCCCCGATGGTCGACGAGTTCCTCGACGCGTAGGCCGGCCGGCGCCGGACCGGTCCCGCGACGCCGGGCGGCCTGGTCGGGCGCTGTTACCGTCGACCGCGATGACTGCCCACGAGCGGCCCTACCGGCCGGCGCCCGACGCGGCGATGCTGGTCGGCGCCGTCGCCGCCCTCGCCGGCTACCTGCTGCCGTGGTTCAAGGTCGGCCCGTCGTACCGGTGGTGGTACTCGGGATGGGAGTACGCGACCCTGAGCACCGGCGGCGGGTGGACGCTGCTGACCATCCCCTTCCTCGCCGGGGCGGTCGTGGCCAGCCTGTGGGCCGGCCGCTCGGTGGCGGCGGCGATGACGGCGGTGACCGCCGGGGTCGCCGGCATGTTCCTCGCGCTCGCCGTGGTCGCGGTCAGCCTCGGGGCGATGCCCGAGCGGAGCAGCAGCAACTGGGTCGGCGAGCTGCCGTTCGGGCCCGGGCTGCCGCTGATGGCGCTCGGCTTCGGTCTGCTGTTCGCCGCCGTCCTGCGTGGCCGTCCGCTCCCGCCGCTGGACCCTCCGCCGGCACGCCCCGGGCCGCCGCCCGGCGGTTAATCCGTCGAACCCACCGGGGTGGGGTTTGTACGGTGCCGGCATGTCTTCGTCATTACGGCTGGAGAAGGTCACCCCGGACAACGTCGAGGCGGCCTGCCGCCTGACGATCCGGCCCGGGCAGGAGCGTTTCGTCGAGCCGGTCGCCTGGTCGCTGGCCGAGGCGTACGCGCGGCCCGAGGTCGCCTGGCCCCGGCTGGTCTACGACGGCGACCGGCTCGTCGGCTTCGTGATGGGATTCCTCGCCGTCACGTGGACCCCGGACGACCCGGACGACGTCCGGTCCGGCATCTGGCGGCTGAACATCGCCGCCGAACACCAGGGCCGGGGATACGGCCGCTTCGCCGTCGGCGCGGTGTGCGACGAGGTACGCCGGCGCGGCGCGGACCGGGCGACGGTGACCTGGGAGCCGGGCGACTCCGGGCCGGAGGGGTTCTACCTGCGGCTCGGCTTCCGCCCGACGGGGGAGACCAGCGGCGGACAGACCGTCGGCGAGCTACCCCTGACCGGACGCTGACTCCCGGCGCGCTCAGCCGGGCAGCCGCAGCAGCCGGGCACCGGTGTGCCACAGCACGTCGCGCATCCAGTCGTCGCCGAGATCCAGCCGGGCCAGCGCCGCGAGCTGGTGCGCGTACGGGTAGGGGATGTTCGGGAAGTCGCTGCCGAGCGCGACGCGGTGGCCGAGCCCGGCGAGCCGGTCGACGTACCGGCGCGGCAGCGGGGCGAACCGGTCGCTGAAGTCGGTGCCGGCCATCGTGGTGTCGAGGTGGACGTTCGGGTACGCCTCGACGAGGTCGGCGAACCCGTCGTACTCGGGCATGCCGAGGTGGGCGATCACCAGCGTGAGCCGCGGGTGCTCGGCGAGCAGCCGGCGTACGGGCGCGGTGCCGGTGTGCTCGCCGGCCAGCGGCGCGGAGCCGGCGTGGATCACGACCGGCACCCCGGCCGTCTCGAGCAGGCTCCAGGCGTCGCCGAGGCACGGGTCGTCCGGCGCGAACCGGCCGACCTGGACGTGCACCTTGAACAGTCGCGCCCCACGCCGCAGCGCGTCGCGTACGACATCGGTGACGTCCGGCTCGGGGTAGAAGGTGGCGCAGTGCAGCCCACCGGGGACCCGGCCGGCGAAGTCCGCGGCCCAGTCGTTGAGCCAGCGCGCCATCCCGGGCTTGTGCGCGTACGACAGGGCGGGGATCGCGTGCAGGCCGAGGGCGCGCAACCGGCGCAGCCGGTCGGCCTCGTCGGTGCGGTAGTGGATCGGCCACGGCAGGCCGTAGTTCCGCTCGGCCCGGTCGAAGTACGCCCACACCTTGCGCAGCATCGGCTCGGGCAGGAAGTGCACGTGCACGTCGGCCAGCCCGGGCAGGCCGAGTCCCCGCAGGTAGCCGGGCACGTCGGCGTCGGTGCGTGGACCGGGCGTCGTCACCGGCGGTCTCCCTTCCCGAGTGCCCGCCGACGTCGCGGGCGTCCCTGGACCCTAGCCCCCGGACGGGGCACACGGCCGGGTCCCGGGCGGTCCACAACGGACCTGCCGACCCCCCGGACCGCCCCACCTTCCCGATAGAGTTTCCGACGCCCTCGGCATCCGGTGACCGCCGCGACCGTGGGAGGCAGTGGGTGGGCGACGGCGGGGTATGCGACGACCACGGGCCGGCGGTGCGGCCCCGGACGGGATGATGGCGAAGTGTCGGAAGCGGCGTGGCTGGTCTGCTGGGAGTGCCGGGTGACCCTCTGCCTGGGCAAGGCGGTGAAGGAGGAGCACTCCGATCGCATCACCGCGTACGTGACCCCGGCGGGGGTGGGTTCGGTGGATCCGGTTCGGACCAGGGCGCTCTGGCGGATGATGGCGGACCACGTCGGCCACCCGCTGGAAGTGGTCCGTGAGTTCAGCCGGCGGTTCGACGATGTCGGCGAACTGGACGAGAACGGCGACGACGTCTACGCGGACATCGACGCGAGGGAGTTCGCCCGGGACTATGCCGGTTAGCCTGGCGGGCCGCGTCCGCGCACCGCGCCCGTCTCGTGCGCAGGCGGGGCTGCCGGCGGGACTGAGTGCCGGCTAAGGTCGGCTGGATCGACGGCGATGCGACGGGAGGCGTGATCGTGGCTCAGGACAGCGGTGCGGTGGCGGCGCGGGACACCACAGTGGACGACTCCGGTGATCGGGACGTCCGGGCCGATCGCGAGATCGCCCCGCCCGGCGTCGACATCACGGTGGCCCACTCGGCCCGGATGTACGACTGGTGGCTCGGCGGCACCGACAACTTCGCGGTCGACCGGGCGGTCGGCGCCGCCTTCGCCGAGGCGATCCCGGACATCCGCACGATGGCCCGGGAGAACCGCCGGTTCCTCGACCGGGTCGTCGACCACCTGGTGCGCGAGGCCGGCATACGGCAGTTCCTCGACATCGGCAGCGGCATCCCGACCAGCCCCAACCTGCACGAGGTCGCCCAGCGGAGCGTCCCCGACGCCCGGGTGGTCTACGTCGACAACGACCCGATCGTGCTCGCCCACTCCCGGGCGCTGATCGGCGACGCCGGTGCCGGCGCGACCGAATACATCCACGCCGACCTGCGCGAGCCGGCGTCGATCCTGGCCGACCCGGTGCTGGCCCGCACCCTCGACCTGGACCGGCCGGTGGCCCTGATGCTGGTCGCGATGCTGATGCTGATCGCCGACGAGGACGACCCGTGGGCCACGTCCCGGGCGTTGATGGACGCCCTGCCGCCCGGCAGCTACGTCGTCATCACCCACCCCGGCCAGGACTTCGACCCGGCGGCGATGGCGAAGGTGGTCGAGGCGGCCGGCCGCGGCGGCATGACCCTGGTGCCCCGCGCCCGCACCGAGGTGGAGCGGTTCTTCGGCGACTGGGAACTCGTCGAGCCCGGCGTGGTGCCGGTGCTGGCGTGGCGGCCGGACGGCCCACCGCCGGCCGACCCGAACGCCGCCTACTACTGGGCCGGGGTCGCCCGCAAGCCCGGCTGAGCCGGCTGAGCGCCGGAACTCCCAGGTTCGCCGGCCGGCGAACCTGGGAGTTTCCTGTCACCCGCCCGGCGGTGGGATTCAGCCGGCCCGCGAGTGGAGATGTTCCGGGGCATACCGATCACACCCGACCGGAAGGCCCCACCGGATGGCAAGTCCCGCCGCAGCAGCCCCGCCGCCCGGTTCCGCCGCGCCCGGAGCGGCCCGATGAGGGCGCGGCCGCGTTTCCCGGTCGAGCCGTGGCAGGTCCGCGAACCCGACCTGGACCTGGACTGGCTGGCCGAGGCCGAGTCGACGTTCGCGCTGTCGAACGGGCACGTCGGCCTGCGCGGCAACCTCGACGAGGGCGATCCGGCCGGCGTGCCGGGCACCTACCTCAACTCGCTGTACGAGGAGTACGACCTCGACTATCCGGAGAGCGGCTACGCCTTCCCCGAGCGCGGCCAGACCGTCGTCAACGCGCCGAACGGCAAGCTGATCCGGCTGTACGTGGACGAGGTGCCGTTCGACGTACGCACCGGGACGCTGTCGCACCACGAACGGGTCCTCGACCTGCGGGCCGGCACGCTGCGGCGGACCGTGGAGTGGGTCAGCCCGGCCGGTGCGGCCGTCCGGCTGCGCAGCACCCGGCTGGTGTCGCTGACCCGGCCGTCGGTGGCGGCGATCGACTACGAGGTGACCGCCGTCGACCGCCCGGTCCGGCTGCGGATCGAGTCGGACCTGCTCGCCGACGAGGACACCCCGGGGGACCGCGACGACCCGCGGGCCGCGACCGCGCTCACCGCGCCGCTGAGCGCCGTACGGCACCGGGCCGGACGCACCGGCGGGCTGCTGGCGCACCGTACGCGGCGCAGCCGGCTGCCGGTCGTGTCGGCCGTCGACCACGACGTCACCGGCCCGGACGGCGTGACCTGCACGTCGACGGCGCGGCCGGACCTGGTGCGTACGACGGTCACCGCCGACCTGCCGCCCGGCGGCACGCTGCGGATCCGCAAACTGATCGGGTACGCGTGGACCACCACCGCGGTGGACGGGACGGCGCCGGTCGACGCACTGTGTGCCGAGGCCACCGCGGCGGTCGACGACGCGCGCCGGGCCGGCTGGGACGTGCTGGCCGCCGAGCAGCGGGCCCGGCTCGACGACTTCTGGGACCTCGCCGACGTCGAACTCGACGGCGACCCGGAGGTGCAGCAGGCGGTCCGGTTCGACCTGTTCCACGTGCTGCAGTCCGGCGCCCGGGCCGGCGTCGCCCCGATCCCCGCCAAGGGCCTGACCGGCAACGGCTACGACGGCCACGTGCTGTGGGACACCGAGAGTTTCGTGCTGCCGGTGCTGACGTACACCTGCCCGGACGCGGTCCGGGACGCGTTGCGGTGGCGGCACGCCAACCTGCCGACCGCCCGTGAACGGGCGCGCGAACTGCGGCTGGCCGGGGCCGCGTTCCCGTGGCGGACCATCGGCGGCCCGGAATGCTCCGGCTACTGGCCCGCCGGCACGGCCGCGCTGCACATCAACGCCGACATCGCCGACGCGGTGCTGCGCTACGTCGCCGCGACCGGCGACACCGGGTTCGCGCGCGGGCCCGGCCTCGAACTGCTGGTGGAGACGGCCCGGCTGTGGCGGCACGTCGGCCGCTACGACGACGAGGGCGGCTTCCACCTCGACGGGGTGACCGGGCCCGACGAGTACACCGCGGTCGTCAACGACAACCTGTTCACCAACGTCATGGCCCGCCGCAACCTGCGGGCCGCGGCCGACGCCGCCGACCGGTACCCGGACCGGGCCGCCGCACTCGGCGTCGACCGGCACGAGACGGCCGCCTGGCGGGCCGCGGCGGCGGCGACCCACCTGCCGTACGACGACAAGCTCGGCGTGCACGAGCAGGCGGCCGGGTTCACCCGGCTCGCCGAGTGGGACTTCGCCGGCACCGACGCCGACGACTATCCGCTGCTGCTGCACTACCCGTACTTCGAACTGTACCGCAAGCAGGTGGTGAAGCAGGCCGACGTGGTCCTCGCGATGCTGTGCTGCGGCGAGTCGTTCACGCCCGAGGAGAAGGCCCGCAACTTCGCCTACTACGAGCAGCGCACCGTACGCGACTCCTCGCTGTCGGCGTCCAGCCAGGCGGTACTGGCGGCGGAGGTGGGCCACCTCGAACTCGCCCACGACTACCTGGCCGAGTCGGCGTTGCAGGACCTGCGCAACCTCGGCGACAAGACCGGCGACGGGCTGCACGTGGCGTCCCTGGCCGGGGCGTGGACGGCGGTGGTGATGGGCTTCGGCGGCCTGCGCGACCACGACGGCAGCCTGTCGTTCGCGCCCCGGCTGCCCAGCCACCTGCCGGCGCTGAGGTTCTCGATCGCCTGGCGCGGGCTGCGGCTGCGGGTGGCGGTCACCGCCGGCACCGGCCCCGGCAGCCCCGCCGGCTCGGTGACGTACCGCCTCGACGGCGGCGGGCCGGACGCGTCGGTCGACCTGTGCCACCACGGGGAGCCGCTCACGGTGACCGGCGCCGCGCCGGTGACCCGGCCGGTGCCGCCGCTGGCCGACCCGGGTGCCGAGCCGCCCGCCCCGGCCGGCCGCGCCCCGACCCGCCGCCGCGACACCCTCGACCACCTCGTGGCGGCGGATCGAGGCAGCGCGGCGGATTGAAAAGGCGCGGCGGATTGAGGCGGCGTGACGGATCGGGGATTGAACCGGTCCGGACAGGAAAGGAAGAAGATCAACCGCGGTGCGTCCGGCACCGCCCGGCGAGACGAGGAGATCCGGAGCATGCCCGACCAGTTCACCCGGCAGGACCCGCGCACCCAGTACCCCCGGCCGCAGGCGCAGGGCGCCGAACAGCAGTCCGCACCCGGCTCCGACGAGGCGATGCGGCTGGAGGCCGACCACGGCGAGGAGACGTACCGGGGCAGCGGCCGGCTGACCGACCGCAAGGCGATCGTCACCGGCGCCGACTCGGGGATCGGCCGGGCCGTCGCGCTCGCGTTCGCCCGGGAGGGCGCCGACGTGCTGCTGTCGTACCTGCCCGAGGAGGAGGACGACGCGAAGCGGACGGTGGAACTGGTCGAGGCCGCCGGCCGGCGCGCGGTACCGGTCCCCGGCGACGTACGCGACGAGGCGCACTGCGGCCGGCTCGTCGAGCGGGCCGTCGAAGAGTTCGGCGGCGTCGACATCCTGGTCAACAACGCCGCCTACCAGATGTCGGTCGACGGGATCGCGGAGCTGTCCACCGAACAGTTCGACCGGGTCTTCAAGACCAACGTGTACGCCATGTTCTGGCTCTGCCGCGCCGCGCTGCCGCACATGCCGCCCGGCGCCACGATCATCAACACGTCGTCGATCCAGGGCTTCGAACCGTCGCCGAACCTGCTCGACTACGCCTCCACCAAGGCGGCGATCGTGAACTTCACCAGGGCGCTGGCCAAGGAGGTCATCGGCCAGGGCGTACGGGTCAACTCGGTGGCGCCCGGTCCGGTGTGGACGCCGCTGATCCCGGCGACGATGCCGCCGGACAAGGTGGCGTCGTTCGGCGAGCAGACCCCGCTCGGCCGGGCCGCGCAGCCCGCCGAACTGGCGCCGGCGTACGTCTTCCTCGCCTCGCAGGAGTCCAGCTACATCACCGCCGAGACCCTGGCCGTGACCGGCGGCCGCGTAGCAAGCTGACCGCCCCGGCCCCCGGCTGCCGGCTCGCCGCGTTGATCAAGGAGTTGTTGCGCGACATATCGTGCGGACCGGGCACGGTTTCTCCGTGATCGGCCGGCGCTCCACTCACGGCCGCGGGGTCAGTCCGGGACGTCGGGGTGGCGGTCCGGGGGAGGGGGCGGCAGCAACGGGCCGCCGAGCAGGTCGACCAGCCGGTTCTTGCGCCGGGTCCACCGCCTCGCCCGTACGGTGGCCCGGCGCCGCCGATCCGGCCGGTCGCGGTAGAACCGCCGGGCCCACGGGCTGTCGGGCGCGGCCAGCCGGATCGCGCCCAGCAGCCCGGCCAGCGGCACGGCCACGCTGAGCAGCGCCAGCCACGGCTTGCCCTTCAGCGCGGTGACGACGCTCAGGCTCAGGTTGACCACGACACCCGCCACGGCGAGCCAGCGGGCCGAGGCCTCCGCGTCGCTGATGCCGGAAAGCCCGAAGGGGACCGCACCGACCAGGAGCATGCCGGTGCCGGCGACGGCGACCAGGACCGCGTCGATCGAGGTCCGGCCCTGCCGCGTCCAGTAGACGTCCTCGAGGTGCAGCAGCAGCGCGAACTCGTCGAGCACCAGCCCCGCACCGACCCCGAAGGCGAACGCGAGCAGGTCGCGGGCCGGCCCGTCGGTGCGTACGGCGAAGCCGACGGTGCCCGCGACCAGCATGATCAGTACGCCGAACAGTTCGTGGTGCAGGTGCACCCCGCCGGCCGACACGTTGCCGGGCCACCAGCGGACCTGGGCGCGGATCAGTCGGGTGCTGGTGCGGATGAAGGCGAAGCCGAGGACGAGTCCGACGAGCAGCAGGAGGACGGCCTGCTTGCCGGGCGCGACGATCTGCTCCTGGTAACTGTGGGTCAGCCAGGACCACGACCATGCCATTCACCCTTTATAGCCCTTTTGTCACCGCGTACCGCGCTGCTCCGCCCCTAGCCGCGGCCCGCTGCCGTTCGCCCGGGCGGCGCCGCACGCCAACGAGGCTCGATCGAGGACAAAGCGTGCCCGACTCGCACCATATGTCGCACACGCAGGACCGAAGCCTCGACCACCGGGTCGGCGAAGTCGACCCCGATCGAGGTCAGCGCCCCGCCGCCGGCCGTGGCCCCTCGTCCGCCCACCCGCCGCACCACCCCCCCCCCCGGGCCCCCCGCCACCAGTGTGGGCGGG